>DHLZ01000265.1 GCA_002405515.1 Planctomycetaceae bacterium UBA4655
TCACTATGTCCTGCAGGGCAACTTGCGGCTCGGGCGTCCGTGGGACCGTGGCGCCGCTCAGTCAGCCGAAAACCACAGTCAACAACATCGTGCTCGGGGCAGTAACTGCGTGAGATCCCTCGAGGGCGCTGTATCTGAATCCATCGGGTTTCGAATTGCTCGGCCCCTCACCGTGCCCGATCGCAGGTTTCACCAGGCCTCGCTCGGATTGGCCCCCGTGGCGTCGGACTCCGACGGTTGTGCGCAGCAGTTTTCGGCCGCCCCCGAACGAGTGGATCAGGCCTTCGGGTCCTTCCGAAACGCCGGGGCGTCGAGCGCGTGCCCCTTCATGAGCCGGTAGAGTGTGCCTCGAGGAAGCCTCGCCTCGCGGGCGGCGGCGGACACGTCGCCCGAGTGCCGCGTGAGCAGATCGGTGAGGTACTGCCGCTCGAACCTCGCGACCTGCTCGGCCCGCTGGGCGAAAAAGCCGACGGCATTCCCGTCGGCCCCGTTTCTTCCCGCGGCGGCGACCACCTCGTCGGGCAGGTCCTCGACGCCGGCGACGTGCGATCGCGTCATGGCAACGGCCCGACGGACGACGTTTTGCAGTTCGCGGACGTTGCCGGGCCAGTGGTAGCTCCTGAGCACCTGGTAGGCGTCGGAGGAGAGGCCGCCGGCTGCCTTGCCCATCTCCTGGATCGCGCGATTCGCGAACGCCTCGGCCAGGAGGCCGATGTCGTCGCCACGCGTCCGCAGCGGCGGCATGTCGATCCGCACCACGTTGATCCGGTAGAAGAGATCCCGCCGGAATTCACCCCCTTCGACCATCGTGTCGATGTCGCGGCTCGTGGCGGCGACGACCCGCACGTCCACGGCGTTTTCCTGGCGGGCACCCACCCGCCGGATCCGCCGTTCCTGCAACACCCGCAGCAGCTTCGCCTGGAGCGGCAGCGGAAGTTCGCCGACCTCGTCGAGAAAGAGCGTGCCGCTGTCGGCGAACTCGACGAGACCCATCCGCCGTGAGTCGGCCCCGGTGAACGCGCCCCGCTCGTGACCAAAAAGCTCGCTCTCGAGCAGCGCGTCGGGGATCGCGCCGCAATCCACCGGCACGAACGGCCCCGATGCCCGGCGGCTGCGGCGGTGGAGCGAACGGGCGACGAGCTCCTTGCCGGTGCCGGTCTCCCCTGTGACGAGCACGTCCACCGAGCTCGCCGCGACCCGGTCGATGATCGAGTAGACCTTCTGCATCGGCGGGCTCTCGCCGAGAAAATCGTCGAACGAGTACGACCGCTCGACCGTGCGGCGAAGCAGCTCCTCCGCCGCGATCCGCCGCGAGTTTCGCAGCAGCCGTTCGAGTGCGTCCTCGAGGTCGGTCTCCACCCGCTTCACGTCGAGGTAGTCCCCCGCCCCGGCCTGCATGCAGGCGCGGGCTGTGTCGACGCTCGCGTGCGGGTCGATCACGACCATCGGCAGCTGCGGATCGGCCTTCTTCACGGCGCCGTAGAGGACGTCGGCCGTCGGGCCGGAACGGGCCGTGACGATGCCGAGATCCCACGAGTCGCGGGAGAGGCTTCCGAGCGCCTTCTCGAGCGACGACTCGACCCGAAGCTCGAGCGGCTGAAGACGCGCCACGAGCTTCGCGTAGGGTAGCCCGGCAGGGCCGGCCGAATCGACGACGAGGATGCGGGGCTGGCGCATGGGCTTGGCGGAGGATTGCTGGGACTGCGATGCCACGGACCATCGCCGCGCCGGCCGCCTACCCGCGCGTTGCCGGAAGTATGCAGGCTGACCCGCCGCCGGGCAACACGCGGTGGTCCATCTGCTACATTTTGTGTTTCTCCGGAGCAAAGAAACGCATGGCCATCGATCCCTACTCTCCGTGCCCCGGCGGCACGGGCAAGAAGATCAAGTTCTGCTGCAGCGAGCTCGTCGGCGACCTCGATCAGCTCGACCGCCTCGTCGAGGGTCAGCAGCTCTCCGCGGCGCGGGAGATGGTGGATCGCCTCGCCACCCGGCAGCCGGGAAAGGCCTGCCTTCTCTCGACGAAGGTGAAGCTCGCGCTCGCCGACCGGAAAATCGGCGAGGCATCCGCGGCCGCCACGGAGTTCGTCACAGCCTGCCCCGACAATCCCATGGCGATGGCGCAGTCGGCGCTGTGCGAGGCCCTCGTCGGACGGCTCCAGGAATCGGCGACGGCGTTCGACAAGGCCCGCGAGGCCTGTGGCGCGGAGGTCCTGCCGGACGTGGCGAGGATCGCCGCCTCGCTCGCACAGGTCGCGGCACAGCTCGGATCGGTCGGCTTCGCGCAGGGGCTGCTCGAGTGGATCGAGGAGAAGCAGCTCGCCAGCGAGGACGAGCGACGGATGCTCGCCGCCAGGATCGGAATGGCCGGCGTGCCGGCGGCGCTGCGGTCGCGGCCGCCGATCGAGAACCCGCCCGAGGATTCCCCCTGGCGATTCGAGTTCGACCGTGCCGTCGAACACGCACGGGCGTTCCGGCTGTCGAAGGCGCTCACGACGTTTCGCAGCTTGAAGGGAGTCGCGGGCGACTGCCGCGCCGTCCACGCGAACATCGCGATCCTCTGCGAGCTGCTCGCCCGGCCGTTCGAGGCGGCGGAGGCATGGCTGAAGGTGGCGGCGTCGGCCGGCATGTCGGCCGATGATTCGGTCGAAGCGACGGGCCGGGCGATCGAGCTGGAGCACGAGGCGGATCCGGATCGCTCGCCGACGATTTCCCTCGTGAGTCTCGTCGGCGCGATGCACGGGCGGACACCGGAGGAGATCGAGCTCGTCGAGGACAAGCTGCGGCACGACGTCCGATTCCAGGCGGTGCCGTTCGATCGCGGCGAGTGGGTGTCGAAAAATCGCGTTCCGCCCCGGAGCGTCTGGCGGATCGGCGAGGCGGGCCCCAAGCCCGACGACCCGCAGCGGCTGCTCGCCTCGCTGCTCATCTTCGGCCGACAGACCGACCGGGAGCCGGAGGCCGTGCTCCAGGGCTTCGAGCCCGATGCGAACGAGGCGAAACCGGTCGTCGAGCCGCTCCTGGGAACGACGTTCACGAAGGACGATTCCCGCCAGGGCGGCGGCACGACCCCGACCGCCTGGCTCGTCAACACACAGTACATGGTGCGGCTGTCGGAGCCGCCCCGCGAGCGGCCCGCCTCGGACCAGCCGTCGCTCGTCGACACGCTCATGGCGAGGCAGCGCGAGCTGCTGTGGGACCGGTTCGTGGCGATGTGGCCGGAGGCCGCGCTGCCCGAGCTGCTCGGCAAGACGCCCCGCGAGGCGATCGCCAGCCGCGAAGGCCGCATGCGGGTGCTCGCCATGATCGAGGATGGGGAGGCGGCGAGCCGGCAGCCCGACGCGCCGCCGGCGTGGGCACGGGTCCGTGAACGGCTTTCGCTCGAAGCCCCGAAGCCGATCGAATCGAAGAAGCCTCTCGAGGAGGTGCCCCCGATGCGGTGGCATCGCGTCGCACTGCGGGAGCTGCCCCTCGAGGAGCTTCGCGGCATGCTCGTCGCGGGTGCGGCCACGGGGTTCGACACGGCGTCCGAACGTGCCGCGACCGAGCTCGTCTCTCGGCCCGATGCGACCCCGGAAGACCGCTGGGAGGCCTACGGCCTGCTCGAAGAGCGGGCCCAGTCGTCCGTGCGAAAGCTCGAGATCATCAAGGAACTCCGATCGATCGCCGCGAGCCTGAAGGCGAGCGACGGCATGATCGACGCGGCGGAACTGCGGGTGCGGCTCCAGCGTGGTGACGAGGCCGAAATCATGCGATTGCTCGACCACGTGGGCCGCGAGCATGGCCGCGACGAGAAGGTGATCCGGGCCGTGACCGACGTGCTCGCCGAGGCGGGCATCGACCTGTCGGCCATGGCGGGTCGGGGCGGCATGCCCGCCGGCGGGGCGGCCGGACCGGCGGCGCAGATCCCCGCCGCGGAGCCGGGCAAGCTCTGGACGCCAGACGGCGGCACGGCCTCTGCAGGAAGGACCGAGCCGGGGGGCTCCGAAAAGAAGACGCTCTGGACGCCGGGCTGATGTCGTTCACGCCGGGCGAATCCGTCGCGATGGCACGGGCGATCGTGCTCGCCCGCCGCGGGGAGGGCTGGGTCGAGCCCAACCCGATGGTCGGAGCCGTCGTGATCGCCGACGACGGCACCACGCTCGGCGAGGGCTGGCACAAGCGGTTCGGCGGCGACCATGCCGAGGTGATGGCGCTGTCGGCCGCGGGCCCCGCTGCCCGCGGGGCGACGCTCTGCGTGTCGCTCGAGCCGTGCCGCCACGTCGGCAAGACGCCCCCCTGCACCGACGCGATCATCGCCGCCGGCATCCGGCGGGTGGTCGTGGCCGCGGGCGATCCCTCGCCGCATGCGAACGGCGAGGGCGTCGCGAAGCTCGCGGCGGAGGGGATCGCGGTCGAGGTCGGCCTCCGCGAGGACGAGGCGGTGCGGCTCACCTCGCCCTTTCGCATGCTCGTGCAACACGGCCGCCCCTGGATGATCGCGAAGTGGGCCATGAGCCTCGACGGGAAGGTGGCGACGCATGCCGGGGAGAGCCGCTGGATCTCGTCGGAAGCCTCCCGAAAAATCGTGCATGCGCTGAGGGGCAGGGTCGACGGGATCATGATCGGCGTGAACACGGCAATCGCCGACGACCCGCTGCTCACGGCGCGGCCACCGGGCCCGCGGACGGCGGTGCGGATCGTGCTCGATTCCGCCGCGAGACTGCCCGCCGACGGCCGGCTCGTCGCCACGGCGAGGGAGGTGCCCGTGCTCGTGATGGTGGCGAGGGACGCCCCCCCCGCCCGTGTCGAGCGGCTCCGGGACGCCGGCTGCGAGGTCTTCCAGTGCGACGGTGACGAGCGGCAGGAGAGACTGTCCGTCGCGCTACAGGAACTCGGCCGCCGCCGACTCACGAACGTGCTCGTCGAGGGGGGCATGGGGCTTCTCGGCGGGCTTTTCGATGCGAGGAAGGTCGACGAGGTCTGGTCGTTCATCACCCCGAAGGTGATCGGCGGCGAGGACGCCTTCACGCCCGTCGGCGGCCGGGGCGTGAAAGAGATTGCCGCAGCCGCGGACATCGACGTCGAGGAGACGAGCTTCCACGGCGGCGACGTGCTCATCCGCGGCCTCTGCCGCCCAAGTGCTCCGCCAGAACCGTAAAAAAGTTTCTCGCGAGAATGACTTCGTAAGGGCGGCCCCGAACCATCTTGAATGCCACCGCACTGCCGCCGGGGGAGCAGACACTCCGTCGCTTCGGTGAGGATACACCTGAGGCTCCTCCGCGTCCGCTCCCCCGGCGTTAAGCATCAAGGTGCCTGTGTGATCATTGAGCGCCACGCTTGCCCGTGAGGGGCTGCCCGTGTGCCCGAGACGGCGTAGCTGACCAGCGCAGGCCGGAGGCCGAAGCGCCAGTCAGGTCC
>DHLZ01000287.1 GCA_002405515.1 Planctomycetaceae bacterium UBA4655
GCGGGTGACCGAGCAGATCGACGCCCTGGAGAGCATGGGGGCCAACCCGATCTACTACCTCGTGGTGCCGCGGTTCCTCGGCTGCCTCCTGCTCATCCCGGCGCTGACGGTCATGGCCGACTTCATGGGGGTGCTCGGAGGCTACCTCTACTCCCACTTCCTGCTCGGCATCGACTACCACCACTACTGGCACAACTCGCGAGAATACGTCGATGGATTCGACCTCGGCATGGGCATCTTCAAGAGCTTCTTCTTCGGGGCGGCGATCGCGCTGGTGAGCTGCCACCGGGGCTTCCACTGCGCCCCGGGCGCCGAGGGCGTGGGACGCGCCGCGACGAACGCCTTCGTGCAGAGCTTCGTGATGATCCTCGTGCTCGACCTGTTTCTCGGCATCTTCCTCGACGACCTCCATTCCTACCTGCGACCGGAGGGCCCGCGAAAGCTGCTCTGAAGCAGCCGGAGGCCGCCCCGCCATGCCAGCCACCGCCACGCTCCGACGCCCCTCCCCCGACGGCCACGCCGGCCCCGTCCTCCGCACCGAGTCGCTCGGGGTCCGGTTCGGCCGGCAGGAGGTGCTCCGCGACATCTCCCTCGACATGCCCGTGGGCGAGACGCTCGTGATCCTCGGCGAGAGCGGCTGCGGGAAGACGGTGCTCCTGAAGACGCTCATCGGCCTCATTCGCCCGACCTCGGGTGCCGTGCTCTTCGAGGGCCGGCCGCTGGCGGAGCTGTCGGAACGCAACCTCGCGCACCTCCGCACGAAGTATGGTTTCGTCTTCCAGGGGGCCGCCCTCTTCGACAGCCTCACGATCCACGACAACATCGCCTTCCCGCTCCGCGAGCACACGCGGTTGCCGGATTCGGAGATCGACCGGATCGTCGAGTCGCTCCTGGGCGAGGTCGGCCTGCCGCGGGCGGTCGGCCGCAAGAAGCCGGCCGAACTCTCCGGCGGCATGCGGAAGCGGGCCGGGATCGCCAGGGCGCTCGCGCTCGATCCCGTCGTGATCCTCTACGACGAGCCGACCACCGGACTCGATCCGATCATGAGCGACGTCGTGGCAGAGCTGATGCTCACGGTCCGCAGCCGGCCGAACGTCACGAGCATCGTGGTCACTCACGACATGCGAACCGCCCGCAAGGTGGCCGACCGGATCATCATGCTCTACCCGCTGTCACGCCTGGGGCCCGACGAGCCGCAGATCGTGTTCGAGGGCCGGCCGGCCGACCTCGACCGCGCGACCGATCCCCGGGTCCGTCAGTTCGTCGAGGGGCGCGCGGGCAACCGGCTCATGGAACTCCGCGACGAACAGCGTCACGCTGATGGAGGATCGCCATGAACGACCGCACCGTGCAGTTCCGCGTGGGGGTAATGGTGCTCGCCACGGCCATCATCGCCGGCATCCTGATCGTGCTCTTCGGCGACCTGCCCTCGCTCGTGCAGGGCAACTACCCGATCCGCATGCGTTTTCTCGACGCCCGAGGCGTCTCCACCGGCACGCCGGTCCGCAAGAACGGCATCCTCGTCGGCCGGGTGACCGACGTCACGCTCGACGAGCGGGGAGGTGTCATGGTCATGGCCGACATCGATTCCCACGTGCCGCTCTACCGCGACGAGCAGCCGCGGATCAGCGGCTCGCTCCTCGGAGACGCCGAGATCTCGCTCGTGCCGGGCCGCGTGGTCCCGCCCCGAACCCGTCTCCAGCCCGACGACGTGCTCGAGGGCATCGTCGTCCGCGATCCGGTCGAGGCCTTCTCCACGCTCGAGCCGAAGCTGTCGACCGCGCTCGACTCGCTCGTGGCGGCGAGCGAGACCGTCTCCAAGCTGGCCGTTACCATCGACAAGACCCTTCTCGGCGACGACGAACGGTTCGACAAGCTCATCGGCAAGACCGAGAAGGCGCTCGACGACTTCAGCGTCGCCATGACCGGCGTGAACGACATCATCGGCGACGAGGCGGCGCGGCGACGGATGAAGGAATCGATCGGCATGCTCCCGGACGTGCTCGGCGACCTCCGCACCGCCGTGAAGGGGATCGGCGCGACCGTCGACTCCGCCGACCGCAACCTGCGCAACATCGAGGGGCTCACCCGGCCGCTCGGCGAGCGCGGCGAGCAGATCGTCACCCGGCTCGACTCCACGATCGGCCGCCTCGACGAGGTGCTCCTGCAGGCCTCCGGGTTCGTGAAGTCGCTCAACGAGTCCGAAGGCACGCTCGGCCGGCTCGTCCGCGACCCGAAGCTCTACGAGGAACTCTCCGACACGGTCTCGAACGTCAACCGCATCAGCCGCGAACTCCGGCCGATCATCAACGATGTCCGCGTCTTCAGCGACAAGATCGCCCGGCACCCCGAGTCGCTCGGGGTCCGCGGCGCCCTCGACCGCCGGCCGGGACTCAAGTGAGGCGATCGCGGTCCTTTCTTCCTGCAGGTGACGACTTTCTACGGAAGCCCGAGGCGCAAGCCGAGAGGGAAGTAGACGATGCGCCGAACGGCGGCGTCGAGCTGTCACAACCGCTCAGAATGGACGCTGCTTTGCCAAACACCCCAACTCTTCGCTCGACCCTGGCGCCCCTCTCGGCTTGCGCCTCGGGCTTCCGGGCATTGCCAGCGTTCGCCTGCAGGGAAACTTGCGCCTCGGGCTTCCGCCAGAACGGGCTTTCTGTCGGTCATTTGAACACGACAGTCAACAACATCGTGCTCGGGGTAGTAATACGGATCACACTTGACCCTTGCGCACGAAACACTCCTGGGAAACAACGTTCAGGGAG
>DHLZ01000302.1:0-2434 GCA_002405515.1 Planctomycetaceae bacterium UBA4655
TCTTTTCGCCTGCAGGTAAACTTGCGCCTCGGGCTGCGGTGCCGACGGCTTCCGTGTTCGACTTGTTCCAATCAGCACTCTTATGCTGAGCGCCGGGGGAGCGGACGCGGAGGAGCCTCAGGTGTATCCTCACCGAAGCGACGGAGTGTCTGCTCCCCCGGCGGCAATGCGTCGTCCTTCAAGCGACCTTCATCACACCGCATTACCGGCGTGGAAGAACCTCAGCGGGCCTTGGCGTCGCGGAGATCCCAGGCTTCGAGCCACTCGGTCCGCACCGGCTCGAGGCCGAAGTCCTTCCGCAGCCGCGTGTCGAAGTCGGGCATGTGCGCGGCGCCGTAGAAGATCGCGATCTTCCGCCTTCCCTTGCCGATCTGCCGACGCATGACGTCGATCGCGGCGGCGTTGCGGTCGGTGATGATCGTGGAGCCCTCCTCGCCGCTGAAGGCGGCGGTGAGCACCTCCATGTCGGTGAACTGCACCGCCATGATCCTTCGCAGCCGCAGTTCCCGGTCGTTGCCGAAGAGCGCCCCGAAGAGGTCTCCCACGCTCACCTCCTGCGAGCGAGCGTTCTTCTGGTTCACGCTCTCCCGCATGAGCTTGCCGAACATCGTCCACCACGACTCGCCCCGCCGCTCCATCGCCTCGTCGAACTCGCCGGGCGAGAGGTCGGCGTGGACGAAATTCCCGGCCGCGTAGTCGATCCGCTCGAGCTGGAACTCGAGCCCAAGAAGCGAAGTGAGGCCGGTCTGGGCCTGGCCGATCATGCCGGCCGGCTTGCGGCCCGGCTTCGGCACGCGGCTCTTCTCCGGGGCCACGAGTTCGTAGAGCACGCAGTCGTAGTCCCGGAAACGACGGTCGAGATTCTCGTAGTAGGCCTTCGAGCCGATGTGCACCGCCGCGACGAGGTCGACCGTCATCGTGTTTGCCGGGCCGCGATCCCTGGGCGGGGCGTATCGGACGACCGACGTGTCGAGCGACTGGAGATCGCCGTCGGGATTCTTCGAGATCCGGAGGAAGGCCGACTCGGCGGCGCGGGCCTTCTCGAGCGGCTTCGGCTCCTCGGCCGCCGCATGGCTCGCGACGGCCGCGATCACCACCCCGATCGCCATTGCGATCATCATTGCGATCACCATTGCGATCACCATCGGGCGGGCAAGCAGGGCAAGCCAGGGCTGCCGTGGGGGAGCGGGGCGTTTCGGGCGGCGTGGGGAGGTCTTTTGCGGCAGGAACATCGATTGGCCCTCGGTTTCCACCATTGAACCAGCTTTCTCCGCCCGTGTCTCCAGCGGGAGCCCGCCGGACGCCCGCAAGGTTTTCCAAGATTCGTCAATTCCTGCCCGCCCTGCGACCGATACCACCGGAGCAATCCGCAGAAGCGGAAAACCGGATCCCGTTCCCCCCTGGGACAACTGCGATGGTCACGCACTTGCACGAACGACAGACCCGCCGGGCTGGATCGCCGCGGACGAAGGCCCTGGCTCGCTGGGTGGCCGCGATCGCGGTTCTCCTCGGCCTCGCCGGGAAGGGGCTCTCAGGCGACTCATGGGTTCCGCTCCTGCCTGACCAGAACTTCTACGACTTCCAGCTCTTCGCCCCGCCCGACCTGCAGAGCTACCAGATCTACCCCAAGCCGAGCGAAGGGATCTTCTTCACCTATGACCGGATCTACATGGGGATCACCGTGCCGGACGTCGTCGGGGTCGGCCAGACGGCGACCGGCGGCTACCTGATTCCGACCGAGCCGATCTCCCCACAGGCGATCGTCCAGCTGAACAATGCCGGCATCCAGGCATCCGGCACCGCCGGCGCCGCCAACGGGCAGAGCGTGATCGGCGGCATCTACGTCTTCGGGTCGGATCCGCTTCAACTCGATCTCAACACGAGCTGGATGCGGACGGTGATGTCGTGGGGCAACCGCTACGAGGGTGGCTGGATCTACGACAATAAAGGCATGCATTTCAGCTACTTCGACTCCGGTGAGCAGGGGCAGCAGTTCACCACGGTCAGCGAGTTCGCAGCCTCGTCTCCGACGCAGACGTTCACGCAGCAGCTCCAGGGCGGCTTCGGCCTTGTCGGCGGCGTCGGCAACCCGCAAACGACGTCGAACGTCTCGTCAACGAGCCCGCCGCCGGACCACCTCATCGCCCAGAAGCTCGTGCAGGAGAACACCACCCGCATCCAGAGCGGCGGCTTCGCCTTCCTGGTGCGGAGACAGCTGGGCGGCCGCCGCAGCCGATCGACGGCCCGGCTCGGCTTCGGCCCGAAGTTCGTCCAGTTCGAGGATCGCTTTCATCTCGCCTACGAGAGCAATCAGTATCCGTTCAACATCGGCGGCGGGGCGGGCGGCGTCGGTGGTGCCGGTGGTGTTGGTGGCATCCCAGGTGGTGGCTTCCCTGGTGGTGGCTTCCCTGGTGGTGGCTTCCCAGGTGGTGGC
>DHLZ01000302.1:2752-12658 GCA_002405515.1 Planctomycetaceae bacterium UBA4655
CGGTGGCTTCCCCGGTGGCGGTGGGCCCATCGGCGGCGGCGGCATCGTGGACGGCATGGTCGGAACCTCGGCCGGCGACGCGCTGGGCATCACGGGCATCGATTCGCTCACTGGCATCGGAACTCCCACGGCGCTCCAGACCGGCGACTGGGAGACCTACACAACCAACAACATGGTCGGCCCGGAAATCTGGCTGAACCTCGAATCGAGCCACGGCCGCTGGACGTTTTCCAGCGACTTCAAGTTCACGGCGGCCTTCAACTGGCAGAACAATCTCTACCGTGGAGCCAACTTCCCCGACTCGCTGGCGGCCGACTACCTGCGGACGACGTTCAACCCGGTCGCGACGCTCTCGCAGGGCGGCACGACCGTCACGGGCACCACCGGCGCGCCCGCGACGCCGACCCAGCTCAATCCGCCGCCGCTCTTTCTGCAGCTCTACGGCGTGGGGCAGACGAATGCGACGAACAACGCCGAGCACCATTTCGTCTTCTCGCCGATCGGCGAATGGCGGTTCGGCACGCAGTTCCGCGTGAGCAACGCAATCGTCCTGCGGGCCGGCTACACCGGCATGTGGATGGCGGGCATCGCCCGGGCCTCGTCGAACACGGGCTACCGGTCCGACCCCGCTCGGGCGCAGTACGCGGAGCCGCTCAACCCCGAGACCACGGCCACCACCACGAACCCCTGGGTCGTGAAGTCGACCGGACCGCCGCCGCCGAATGCCCAGCCCGTCCCCGACGTCCCGAACACGTTCAAGACTCCCAACGGCATGTACTACACGGGCGATCAAAGTTCCTTCTACCGCCAGAGTCCGGTCTACAACCGCATCGGCCCGGTGAACGACGGCACGGAATACGTCTTCGCCAACGGGCTCGATTTCGGGATCGAGGTCAAGTACTGACGTCGGCGGACTCGGGGTGCGGGCCGCCGCCAGGCCGTCAGCCAGGCTCCGCGGGCTTGTCTCCGGCTCGGGCGATCTCGCCGCCGTGGCCGGCTTTCTTCGCCGGGAAGGCGAGCGACGCGGCCACGCTCGTGCCGATCAGGGCGACGATCACGCCGAGCGACACGGCCGGGTGGACGAGGTGCCCCTTGGCGTGGGCGTCCCAGCCGCCGAGCGATGCGAGGTACTCGTTGTGCCGGGCCGCCTCGGCGATCATCTTCGCGCCGACGAAGACGAGCACGGCCGAGAGGCCGTAATTGAGGAACCGGAAGAGGTCCATCACGCCGGCGAGCAGGAAGTAGAGCGCCCGCAGGCCGAGGATCGCGAACACGTTCGACGTGAAGGCGATGAACCGCATGTAGGGGGTGCCGGGCGTCACGACGCCCAGGATCGCCGGCACGCTGTCCACCGCGAAGAGCACGTCGGTGCTCTCCACGATCAGGAGCACGAGGAAAAGCGGCGTCGCCATGAGCTTGCCGTTCTCGCGGACGAAGAACTTGTCGCCCGACGGCTGGTTCGTCACCGGCACGAGCCTGCGGAACGTGCGGATGAGGGCGTTGTCGCCCGGCGAATGGTCGCCGCCGCCGAAGGCGAGCTTCAGCCCGGTGTAGATCAGGAACGCGCCGAACACCCAGAGGATCCACTTGTATCGCTCGACGAGCTCCGCCCCGAGCAGCACGAACGACAGCCGCATGATCACCGCCCCGAGGATCCCCCAGAACAGCACGCGATACTGATACTTCAGCGGCACTCCGAAGTAGGCGAAGACCACCGCGAAGACGAAGACGTTGTCCATCGAGAGCGACCACTCGACGAGGTAGCCCGTGAGGAACTCGATCGCCGCCTTCCCGCCGAGCCATTTCCAGACCAGGGCGTTGAAGGCGAGGGCGAGGGCCGACCAGAAGCAGGTCCAGAAGGCGCTCTCGCGGAGCGACGGCTCGTGCGACTGCTTGTGGAAGACGGTCAGGTCGAGCGCGAGGAGCACCGCCACCATGATCCCGAAGGCGATCCAGTGGCCGATCGTCACGACCGACGCCGCCGCGGCGGCGGCACCCTCGACGGCGGCCGTCGCGTCGGCAAGCAGGGAAAGGGGCGCGGCGAGGCAGGGCAGGTGGGCGAGTCCGGTCGCGGGGCAGAAGGGCACGGTGATCCTCGGGAGGGGCGTGGTCGCTGGACGATCCGCGTCGATCTTACGGGCCGCGGTGGTTGCCCGTAAACCACACGCCCCGGCGTCGCCCTCGCCACCGCTCTTTCGGTGCGGTAAACTCCCGGCCCGGTTGCCAAAGATCCGCCAGCCGCCCCTCGCCTCGGCGTTTGGCGAAGCGAACCGGAGGATGCCACGTGTTGACGCGATGCCGCTTTCCGGCCCTGCGAACTGTGCCCGGCTCGGGCGGGGGGCCTGTTTTCGTCGCGAGGCTCGCCGTGCTCCCTGCGGCACTGCTGGCGGCGGAGACCATGCCGCTGCCGCCGGAGATCGTGCGATCGAGCATGGCGACGGCTGCCGACGCTCCTGCCGCGCCGGCCGAAGCCGCGAAGGCTGCCTACGCCGCAGCCGCGGCGCTCCAGAATCGCGACGAGTGGGATCTTGCGGCCGAGGAGTGGGAATCGCTCGTGAAGCGGTTTCCCGACGACCCGCTCGCGGGCAAGGCGTGGTATTACCTCGGCATCTGCCGATCGAAGACCAAGCGGTTCGCCGATGCCGCGGCCGCCTTCTCGAAGGCGGCCAATGTTCCCGGCGACGCAGAGACGGCGGCCGTCTCCCGCTTCGAGCGGGGACGTGCCCTCTACTCGGAGGCGCAGGCCGGCCGCGGCCCCGCGTATGCCGAGGCCGCCGCGGCGCTCAACGCGTTCGTGACGAAGCACCCGACGCATCCGAAGGCGGCCGACGCGATGTCGCTCGAGGCCGAGTCGCTCTGGCAGGCCGGCAGGAAAGCCGAGGCGGTCGAGCGATGGAAGGCGTTTGTCGCGTTCAAGGACGTCGAGGGTGGGGGGAAGGCGGCCCGCCTGCCCGACGTGCTCTACGCGCTCGGCGTCGGCCTCGCCGATCTCGGCAGGAAGGAGGAGGCGCTCGCCGCGCTCGATGCGTTTGCGAAGGACCATGCGGCGCACCGGCTGGCGAAGGACGTGACGATCTGGCGGAGCGACCTGCTTCTGCAGCTCTCGAGGCCCGCCGACGCCGAACGGCTGCTCGCGATCCCGGTCGCGGAGGCCGACGAGCGGCCCGAGGTCATCGAGCGACTCGCCCGCGCCCGCTACGCGCAGAAGAAGTACCGCGAGGCCGCCGAGAGCTACGCCCGCCTCGCGACCCGGTTTCCCGATGCCGCGGCGTCGAAGGCGGCGCCGATGGCGGCCGCCATCGCCTTTCTCGAGGCGAAGGAGAACGGCCGGGCGAAGGAGTGGCTGACGAAGGTGGAGGCCGCCGGCGGGCCGCGGGCCGCGGAGGCCGCGCACACGCTCGCGACGCTCGAGCTCGAGGCCGGCAAGGCCGCCGAAGCGCTCGCCGTGGCCGATAGGGCGCTCGCCCGCACGCCGACCGATCGCTTCCTGCCGGCGCTCCTGCTCGACCGGGCCGACGCGCTCTGGGAACTGCCCGATCGCAAGGCCGAGGCTGCGAAGGCCTACGCCGCGGTCGTCGAGAGGTTTCCCGACGATGCGGCCGCCCGGACGGCCCTCGCGATGCTCGCCGCGGCGGAGCTGCGGCTCGAGCGGCCCGCCGAGGCGCTCACGCGGGCCGATGCGTTCCTGAAGCGGTATGCCAACGACGCAGGCGGCTCCGACGCGGCCGCGAAGCAGCTCGTCGAGGACGTGCGGCGGATCGCCGCGGAGTCGCTGCTGGCGATCGCCGCCGGCAAGTCCAAGTCGGGCGACCGTGCCGCCGCGATCGCATCGCTCGAGCGGCTCGTCAAGGATTTTCCGCAGGCCAAGCGGATCGACCTCGCCTGGTATCGGCTGGGAGAGCTGCGGGAGCAGGCGGGCAATCATGCCGGAGCGATCGAGGCGTTCGAGAAGTGCCGGGCGGTGAAGCCCGACGGCGACCGGGCCGCGTGGGCCTTGCTCGCGATCGGCTGGGCGCACGACGCTGCCGGCAGGCCCGACGACGCGTCGAAGGCGTGGAGCGAACTCATCGAGAAGTCATCCGCCTCGGAGGCGGCCGCGTCGGCGCTGCTCGCCCGGGCGGATCTCCGGCAGCGGCGAAGAGACTTCAAGGGAGCGATCGCCGATGCCCGCGCGGCCGCCGGCCGGCCGCTGGAGGCCACGGCGAAACTGGAGGCCTCGGTCGTCGAGGCTCTCTCGCTCGTCGGCGACGGCCGACCGTCCGAGGCGGTGCCGCTGCTGATGAAGCTGCGGCGGGAGCTCCCGTCCGATTCCGCCGTTCTCGACCGCGTGATCTTCGAGCTCGCGATCGCCCGGCTGGGCGACTCGACAAAGCCCGGCGGCGATCGGGCGGCCGGCGGCGATGGGGCGAAAACGGAGGCGGAAAAGGATCTTCGGGAGCTCGTCGAGCGGTTCCCCGGCAGCTCCCTCGCGGCCGATGCCTGGCTCGAGCTTGGCGAACTGGCCTGGGGTCGCAACGATTACGCGAAGGCGGCCGAGTCGTTTCAGAAGGCGATCGACGCCAAGCCCGCGGCCGCCGCGCTCGAGCAGGCCGCGCACCGTCTCGGCTGGACGGCCGTCATGCGGAAGGACCATGCGTCCGCGATTCCGGCGTTCGAAAGGCAGCTTGCGGCCGCACCGTCCGGGCCGCTCGCGGCCGACGGCTGGTGCATGCTCGGCGAGTCGCAGTTCAAGGCCGGACGGTTCGACCGGGCCGCCGAGGCATTTGCCAAGGCGCTCGCCGACCCTTCGAAGCTCTCCGGCAACGAACTGCGCGACATGGCTCTCGTGCGGGCGAGCGACTGCGCGGCCCGCGGCGGGAAGTTCGACGAGAGCCTCGCGAAGGCCCGCGAGCTCCTCGCGAAGTCGGCCGCCTCGAGCTACGCGCCGCAGGCCCGCTACGCGGCGGGCTGGGCGCTGCAAAACCTGCGGCGTTTCGACGAGGCGCTCACGGAATATCGCGGGGTCGCCGAGGGCTCGCGGAGCGAGCTTGCGGCCCGGGCGAGGCTCATGGAGGGGGAGGTGCTCTTCGAGCAGGGCAAGCATGCCGACGCGATCAAGGCGTTCTTCAAGACGGCCTACGGCTACGGCGAGAAGGCGGCGCCGCCGGAGTTTCACCCCTGGCAGGCGCAGGCCACCTTCGAGGCCGCCCGCTGCTTCGAGGCCCTCGGCAAGGGGGCGCAGGCCCGGAAGCTCTACGCGGAATTGCTGGAGCGGTATCCCGATTCGCAGCAGGCCCAGCCGGCGAAAAAGCGGCTCGAGTCGCTCGGTCCCTCGTGATGGATCGGTCCCTCGTGATGGAGATGTCAGGCATGGTTTGGCGGTGCATGCTGGTGGCGATGACGATGGTGATGGCTGCGACGCCCGTCGCGTGGCGATCGGCGCGTGCGGAAGGGCCCGAGCACGACACGTCGGCCGTGTCGCGGGCCGAGGAGGCCCTCAACGCACCGGAAGAGCCGGCCGCTCCCGCGGCCGCGGCGGATGCGGCCAAGGAGATGTCGTACTTCGAGCTGTTCATCGCCGGCGGGCCCCTCATGTGGCCGATCCTCGCGATGTCGTTCATGGCCCTGGCATTCGCGATCGAGCGGACGATCGCGCTACGGCAATCGAGGTTCGTGCCACGATCGTTCGTGGAGCAGCTCGAAGCCCTGCGGAAGCGGAATCCGGTCGACATCCACCAGCTGCGGCGGCTCTGCGATGAGAATCCCTCGGTGGTCGCGAGGATCGTGAAGGTGATCTTTGAAAAGCTCGGCCGCCCGCTCGCCGAGGTGGAGCGGTCGGTGGCCGATGCGAAGGATCGCGAGGCGATGGGCCTCTATGCCAACATTCGTCCCATCAGTCTCGCCGCCTCGATCACGCCGCTCATCGGCCTGCTCGGCACCGTTCAGGGGATGATCCTCGCCTTTCGCATGACGTCCACCATGTCCGCGGGCGCCGATCGCGCCAGCGAACTCGCCGGCGGCATCTACGTCGCGCTCCTGACGACATTCGCCGGCCTCTGCGTCGCGATTCCGGCGGCGATGATCGCCCATTGGCTGGAGGGCCGCATCATGCGGGGCTTTCGCGACGTCGATGCGGAGACGTCCAAGCTCTGGCGGCTCGTGGAGAAGTGCGAAACCGCCACTCGTGTCGCGTCGCCTTCGGCGGCCCCGGGCGCATCGCCTCCGGCGGTTGCGAGGGCCGCGCAGGCGACCGTGTCATGAGCGTCCGCATCGACAAGGGAAGGCTCTCCGGGGGGCTCGAGATCACCCCGCTCATCGACATCGTCTTCCTGATGTTGATCTTCTTTCTCGTGGCCTCGAAGCTCGAGCAGGCCGATCGATCGATCGACGTCGTGCTCCCGCGGGCGAGCGAGGCGAAGCCGCTCACGAGCCGCCCGGAGGAGTTCGTGATCAACGTCGATCGAACGGGCGGCCTCTTCGCCGGGGCCGTAAAGGTCGATGCGGATGAACTCGCCGGCAGGCTCCGCCAGGCGGTTGCCGACAATCCGGCGACGCTCTCGGTCGTGGTGCGGGCCGACGAAAACGTCGCCCACAAGCATGTCGTCGCCGCGATGAACGCGTGCGTCCGAGCCGGAGTCACGGACTACAAGGTCCAGTCGCTGGAGGGGCCATGAGCGGCCGCGAGGGCGAACGCCGTCGTCTCGGGCTCGTGTTCGCCGGGCTCCTGAGCCTGCTCGTGCATCTGCTTCTCATCTTGGTGATGGCGGTGTACACGCTCCGCGACGAGATCCCCGGCGTCGACAAAAAGCTCGAACGCGCGAGGCCGGAGGCGAAGGCGAAGCAGTCGGCCTCGGACTTCGAGCTCGTCGTCACGAAGGAGGATCGGCCGCGGCCGGTACACGAGTCTCCGCTGGAGGTGGCGGTCGAAAAGCCTGCGGCCCGGGAGGATTCCCTCGAGCGGCCGACGCCGGCGGAGCGGGTCGTCTCGCCGAAGGCGGCCCAGGCCGAGCCGTTGGCGGCACCCGTCGCGATCGAGCTGTCGCGGGCGGCCGCCGCACCGAAGGCGGCGGTGGAAACGCCGACGAAGCTCTCCCGAAAGGAATCGGATCTCGGCAGCGAATCCGCGGAGGCCAAGGCGGCGGTCGCGGTGCCCGAGAGCGTGACCTCGACCGCCGCCAACGAGGCCCAGCCCGCCGAACCGCAGCCCACAGTCAGGCGACCCCAGGCCGCACCGCGTTCCGTGGTGAAGTCGGTCGCCGCCGCCCGTCCCAGGGTCGAGCCGGCGACCGCTCCGGAGCCGGTGGCGACCACTCGTACGCGATCTCCTGCCGCGACCGCCGCGGTCGATTCGCCGGGACTCGCGTCGCTCGCCCGCGCGGCGACGGCGACCGGTGCGGCCGGTCCGCTCGGCGACGGGCCCACCGCCGATGTCAAGCCGCTCTCGGCGACCGGTGAATCGGGCCGACAGGAGCCGAGCCCGCCTGCGGCCGCTGCCGCCGCCCGTGCCCGTCCGCAGCCGAACGCGACAGCCTCGCGATCGGTCGCACCGCGGGTCTCGAGGCCCAGCGGCGGCGACCCGAGCCCTGAATCGGCCGCCGCGATCGATCTGCCCAGGGAGGTCACCACTCCGAAGGCCTCGGCAGACACGCCGACGAAGCTCGCCCGCAATGAATCGGCTCTCCGGAGCGAAACCGCGGAAGCCGCCGCCGCGGTCAACGTGCCCGAGCCTGCTGCCTCCGCCGTCGCCGCGGGGGCGGAGCCGCCCCGACCGCAGCCCGCCGCGAGGCGGCCACAGTCCGCAGCGAATTCCGCGGCGAGGTCGGTCTCCACCTCCCGCCCGAGCGTCGAGGCGACGACCGCTCCGGAGCCTGTGGCGGCCACTCGCACCCGGTCGGCGGCTGCGGCCAGCGTGGTCAATTCGCCGGAGATTGCGTCGCTCGCCCGCGCGGCGACCGCGACCGATGCGGCAGGGTCGCCCGGCGAAGAGGCCAGCGACGATGTCAAACCACTCTCGGTGGCTGGGGAGTCGGGCCGGCAGGAGCCGGGCGTGCCGGCGGCCTCTGCCGCAGCCCGGGCCCGTCCGCAGACGACTGCCGCGGCCTCGCGATCGGTCGCATCGCGGGTCTCACGGCCCGATGGCGGCAATCCGGGCACCGAATCGGCGGCCGCGGCGATGCCGGCCGCCGGAATCGGTCTGCCCAGGGATGTCACCGCGATGCAGGCCGGGGCAGACACGCCGACGCAGCTCGCCCGCAAGGAATCGGCTCTCGTAAGCGAACCCGCGGCCGCCGTCGCCGCGGTCGCCGTACCTGCGAGCGTGGCTGCGAGCGACGCCGGCGGTGCCGAGGCCGCCCGGCCGCAGCCTTCCGCGGCGCGGCCGCAGGCCGGCCCGCGTTCCGAGGTGAGGTCGGTCTCGAGCGCACGCCCGAACGTCGAGGTTACGACCGCTCCGGAAGCGGTGATGGCCACTCGCACGCGGTCGGCTGCCGCGGCTGCCGCGACCGCCGCGGTCGATTCGCAGGAACTCGCATCGATCGCCCGTGCGGCGACGGCGACCGTGGCGGCGGCGCCGAGCGACGACGAGGCCGGCGCCGATGTCGAACCGCTCTCGGTGGCCGGGGAGTCGGGCCGGCAGGAGCCGGGCGTGCCGGCGGCCACTGCCCGGTCCCGTCCGCAGCCGTCCGCCGCGGCCTCGCGATCGGTCGCATCGCGGGCATCGGGCCCCGGTGGTGGCGATCCGGCCCCTGAATCGGTCGGCCAGCGCTTCACCGCCCGCGGCGAACCGGCGGTCGGGGCGATGCCCGCCGTCGCGAGCGACGCCCTGGCCCGCGCGGCTGCCACCGGACTGGCTGCCGGCGATGTCGATGACGCCGCGGATGTTGCCGGTCTTGTCGGCAACGAGCCGACCAACCTTCCCGTCGGCGACGGTCCCGCCGACGCACCTCCCGCGGCGGCTCCGGGCCGCAGGCCGAAGGCTTCACAGCGGGCCGGCTCGCTCGCCCGGCAGGTGGCAGCTGCGCGGCCGCGTGGGACCGGTGGCCCCGGCTCGGCTGTCGACGGCGGGCTGGCCGAGGGAGACCTCACGTCGCGGCTCGGCGGTCGGGCCGGCGGAATCGCCGGGATCAAGGGTGACCTCGATGCGCCGGAGTCGTCGAGCCCCGGTCGGCAGACGACCGTCGGGGCTTCCGACGTCGCCGCCGCGTCGGTGGCCGTCGATGCTGCGAAGATCGCTCCTGCCGCCGATAGAACCGCCGACCCGTTCGCCACGATCGCGGCATCGCAGCGGCCCGTGCGGCCGAGCCGCGAGAGCCCGCGGCCATCGGTTCTTGTCAGTGGCCCGGACGGACCGGGTGGCAGTGAGGACGAGGCCGGCCCGCAGCCGGGCATCACCGCCCGCCCATCCCGGCGTCCGACCGAGTCGCTGCTCGAGAACGACGAGCGTTTTCTCGCGCGGGTGGCCGCCGCCGCACTCCCGGTCGACGGCCGCGTCCGGCAGATGGCCGCGGCCTTCCTGCAGCGTTCACCCGATCGCCGGGATCAGCCCCGCCAGGGCAACCGCGGCACGGATGCGAAAGCGAAGGCGACGATCGAACGGGGGCTCGAGTTCCTGTCGCGGGCGCAGCTGCCCGACGGCCGCTGGAGCCTCTCGCGGTTTCCCGGCGCGACGTCCGCGGACGTCGGCAGCATCGCTTCGGACACCGCGGCGACGGGGCTGGCCCTGCTCTGCTTTCTCGGCGCCGGCTACGACCACTTCGGTGATCGCCATGCCGACACGGTTCGCCGCGGGCTCGGATTCCTGCGGGCGGTGCAGAAGGCCGACGGCGATCTCTACCTCGAATCGGACGAGGCATCCGCACGGTCCGCGAGACTCTACAGCCATGCGATCGCCACGATGGCGTTGTGCGAGGCGGTCGGCATGACCGGCGA
>DHLZ01000302.1:12843-20982 GCA_002405515.1 Planctomycetaceae bacterium UBA4655
GCGGGGCGGCTGGCGGTACACGCCGGGCGTCGGCTCCGACCTGTCGGTGAGTGGATGGATGCTGGTGGCGCTGCGGTCCGCCCAGATCGCGGGGATCGAGATCGATCGTCGCTGTCTGGCCGGCGTGCGGGTTCTGCTCGACACGTCGCAGTCCGTCGAGGATTCCGACACGTACGTCTACAACCCCTACGCCCCCGACACGCCGGAGCAGCGAGCGGGCCGCAGGTCTTCGCCGACGATGACCGCCGTCGGCCTGCTGATGCGGCTCCACACCGGATACGCCCGCGACGATCCCCGTTTCGTCGGGGCCGCCACGAAGCTCGCCGCCGAACTGCCGTCCAACGGCTCGCGCGGCCGCCCGACCCGAGATTGCTATCTCTGGTACTACGTCTCGCAGGTGCTCTTCCACGTCGGAGGCGAAGCGTGGGACCGCTGGTACGGGCGGCTCTACGAGATCCTCGTCGCCTCGCAGGAGACGGTCGGCGACCGGGCGGGCAGCTGGAATCCGGGCGGCGAGGTGCCCGACCGCTGGGGGGCGTTCGGCGGGCGAATCTATGTCACCGCGCTCAACCTGCTCACGCTGGAGGTGACCTACCGGCATCTTCCGATCGACCAGGCTGTCGTCCGCCCCGCCGACGATCGAGAGACCGGACGAAACTCTCCGTGATCGCCGAGAAGACCCGGGCGATGCGGTCCCACTCCCTGTCTTCCGCCTGGCAGAGCAGGAGGTAGGTTGCGGCCGCGGTCTCGAGCGTGCGGACCGCCGCCGTGTTCGTGAGGTCGAGGCAGTAGAAGTTGAGATCGTAGCCGGACAGCGTGAGGCCGCCGACGCCGTCGCTCGCCCGCTCCATGTCGAGCTCGCGATATTCCTCCCGCATCTCCGCGACGACCGCGTCGGCGAGCCGCGACGCCGGCTCGCCCGGAGCGTGGGCGCTCACCGACCAGAAGCCCCCCTCGGGTGAATAGACCGTGACCGCGGCCTGGCCTCCCTGCGCGTCGGAGATATCGACCGTCCAGTTGTCGGGATAATCGAAACGCAGGCCCAGCTTGTCGAAATTCATGAATGGCTCCTGCCCGCAAAAACGCGGGACGATCGGGGCATTGTACGCCCACCGGACCGATCTGGACCGGCTCCTCGCCGGCCGCTACCGTCCTCCCTCCATGCCAGGCTCCGCACCTTCCACCGCCGCCGCCCAGCGTTCCGTCCGACGGGCCGTCGCCGTCGCCGGCGACGCCTTCCTGCCGGCCGTGATGCTCTTGTCGGTGCTCGTCGTGCTCGTCCCGGTGCCGGCCGGGCTCGTCGATCTCCTGCTGGCCGCGAACCTCGCGGTATCCACGCTCGCGCTCGTGGGGGCGCTCGCCGCCCGGTCCCCCTTGGAGATGAGCGTCTTTCCGACGTTCCTTCTCGGCGCGACGCTCGTGCGGCTCGTGCTCAACATCTCGACGACGCGGCTCATTCTCACGCGCGCGGCCGTGGACGGTGACGTCGCCGCCGGGGAGGTCGTGCGGGCGTTCGGCGAGTTCGTGTCGGGCAACAGCGTGGTCGTCGGTGCGGTGATCTTCGCGATCATCGCGGTGATCCAGTTCGTCGTGATCACAGCCGGCGCGACGAGGACCGGCGAGGTGGCGGCCCGATTCGCGCTCGACGGCCTGCCGGGCAGGCAGATGGCGATCGACACCGAGGTCCAGGCCGGCACGGTCACCCGTGAGCAGGCCCGCGCGATGCGGCTCGATCTCCAGCGGCACGCCGACTTCTTCGCCAACATGGACGGGGCGAGCCGGTTCGTTCGCGGCGAGGCCGTCGCCGGCGTCGTGATCACGATCGTCAACATCGTCGGCGGGCTGGCGATCGGCGTGGGGCAGCACGGCATGCCGATCGGCCGGGCCATCGACGTCTACTCGCGGCTCACGATCGGCGACGGGCTCGTTTCGGCCGTTCCGTCGCTGCTCGTGTCGATCGCGACGGGGCTGCTCATCTCGCGGTCGAGCCAGGCGGCCGATCTGTCGGGAGAGCTGCGGAGGCAGTTCGCGGCGCGGCCGCTCGCGCTCCTCGTCACGGCGGCCTTCCTCGCGGTGCTCGCCTTCACGAAGCTGCCGTTCCTGCCGCTGGCCGCCGTGGCATGCGTGCTCGTGGGCGTGGCCTGGCAGACGGGCCGAGCCGGGCACGCCGTCGCGGCCTCGTCTCCGGCGACGGGCGGCCCGCGGGAAGCGTCGCCCGCAGGCTCGATCGCCGCCGAACTGCTCGCCGAGGAGCTCGTCGTCGTCGAGGTCGGCCGAGGCCTGGTGCACCTCGTGGCCGGCGCCGAGCCGCCACTGCCGCGTCGGGCGGCGACGCTTCGAACGGCCCTGGCGAACGATCTCGGGATCGTGCTTCCGAAAATCGTGTTTCGCGACGATCCCTCGCTCGACCCGCAGGGCTATCGCGTGCTGATCGCCGGCGAGCTGGCCGCGGAAGGGGAGGTTCTCCAGGGGAGGTCGCTGGCCGTCGGGGGAAGTTCCGACGGAGAGCCGCTCGAGGGGATCGAGGCGGTCGATCCGGCCGGCGGCCGCGCGGCCGTCTGGATCGCCCCGCGTCAGGATGCGCAGGCCCGTCGTCGGGGCGCCATGGTGCTCGATGGGCCGGATGTCGTCGCGAGGGCGGTGGAGTCGGCCGTTCGCCGCCACGCCGAATTGCTGCTCACCCGAGGCAGCGTGTCGCAGCTCGTCGAGGCCCTGCGGGCCACGCAGCCCGCCGCCGTCGAGGGGGTCGTGCCGGAGCAGCTGTCGCTGCCGCTGGTCCATCGCACGCTGCAGCTCCTCGTCCGCGAGAACGTGCCGATCCGGCCGCTCTCCGGCGTGCTCGAACTCATGGCCGACCATGTCGCTGCCGCGGCCGACGCCGGCCCGCTCGCCGAGATGGTGCGGCAGGGCCTCGCGCGGACGATCTGCCGGCGGCTTCGCGACGATCAGGGCCGGCTTTCGGTCGTGAGGCTCTCCGAGGCCACGGTGGCGGGGCTCGTGGAGGCCGCATCGACGCGGAGCAAGCCCGACGCGAAGCTTCTCGCCGCGATCCGCAGGGCGGCCTCCGCCGGCGGCGAGCGGTCGATCCCTCGGCCGCTGGTCGTGCCGGGCCGCGTGCGGCGGCAGGTGCGGGGGCTGCTCGCGAAGTCGATCGCCGGTGCCGTCGTGGTCGCCGAGGAGGAGATCGCCGACGAGCCGAAGGTGGAGGTCTTCGCCACCGTCGGCGAGGAACTCGCGAGGGCGGCGTGACCATGAAAATCATCGAGGAGCGGGTATCGATGGACAGGCCGACGGGAGTGCGTCGGCGGCGGGCCGGTTCGCGCCGCCCGGTGGCGGACCGTGCGGCCTGCAAAAAAAGTTTTCAAGAAAGGTCTGCGGGTTGGACGATGACTTCGTGCCCCACGGAGAGGTCTCGCCCAGTCTCAATGCCTCCGCATGGAACGGCTGCCCGCGACGCAGGCATGGAGTGAGGATCCGGTCCGGAAGATCCGGACCAACGTATTGCAGCAACGCATTTCAAGGAGGAGAGCGTGGCGAACCAACCGTCCCCGGAAGAGGTCCAGGAGATCTGGAAGCAGTTCAAGCTCGACCAGTCGAACGAGGACCTGCGCAACCGGCTCATCGAGATCTACCTGCCGCTCGTGAAGTACAACGGCGAGCGGATCTGGTCGCGGCTGCCCGATGGCGTGGAGCTCGACGACCTCGTCTCTGCCGGCACGTTCGGGCTGATGGACGCGATCGACGCGTTCGACATGTCCCGGGGAGTGAAGTTCGAGACCTACTGCGTGCCGCGGATCCGCGGGGCCATGCTCGACGAGCTGCGGACGATGGACTGGGTGCCGCGGCTCGTTCGCAGCAAGGCCAGCAAGCTCAACGAGGCGGTCAAGACGCTCGAGGCGAAGCTCGGCCGCGCACCGGCCGACGCCGAGGTGGCGGAGCACATGCAGCTCTCCCGGGAGGATTTCGAGAAGCTGCTCGTCGATGCCAATGCGGTCGGCCTCGTTTCGCTCAACAAGAAGTGGTGCGAGACCGACAGCTCGAAGGACGTCCGCGAGATCGACGTGCTCGAGGACAAGCGGGGCGAGGATCCGACGAGGCGGATCCAAAAGACCGACCTCATGCGTCTGGTGACGAAGGGCCTCAATCGCAACGAGCGGCTGATCATCATCCTCTACTACTACGAGGAGCTGACGATGAAGGAGATCGGGGCCACGCTCGACCTCTCGGAGAGCCGCGTCAGCCAGATGCACAGCGCGATCGTCGAGCGGCTGCAGAATCAGCTCGGCCGGCGACGGCCCGAGTTCGCCGTGGGATGATTCGGCGTGGGACGAGCCGCCGGAGGATGGGGCGAGGGGCGGATCACACGGAAAAAAACGGCGAAAAAATTGGGCTCATGGTTCGAGGGCGGGATGCCGATAATGCAAGACTCGGGCAGTCGTTGCCCGCGTTCGACGAATCGCTCGGAGTGGTCCACACGACTGGCATTCTGGAGAAGCGCGGCAAGAGTTGAGTCACCACGAACCACCTGACGCCCGTCCGCGTAGGACATCCTCGACGGGTCGATGACCTGCGAGGGTGCACGAGACGGGGGCGACGGACGGTTCAGGACACATCCATCGGAAGGAGACGGATCATGCAAATCTTCGGTGTTTCGGCGATGAACGGCTCGCAGGCGGTTTCGGGCGTGAAGGTGATCGGCGGCGCCGGGCCGGCCAGGGCCGCCGGCGACATCGCCGACGTCCGCGACTCGGTTTCGCTGTCGGTCGACGGCGTTCGTGCGGCGGAGGCGGCCGCCTCCGCCGACATCCGGTTCGACCGGGTCCAGGCGATCCGCGCGGCGATCGCCGACGGCAGCTACGATACGCCCGAGAAGCTCGACATCGCGCTCGACAGGCTATTGGATTCCATCGGCTGAGGACGCGCCGGCGTCGATCGGGAATGTACACTAGGGGCAGTGGGTCGATGAGGCCCGCTGCCCCTTTTCGTTCCGTTCGTGATCGAGGAAAGCCATGGCCGTCTCCGATGATTTCGCGCTTCAGAGC
Source organism: Planctomycetaceae bacterium UBA4655 (assembly GCA_002405515.1). Lineage (GTDB taxonomy): Bacteria > Planctomycetota > Planctomycetia > Pirellulales > UBA1268 > UBA4655. Next base: position 17,886 of record DHLZ01000302.1, read on the forward strand.
GTGAAGGTCGCGATGACGCCGTGGGAGCGTTTCGACGAGTTCCTCCAGGCCCGGGGCAAGCGAATCACGAGGCAGCGGCGGCTGATCGTGGAGCAGGTCTACGCGAGCCACGAGCACTTCGACGCCGATCAGCTGATCGACCTCATCCACGCCACGCCCGAGGGGGCGAAGGCGAGCCGGGCCACCGTCTACCGCACGCTCGGCGACATGGTCGATGCCGGTCTGCTCCGCAAGATGGTGCTCGGCGGCCGCGAGGTCTACGAGCACGACTACGGTTACCCGCAGCACGATCATCTCTTCTGCTCGAGCTGCCAGGCCCTGATCGAGTTCTCGAGCGATGAATTGATCCGCATCCGGGACGCGGTGGCCGCGACGCACCAGTTTCGGGCGCAGTCCCATCGGCTGATCATCACCGGCATCTGCGCCGATTGCCGGAGCAGCCGCAGCCGGAATCGCCACCAGGACCGCGTGTAGGGAAGGGGCGGTTTCAGGTTCAGCCGGCGACGCGGAACTGCGAGGCTTCCTGCTTGAGCTCGCCGATCGCCTGGCGGAGGTCGTCGAGGGAGCTTGCAAACATCGTGAGCGACTCGGCGGAGGCGGTGGCGCCTTCCCGCAGGTTCTCCATGGCGACGCTGATCTGGCGGGCTCCCTGCGACTGCGACTTCATCCCCTCGTGGACGTGCTCGAGCGACTCGGTGACCGACTGCACCGGCTCGATGATGCGGCCGAGCTGCTCGCTCACGCCCGCGACCTCGGCGATCCGTGAGGCGACCTCGTTGCGGAAGCGGTCCATCTCCATGGTGCCGCTGGAGACCGCGGCCTGCATGTCGCGGACCATGCGTTCGATGTCCTTCGTGGCGAGCGCCGTCTGGTCGGCCAGCCGGCGGATCTCCTGGGCAACGATCCGGAAGCCCCGGCCCGACTCCCCCGCCTTCTCCGCCTCGATCGTGGCGTTCACGGACAGCAGGTTCGTCTGCTCGGCCACCTTCGCGATCGTCGTGACGACGGAGGTGATGCCGCTGGCCCGCTGGCTGATCGTCGAAAGCTTCCTCGTGAAGGCGTTCATCGCCTCGTCGAGCTGCTGCATCGAGGAGGTCATCGACTCGAGGCCGCCTCGGCCGGAGTCGGCGACGTCGGCCGCGTCGCGGGCGACGCGGGTCACGTCGGTGGTCGCGGCGAGGAGCTGCTCGCTCGTCGTGGAGATTTCGGCGGCGGTGGTCGCGATCTCGGTGGCCGACTCTCCGAAGCTGCGGATGGCACGGTCCTGCCGCGTGAGCGCCCTGGCCGTTTCCCCCTCCACCGCCGAGAGTCGCTCGCCGGCGTTTTGGATGCGGCCGACGAGGCTGCCGAGCCGACGGCTCATGGTGCCCATCGCCGAGAGGAGGCGGCCGACCTCGTGCTCGTCCCCCTCCGGCACCGTGGTGGCGAGGTCTCCGGCGGCGATCCGCTCGGCGACGACCATGGCCTGTCGGACGGGGCTCGCCACGGAGCGGGCGATCCAGAGCGAGGCCAGAACACCCGGGATGCCGACGAGCAGGGCCGAGAGGCCGGCCCCGGCCGCCTGCCACCAGAGCACGCGGCGGCTCGCGGCGGTGGAAACCTCGACCAGCACGGCCCCGGCCGGCACGCCGTCTCCCCGCCGCACGGGCGCGGCGAACCGGTAGCCGCTGCCGGCGAGCCTTCCGACGGCGTTCCCTTCCTCGATGCAGTCGCGGACCATCTCCAGGTCGGCGGGGCCGAGCGACTCGGCTGCGGCCGAGGGCTCGGAGCCCAACGCGGCGCGGGTGACGAGGGAGTTGAGCTCCGCATCGAGGATGCGGACCTCGCGGACCTCGCCCTGCACGACCTCCGTGGCGAGCCGGCGGAGGCCGAGGTTGCGGTCGAGCCGCTCGATGAAGGCGGCTTCCATCCCCACCTGGACGATCCGCGGCCGGTCGATTCCCCCGACGCCCACGTATTTGAAGACGCGGCTGTCCACCTCCCGCTTTCTCGCCTCCTGCACGACGGCGGGGAGCGAGCCCGAAAGCAGCTTGTGGAAGGCGTGAGCCTGCGGTTGCGCGGTCGCGTCGGCGGAGAAGACGAAATCGCCCGCCGACTCGTCGGTGTGGATCGTTATCCGGCCCTCCGAATCGGTCGCGAGGAAATCGGACGACGACGACTGCTTCACTCGGCGAAGCGACTCGAGGACTTCTTTCGGGGGCACCCGCCACTTCTCGGCGATGGCCACGAGCTCGGCGACGAGGTTTGCCTGGGTCTTCATCTGCTCGCCGATCTCGGCCTCGACCTCGCGGGGAATCTCGACGGCGAACGCGACGGACCGGGCGAGCAGTTCGGCGATCGCCTTGGCATCGTCGCGGGCCTGGCCCCGGACCGCCTGGACGGCCGCGAGCGTCTGTAGCAGGGTGTTGACGGCGATGGCGGCCAGCACGAGCAGGGTGGCCACCGTGGCGATTCGGGAACGCAGCGACATCGACGGGCTCCGGGAAGTCGTCGCGGCCCGGGACACCGGCCGCGTCGTCCGCAAACCTAGTGCGCCCACGGTGCCGACGCCACCTTTGGTCAGCGGGCGGCCGTCCGGGCCGCTGCGACCGTCACCGTCGATTCGACCGATACCGCCGGCGTTCGGGCGACGGCTCGCGACTGCTTGAACGCCGACTCGGCCAAGCCGCAGCCAACGAGCGGCAGGAAGAGCCACGCCGGGGCGAGCAGCCACGGCAGCAGGAGGCCGGCCCGGCCCGGGCGGCTGCGGCGATCGGAAAGTGTCCTCGTCATCGAGTCGGGAGATACGGAATCCCCGCGTTCCGGGCAACCGCAATCCCGCCGTCGCACTCGACCCCGGCCGCAGTGGCCGAGGCGGGGATCGAACCCGCACGGAGGAAAACCTCCACGGGATTTTAAGTCCCGTGCGTCTGCCAGTTTCGCCACTCGGCCGCGTCGCCGCGATCCTACGCTGGGTCGTTTCCCGGTCGCAACTCGGAGGTCAAACGTGGCGGGTTCGGGGATCAGACCCGCGAACGAATACGGTGGCCTGCAGGGCGACTTCGATGGATGCCGGATTGCCGCCGGGGGAGCGAACGCATCGTCGCTACGGCGAGGA
>DHLZ01000113.1:0-3458 GCA_002405515.1 Planctomycetaceae bacterium UBA4655
TGCATCAGGCGTATCCTCGCCGTAGCGACGATGCGTCTGCCCCCCGGGCGGCAATGCGGTGTCGTGCAGGCGGGCTCGTGACCGGGCATCCACTCGCGGGGCCTCGTCAACGCCCCTCTCGGCTCGCGCCTCGGGCTTCCGGGCGTTTCCAGCAAACGCCTGCAGGAAAACTCGCGCCTCGGGCTTCCGCGGGACCGTGGTGCGCTCAGTCAGCCGAAAACCACTGTCAACAACATCGTGCTCGGGGTAGTAACCGGTTTCAGCCCGGAGTGTTCCCGTGGGGAACAGTCAGTTTCGGCCGCGAACGAGGCGACGGACGAGCGGCACGAAGGCTGGCATGGCCACGAGGCCCAAAAACACGATCACGAGCCGCTGGTTTGCAAGCTCCCGAGCACGAAGATCTGCGAACAAGGAATCTCCTCCGCGTGCCAGTTTGCCATCGTCGACGTCGAGTACCGCGGCGGATAGTTCCGGTGGTTGGCGTACGGGGGCCCTCTCCAAGTGGCCATCCGCGATGAGAACAAGTCGAGGCAGTGGCACGGAAGCGTCCCACAGCACGGTGTTCGAGGGAATGCGGTGCTCACTCAGCTCGCCCGTCAAGTACGCGACTGCCCCGTCAAACGACAGGTCCTCCGGCGCCATCCAATTGTCGATAGGCGCCGCCTCGATCACGCATGCCGTTCGAGTCAGCCCATCGGGGATGTCGCCGGGCTGCCGGGGCGTCGCACCAGGCCAAAACGCCCGCTTCCCGACGATGGCAAGGTAGGGCGTCGCGTGAGGCGGGGCAGATCGTTTTCGTCGATGAGCTGCGCACTGATACACATCGACCCGGCCGGCCAACGTCGCATTGTGCGGGCTGTTCCAGGGTTCATGGAAGCGATAGTCGGAATGGACGTCGGCGTATGTCCGGCCAAGATACGGAAGAATCAACACTCGCCAGCTGTGCATCGGGGTGCCGTGCTCGTCGGCCACGTACGCCGGCGGATAATGCCCATGTTCGTCGGCATAGCGGATGATCGCATATCCGATGGCCCGCAGGCGATTCGCGCATTCAGTGGAGTCGTGCATCCACGACGGGTGTCCATATCGCGGCGCAAACACAATCATCAAGGCCGGAATCACGAGGCCGGCCACGAGCGACGTCAGCGGACGATTGATGAAGACCACGGCTGCGCCGCTCGCGATGAATGCCAGGGCGTAGCCGATCCCGGCATCACCCACTTGCGCCAGGCTGATCGCCAGGAGGGCGACGGCCCACGCACCGGCCAGTCCTCGCATGACGACGGATGAAGTGGCGTGTCTCATCACTGCGAATCATGCTCGTGAAAGGCTCGGGAGTCACGCAATGCCGACCAACGTTGTATCGCACCGCGGAACGACGGCGTCGATCCGTTCGGGGGCGACTTCCAGACCGCGTCACACGCCGCGAAGCTGTGGCCGCGGCCGGACGATGGAACGCGTCGGGCGGTCGTGTCGCATCATTCGGCTTCTTCCGCTGCTCGTCAACGCCGCTGTTCCTTTTGTCGCTCCTCCAGCCACTTGGGAATCACGAAATCGGCGGTCGCGCTGCCGTCGGGTTTGGGGATGAGTGCGAGCGTCTCGATGAGCGGGATCCCGACGTCTTCCTTGGCGATCAGGGCGGAGAGCGTCTAGGCAGCCGCCGTGTCGAGCCCGGAGAGGTTCGGCAGGGAGCCGGTCCAGCGACTGCACCGGCGGCTGCAGGGTCGAGCGCGGCGAGCGCCCGGGGGAACGCCAGCACTCGCCCGCCTCCAGGCATGCCCGCCAGACCCGCGAGCGGCGGCATCCCCCGGCCTCGTCGTGGCTCGCCCGGTCGAAGATCAGGTCAGAGCCACTCATGGGTTCTCGATCGCCGCTCGACCTGAACCGGTTTCGCGTTGATTGATCCCGCGAGGGGAGCGAGACTGGACCCCGTCCGAAAAGAAAACCGTTGATTCGCCACACCAATGCTCGAAAACATGATGGCCCGGATGCTCCTGCGGGCTGGTTACCGCAGCCGCTCGCTCGCGACGAACGGGCGGCAGTTCCGGGCCGCAGCGAGGACGATCGAAGAACTGGTGGCGACGACTCCCGAGCCGGTCCTGCGGGGGCGGCGCCCAGTCGCGCCACTGCCCGGGGTGACGCCGGTGATGCAGGGTTGGTCGGCATTCATGACAATCGACCACGTCAACGGTGTCCACGAGGCGATGCTCGAACTGATCCCCCGACTCGAAGCAGGCCGACAGCCGGACATTGGGGACATCGGTCGGTTCGATCATCCCGGCGACTGCGGCCCAGAGGTCATGCCGCGGTTCCGAGACTTGGTCACGCGGGTCGCAGGCCTGCCGAAGTCGTATGGTTTCCACGGCCGCGGGACGTTTCTGCACCCGATCTTCGGCCGGCTGAACAGTCGTGGGGCCTACGCCCTTCTGGCCTTCCACCTCCGTCTGCATGTGCCCCACGTCCGTCGCAGCATCGAGGTCAACAGCCGCCCGTGAGTGTCATCCATCCTCTCCGCCTGCGTTATTCCAACGCATACCTTGTCGTCGGCGACCGGCCGATTCTCGTCGATACTGGATCGCGGGGCGATGCCCCGGCAATCGTCGCCGGCTGCGCTGCGGCAGGCGTGAAGATTCGCGACCTCGCGCTCATCCTTCACACGCACGTGCACTCAGACCACTTCGGCAACACGGTGGACTTGGCGGCCGAGGCAGGCTGTCCCGTGGCGTATCACCCGGGCGATGGACCGCTCGCCCTTCGGGGGAACAACGGCCCGCTCCGGGGAGTGGGGCTACGCGGGCGGATTCTGGCACGGTTGCTCGCTCATCTGCCATTTCGTGCGCGGTCGGCGGACATCGATGCCGAAGAGGGCCGCCGGCTCGATGCGTTTGGCATTTCCGGGTCAATACTGCACACGCCGGGGCATACGCCCGGGTCGATCTCCGTGGTCCTCGACTCCGGCGATGCAGTCATCGGCGACGTGATCATGGGCGGGCATGCAGGCGGCGCGATCAGGCCGTCGCAACCCAACTTTCACTACTTCGCCGACGACCTCCCGGGCGTGATGGCGAGCCTTGACCGCATTCTCGCCGCGACCTCCGGGTGGCTATTCGTGGGCCACGGGGGACCGTTACGCCATGAAGCCGTCGTGAAGTGGCGCCGCAGACATGACGGGAGGAGGTGACTCAGGCGTCCGTGAGGCTTGCCGACAGGACCAGCGTGCGGCCGGGGGGTATCACTCGGCTGCTTGGGCGGCCCGCTTCTGCCTCTGCCGCTCTTCCAGCCATTCCGGGATCACGAAGTCCTCGGTTGCGCTGCCGTCGGGTTCGGGGATGAGTTCGAGCGTCTCGATGAACGGAATCTTGAAGTCTTTCTTGGCGATCTCGACGGAATCAGAAGAGTTCAAGGCGGTTACTACCCCGAGCACGATGTTGTTGACGGTGGTTTTCGGCTGACTGAGC
>DHLZ01000113.1:3726-3922 GCA_002405515.1 Planctomycetaceae bacterium UBA4655
AGTGTCCATTCCGAGCGTTTTTGAATGACTCGACGCCGCCTTTCTGCACAGCGTCAACTCCCCTCTTGGCTTGCGCCTCGGGCTTCCGTATTGGGCACCTGTTCGCCAGCAGGGAAACTTGCGCCTCGGGCTTCCGTGAAAGTCAGCAGGCCAAGTTGCCCGCAGAACAATGTCAACTACTTGCTGCTCCCGGTAG
>DHLZ01000113.1:4039-4876 GCA_002405515.1 Planctomycetaceae bacterium UBA4655
CAACTACTTGATGCTCCCGGTAGTTGGCCCGGGAGTTGACCATTCCACACCGTCGATTTCGCGAGCGCCTTGGCGGTGTCGGCGTCGAGCGACTTCAGTGCGTTCAATGGCGGAGACCTGTGGTTCGAGTCTTGCCGCCAGGCGGGATCTCGATCTCATGCGTTACCCCCGGAAACTCCTTTCGTCAATCCAGGCGTCGGCGTGGCGCGGGGTCGATGGCGGGCCCGGCCCGCGCTATGCGATCCAATCGATCTGGGACAGCCACAACAAGAGGCTGCTGGTCATCGCCGGTGAGACGAACGTCGTCGCGGGCGACAAGCTGACGGGCTTCGTCATGCACGAAGACGTATGGGCCTTCGATCCGGAAAAAGAAGCCTGGACGGCCCTGTCGCCTGCGCGGTTTGCCCGGACGACGGCCTGGGACGAGCAAGGCCAGCGGCTGTTCGTCCAGGGCGGCATCGGAGCCGGTGGACAGTTCACTTCGGTCGACCTCTGGATCTACGATGTTGTGGGCGAGACATGGACGTCGCGCGGGGATCCGGAAGCCCGAGGCGCAAGTTTCCCCGCAGGCGAACAGGTGCCCACTACGGAAGCCCGAGGCGCGAGTTTCCCCGCAGGCGAACAGGTGCCCACTACGGAAGCCCGAGGCGCGAGCCGAGAGGGGAGTTGACGATGTGCAGAAAGGCGGCGTCGAGTCATTCACAAACGCTCGGAATGGACGCTGTTTTGCCAGATCACCCAGCTCTTCCCGCGACCCTGACGCCCCTCTCGGCTTGCGCCTCGGGCTTCCGTCCTGGGCACCGGTTCGCCGGCAGGGCGACTTGCGCCTCGGGCTGC
>DHLZ01000044.1:0-1098 GCA_002405515.1 Planctomycetaceae bacterium UBA4655
CTTCCATTCTCCGGGGCCCAACACCTTTTTCATCTGCTGTCACTGCATGCATGCAGCGGCTCCCGCCCGCGAAAAAACGGCGAAAACGACCATTCTTCCGGCCGCGGTAGGCGAGATTTGCGAGTTACGCCCTTTTCATTTCCCTCTACGGAACACGACTTTCGGTTATAGCTCGTGTCACGCCGGCGGAAGGGGGTGGTTGTGCTGTGCGCACGCCATTGACCGGACTATCCCTTGCCGGCAGGTCCAACGTGCGGCCGGGTCGTATCACTCGGCCGCTTGGGCGCCGCGATTCTGCTTCTGCCGCTCTTCCAGCCACTCCGGGATTACGAAGTCCTCGGTAGCGCTGCCGTCGGGTTCGGGGATGAGTTCCAGCGTCTCGATGAGGGGAATCCCGATGTCGCGTTTCTCGATCAGGGCTGCGAGCGTTTTGGGGGAGATTTTCTTGAGGTTGGGGAGGGACAGCGGGCGTGTCGTTGCGGCGAGGGCCTTGGCAATGGCGACGGAGTCAGGGGAGTCGAGGGCGGTGATGCAACTGAGGTCTCCCTGCAGAAAAAGGACCAACGCTTTTGCGGTCTGGGGGCTCAACGGGTGCCTGGCGACAACCTTGTTCCGCAGAAGTGCGTTTATGGAAACGGACCCCCGGTGCTGCCCCAGGGCCTGGATCGCCTCGGCGGAGAGTGTGGTCACGCTGTCGAGACACAACTGTTGGCCCTTGTGCTCTCCCAAGGCCTTGGCCGCCTCGGCGGAGAGCGCGGTTAGACCCCTCAAAGACAGTCGCTCGCCTCTGTGTTGCGCCAGCGCCTTGGCCGCCTCGGCGGAGAGCCCCTTCAGGCCGTCGAGGGCCAGATAATTGCCCTTGAACTCCGCGAGTGCCTTGGCGGCGTCGGCGTCGAGCGTGGTCAGGTTCGAGAGGGACAGACTTTGGCCCTTGAACTCCGCGAGCGCCTTGGCGGCGTCGGCGTCGAGCGCGGTCAGTTTCGGGAGTTGACCATTCCACTTGTTGATGGCGGCAAGCGCCTTGGCAGTGTCGGTGTCGAGCGTGGTCAGGCCGTCGAGGCCCAGAGAATCGCCCGTGAACTCCGCGAGCGCCTTGGC
>DHLZ01000044.1:1400-2473 GCA_002405515.1 Planctomycetaceae bacterium UBA4655
AGCGCCTTGGCAGTGTCGCTGTCGAGCGTGGTCAGGTTCGAAAGGGACAGATATTCGCCCTTGAACTCCGTGAGCGCCTTGGCAGTGTCGGCGTCCAGCGTCGTCAGGCCGTTGAGGCCCAGAGAATATCCCTTGAACTCCGCGAGCACCTTGGCAGTGTCGGCGTCCAGCGTCGTCAGGCCGTTGAGCAACAGAACCTCGCCCGGTTTCCTCGCCAGTCTCCGTGCCTGCTCAACAGTCAGGCTCTCGATCTTGTTCGTGTCCTCGGGCAACTCGACGGCACGCGCGGGAGCGAAGCCGAGGTAGAACCCAGATACGAACAGGGCGATGACTATCGGTAACAGATTCGCGTTCACGGGCTTCATGGCGGACCTCGATGCGGTAGGCCGGGAGTAGGCCGGTTACGATCCATTAACCTGCCGAAAGTCTACTCCTGCGGCCATGCCCGGTGAACGCCATCCGCCAGCCCCCAACGCTCAATTCACCCCCGGCTCCCGCACGACTCTCCGCACGCGTCCGGTATCACGGCGTCTTTGCGCCGAATCACCGGCTGCGAAAAGCCGTCACGGCACTGGCCATCGGAACTATCGGCAAGCAATGCGCGGCCGCGACCGCCCTCCCTCCCCCTCGGGGAGAGGGTTTGGGCGGGGGTGCTTCAGCCGAGGGTGCCCGACATCAAAAGCCCCGCTCGCACGACACGTCGCGGATTGCCTGGCCCAAGCTCATGGCCCGGGTGGGTGAGGAGGTTCCGCTCGAGTGCCCTTGGGTGTGGCGGCGACTGAGCCGCGGCACCTCGGGCTCGTCGTCGCAATCCCCATGCTTCGGTTTCCCCGTGGCGGATCCGCTGCCCGATCGCACGGCTCATCGCGGCAGCGGGGCCGTGGCGTCGCCCGCCTCGGCCGCTTCCAGGCGACGCCGATAGAGTTCCGGCGACTTCGCTCCGGCCAACGTCATGGCTTTCTGCCACAGCGTTGCGGCCGCGGGCAGCTGCCCCTCGCGATAGCGGACGCAGGCGATCGTGTCGGCGATCGTGTGGGCCAGCGGATGGCGTTCGACATCGGGCCGCTGCAGCG
>DHLZ01000044.1:2612-12326 GCA_002405515.1 Planctomycetaceae bacterium UBA4655
CCGCCCGCGCCAGATCCTCGGCGTTGGGGGCGGTGGCGCGGGCCACCAGGGCATTGGCCAGGAGGTTGCCGACGAGGATCCGAGCGTCGTCCTGTGCGGGAACCGCGGCGAGATAGCCTTCGACGAGCGGCCGCTCCGCCACGACCGCATCGCCACCGGGTGCGATGCGTCCCAGGGCCAAGAGCAGGTTGGCGAGCAGGTCGCGGTGGGGCTTCGGCACCTGCTTGCACCAGTCGGTCAGCGGAGCGGCATCCCCGGCCTGCGCGGCGGTCACCGCCGCCGCAAACACCGGATCGACCTTGCCAGCCTCGGCCAGGCCCCAGCCGGGATCGGACACCGCCTTGTGTCTGTCGATCGCATCGAGGCCCGCAACCGCTGCGGCACCGCCCGGGACCAGCCGGCCGTCCTCGCCAATCCGAACCACGGTGGCCTGCGTCATCGCCGCCGCCTTGGCCAGCGGAGGCTCGCCGATCCGCTTGCGGTTGGCATCCACCCGGGCCGCGTCGGCGATGATCGGGATGATCGGCCTGCCGTCCTCGCCTCCCACGGCCTGGATTCCGTAGGTCAGCGGTTCGCCCGTCGTCAGAGCAAATCGATCGGCCAGGTTCGCGACCGAAGCCTCGCCGATTTCTCCGCGATCGGCCTCCGCCTGCATCTTCGCCAGCGCCGTCGCGGCCAGGCGGAGGTCCGCGACGTTGTGCAGCATGACGAGCAGCACGGCCTGGTGGGCCTTGTCGCCATGGCTTTTGCGGCCGATCCAGCCGCTGTTTCGCAGCGTCTTCGACAGCCATGCCCTGTTGTCCTCGTCAACGGCCTCGACCTCCTGCCACTTCTTGGCGACCTCCGGTTTGTCCATCGTCGCCGCATCCATCCGTCCGCCCATGAGTGCGATCGCCTCACCCCGCAGACGCTGCTCGAGGTTGAAGCGGCGATCGAGTTCCGCGGCCACGGCCCGCCGTCGGTCTGGATCGGCGTCGGTTTCCGGCAGGTCGTAGGGCTGCCAGCCGACCGCCTCGGGCGGTTCGGGGCAGAGGGCAAACAGGTCGGCGAACACCGGCTTCCCATCCCCGTCCACCACCGTCACCCCGTCCCCCCGGGCCACGACCCGCATGGCGGTCGGCTTGCCGACGCGGAAGAGGACCTGCCCGTCTGCCTCGCGGACCACGCGGTAGGCGGCGAGTGCCTTTCCATGTTCGTTCTGCAGCACGGCCCGCCGCTCATCGAGGATCAGGTACAGGCGGCCGGAGTCCGGACCCTCCTTGTCCGAGCGGTAGATGCCCGCCGGCACGGCGACGGCTGGATCTGACCGGCCAGGGGCCGGAGACGTGCCTTCCGCGGCGACCGCCGCCAAGGACGGCCCCCCGCACAGCACCGCGAACACGAGGCATCTCATGGCGTCCATAGTCGGTTCTCCTTTTTTCCGAGGACTCTCCCCTCCATCTCCCAGATGAGATAGCAGGCGGCTGCAATCGCTGCCAACGCGACCTCCGGGTCGTTGGAGACGTATGTCACGACGGCAGCGCCGGTCCAGCACACGCCCAGCGTCAGGACGTTCAATGGCGTCGTGGCAGAGGGCGTCGATTCGACATGGTCACTCATTTTCGTGCCTTTCATTGTCGTGCCTTCCGGTACGTTGGCTTCAGCCACCTGGAGTGTCGCTGCCCGTCGGTTCGTCGATCTCCTTCCAGGAAAAGTCGTCGTAGATCGCGATGGCTCGACCGGGCTTCTCCGCCTTCCACCAGGCCACGATCTTCGAGCCGTTGCCCGCCTTCAGTCCCTTGCCGAGGTAGTGGACCTTGATGTTCTTATTTTTGAGATCCCAGAGAGCTTCTTCAAGGTCTACCCATGGCGCGACTCGCTGATGAACGACTTTTATGATCTCGGCCATGCCCTGCGATCTGAAATCCTTTCTGGCCGCGTCGTCGAAGAGGGCACCTGACAGGGCAACCAACGGCTCCTCGAAGCCGCCGATGCCGCTTGGCAGGTCTCCCTTGAGTTGGTCGGCATAGAATCGCAGGCCTGCGGCGATGGCCTCCGGGGGCGAGGCTGCGGAGGAGACTTTTAAGTCAACTTTTTCCTGGCGGTAGCCGGCGGGAGGTTCGAGCGACAGCAGCGCCGGATCGACTTCGATATCCCACTCGAAGTCCGACAGCACGGCGGCGAAACCCTCGCTCTTTTCGTCGTCCGACAGCCGGACGTCCCCCTCGACCCGCACGGGCAGGTCGGTCGCCGGATCGACGTAGACCCGCATGCTGACCCATCTCAGCTCATTCTCGCCGATCCATTTCCTGGCCACGCGATAGCCGCGGGCGGCGACGCTTCCCACCTGCTTGCCTGCGATCGGTTCGCCCCACGATCCGTCAGCCTGCCGGAACTTCCCGAGCAAATCCGGGCGTTCCCTCTGGCGGTCCTTGGCCTCGTCGTTCGAAAACGTCGTCGCACTCTTGCTCGTGGTGTCGAGCATCAGACAGGCGTCGCGGCGGAACACGCTCACCATCGGGCCCTGCTCGAGTCTTGCTCCATCGTTCGTTTCGGTCGCCAGAAAAAACATGGGTTTTTCCGTGCCCGCGGCCTCTTCGACGCCGGGAAACGTGAGGCGATAGCGCACGCTCTTCATCTCCCGGACCTTGTCGAGCATCGCGGCGAAGGCCGAGTTGCCGCCGCTCCCGACCGGCGACACGACGGCGATCATCACGGACACGGCCGTCGCCAGGGCCGCCGCGGCGATCGCCGCGAGCGGGCGGCGGAGCCACTTGGCCGGCCGCGGCCGCGGAGCACGGGCGGCCGCACCCACGGCGGCAGCCGTGCGCGCAAGCAGAGCCGGCGGCGGACGGTCGTTCAAAGCGGTCGCCCGCAGGGCCGCGACGGCGCGATCGACGATTGCGTCCGGCGAAAAAGCGTGGTTCGTCATGACTGGGTTCCTCCGAAGGTGGGACATGGTGGACGTCAGATGCAGGGACGCTGGATTCAGGATCGTGCGGGCACGCCCGTCGTCGGGCGGACGGCGGGGCGTTCATCGAGCAGTTCGCGGAGCCTGGCCCGGGCCCGGTGCACGAGCACGCCCACGTGGTTGGGCGTGAGGCCGCAGAGGGCGGCCACCTCCGCATGCGGCACCTGTTCGACGACCGCCAGCGTGAACACCTCGGCTTGTTGCCGCGGCAATGCGGTCAGCGCGGCCCGGAGGCGAGCGGCCAGTTCGCGGCCCGCCAGCGTGTCGGCCGGGTCCGCGGCTGACGCGGCCAGCGACTCGGTGGCTTCGAGACTCTCGGTACGGGAACGGTCGCGGATCCGCCGGCGGAGGATGTCGATCGCCCGGGCCGTGCAGATCTTGCGAAGGAGGCCCGGCCAGTTGGCCACCGGAGCGGCTCGGCTCGCGGCAAGGGCCGCGATGAACGTCTCCTGGAAGCAGTCGCCGGTGTCGGTCTCATGGTCGAGGATGCGGCGGGCCAGCCGCCAGACGGCAGCTCCGTGCTCGTGCACGACCTCGGCCCAGTCGATGTCGGACGGCTCGATGGGTTCACGCATGCGGCGGTTTCGGAAGAGGGCGGGCCGGGTGGCGGCCCGTGCCCGCCACCGCACCAGAGGCTCCCACCAAGAAGTCGTTGCCGGGGCCACGGACCTTACATCACGATGAAACCGCACTGATTCCTGCCCGACGGGCGAGGATCAGGCTGAGCGCCGGGCCGGCGGCCATGGTCGTCGCGACGCACATGAGCACGCAGGCCACGAAGAGGCGGAGGTCGATGAGCTGCGCCTCGTAGGCCGCGGCGGCCATCACGATGCCGAGGATGCCCCGGGCGTTCAGACCGCATCCCACGGCGAGCGCCTGCCGGCTGTCCATGCCCGCGAGCCTCCCGCCGAGAAAGACCCCGCAGATCTTGCCGACGAAGGCGACGATCGTGACGAGGGCCACGAGCCAGAAGTCGAAGCCCTTCACGAAATCCGCCCCGATCGCCATCGAGACGAAGAAGATCGGCGTGAAGACCGCGTAGGAAAACTCACCGATCGCCTCGAACGGCCGCGGGTATTTCCGAGAGACGTCGGCGAGCGCGATGCCGACGACGAACGCCCCCAGGAACGAGTGCAGGCCGAGTTGCTCCGAGCCGGCCGCGCCCAGGAGCGCGAGGAGCACGATGCAGGAGATGAGCGACGCCGGCTGCGGCATCGTGCGGTTCACCCGGTCCAGGAGCGGCGGCAGGAGAAACCTCCCGGCAAGCAATATCCCGCCGACGAAGAGGAACACGAGCCCGAAGATCGCCATCCCCTGACCCTGGCCGGTCGACTGCGGCGCGAACTCCGCCAGGATCACGGCGAAGAGGCCCCAGCCCACGAGGTCGTCCACGAGCGTCGCCGACATGATCGTCCGGCCGATCTCGCTCTTGAAGAGTCCCATGTCCATGAGGATACGGGCGATCACCGGGTTCGCCGAGAGCGAGAGGATCGATCCCATGAACAGCGCCGTCGCGAAGAGGTCCTTCCGCGTCACGCCGATGACGTCGGGGAAGACGTAGCACATGACGAATCCGAGGATGAGCGGCACGAACGTGCCGATCGTCCCCACGGAGATCGCCTTGCGGCCGATCCGGCGAAACTCGCCGACGCTGATGTCGAGCCCGATCGTGACGATGAAAAAGAGCATGCCGACGCGGGCGATCGCCGTCCGGGCGGAGGTGATCGGGCCCGAAGGCGGAAACAGCCATGCGTGGGCGTCGGGGGCCAGCCGGCCGAGCAGCGTCGGCCCGAGCAAGAGCCCCCCGGCGATCTCCCCCACCACCGCCGGGATGCCGATCCGCCTGGCCGCCTGTCCGAGCACGATCGCCGTGAAGAGCATGGCCGCGAGGTGGAGCGAGAGCAGGGTCCAGTCGGTCGTGGTCATGGCGGGGCCGGCGGAAGGCGGGGGAGACGGGGGAAGTTAGTCGTTCAAACGATTATTGTTCAAAGGAAATCGGGCCGATACAATAGACGCATGGCCGCGACCAAAACCCGCCCGCCCCGACCCGCTCCCGCCGCCTTCGACTCGCTCGAGCAGGAGGCCTACCTGCAGCTTTGGCGGACCTACGACCGGCTCCGCGAGCTCGACGAGCGGGTCTTCCAGCGTCATGGCATCACCGCGCAGCAGTACAACGCGCTGCGGATCCTGAAGTCGGTGCGGCCCGGGGCGCTCTCGACGTCGGCTGTGGGGGCCCGGCTGGTCTCCCGGGCCGCCGACATGACGCGGCTGCTCGACAAGCTCGAGGAGCAGGGGCTCGTCGCGAGGAAGCGGTGCGAGGAGAATCGCCGCGTCGTCTACGTGTCGATCACGGCCGCCGGCGTCGCGGTCGTCGGCAGGCTTGCGGCCGACGTGAAGCGGCTCGGGAAGCACCAGCTCGGCCATCTCGACCGCCGCACGCTTCGGACCCTGATCGACATCCTCTCGAAGGCCCGCGAGCCACACGAGGATCCGGCCATGGCGGCCGCATGGCCCGGAAGCAGTCACCGGAAACAGTCAACCAAGTCGGAGGAGTGAGGCATGATGATCCAGCGGGTCGGTCCCGGCCTCTCGGAGCCGGATGTGATCGTGATCGGCGGAGGCCCCGCGGGCGCGACCACCGCGACGCTCGTCGCGAAGCAGGGGTATTCCGTGCAGCTGCTCGAACGGGAGCATTTCCCGCGATACCACATCGGCGAATCGCTCATCCCGGAGACGTTCTGGGTGCTCGAGCGGCTCGGCATGCTCGACAAGCTGCGTGGCAGCCGGTTCGTCGACAAGCACAGCGTGCAGTTCGTGTCGGAGCAGGGGAAGCTCTCCCAGCCGTTCTACTTCGCCGACCACAAGCCGCACGAAAGCTCGCGGACCTGGCAGGTGCTGCGGCAGGATTTCGACATGATGATGCTCGACAACGCCCGCGAGCATGGCGTGGACGTCCACGAGGGCGTCCGGGTGCTCGACGTGCTCTTCGAGGAGGGGCGTGCGGTCGGCGTGCGAGCCGCCGACGAGTCGGGCGGCGTGCGGGAGATCCGCTGCCGCGTGGTGGTCGATGCGGCGGGCCAGAGCTGCGTGATCCAGGATCGCCTCGGCCTCCGTGAATGGGATCCCGTTCTCAAGAAGGCGGCGATCTGGACCTACTGGCAGGGAGCCCAGCGGGACGCCGGCCGCGACGAGGGGGCCACCCTCGTCATGCAGATCCAGGGGAAGCAGGGCTGGTTCTGGTACATCCCGCTCCACGACGACGTGGTGAGCGTGGGTGTCGTCGCGCCCTATGACTATCTCTTCACCGGCCGCGACACGAAAGATCTCGAGAAGATTTATTTCGCGGAGGTTGGAAAGTGCCCGGGCCTCCAGCCGCGGATCGCCGAGGCCCGCCGGTCGGCGCCGTTTCGCGCCGCCAAGGAATACTCCTACCGCTCACGGCAGGTGGCCGGCGACGGCTGGGTGCTCGTCGGCGACGCCTTCGGTTTTCTCGACCCGCTCTACTCGTCGGGAGTCTTGCTCGCGCTCAAGTCGGGAGCCTGTGCGGCCGACGCGATCTGCGCGGGGCTCTCCCGCGGCGACACGTCGGCGGCCCAGCTCGGCACGTGGGGCCCGGAGTTCATCGAGGGAATGGATCGGATGCGGCGGCTCGTCTGCGAGTTCTACGAGGGGCTCAACTTCGGCCAGTTCGTCCGCAAGCACTCCGACCGCAAGGGGCTCATCACCGACATTCTCATCGGCGACCTCTTCAAGGACGACATCGACACCCTCTGGCCGCTCATGGATGCCCTGAAGGCGGAGGAGTCCCGGCAAGCGTCGTGACGGTCAGCCTTGAGCAGCGGTTACTTCTACGCCGCGGCGGCCTTCATTCTCTGGGGCGTGCTTCCGATCTACTGGAAGCACCTCGGTGAAGTGCCCGCCACGCAGCTTGTGGCGCATCGCGTGATCTGGTCGATCGTCGTCCTGGTGCCGCTCGTCTGGATGACCGGCGCGGCGGGGAGCATCCGCGAGGCATTCACGACGCCCCGCGTGCTCGTGCGGCAGGGGATCGCGGCGGCGTTCGTCTCGGCCAACTGGCTGGGGTTCGTCTGGGCCGTGACCCACGGACGGATGATAGAGAGCAGCCTCGGGTATTTCCTCAACCCGCTCCTCAGCGTGCTCCTCGGCGTGTTCGTGCTCGGCGAACGGCTGCGGACGGCCCAATGGCTCGCCGTCGCGGTCGCCGCGACGGGGGTCGCGTTTCTCGCCTCGCAGTACCACCACTTCCCCTGGATCGCCCTGTACCTCGCCCTCACGTTCTGCCTGTACGGTCTCGCCAAGAAGCGGACGGCGCTCGGCGCCGTCTCGTCCCTGACGGTCGAGACGCTGCTTTTGCTCGGGCCGGCCGCGGCGTTCCTCGGCGCGGAGCACGTCGCGGGCCGCGGTGCGTTCGGCAGCCTCGGGGGGCGGGACGACGCCTTGATCGCACTCTCCGGCGTGGTCACCGCCGTGCCGCTGCTCTGTTTTGCGGCGGCGGCGCGGCGGATCCCGCTCTCCGCCATCGGGCTCATGCAGTACATCGGGCCCTCGATCCAGTTCGTGCTCGGCCTGTTCGTCTACGGTGAGCCGTTCGACGTCGGCAAGCTCGCGGGCTTTGCAATCGTCTGGGCGGCGCTGGTCATCTACGCCGTCGATGGGCTCATGCCGAAGGCTCGGCATCCTGCCGCCTGACGGGGTCAGAAGTCGATGCGGGTCGTGTAGATGAGCCGGTCATCGAGCTTGTCGTCGATGCTCTCCAGCACCGCGCTGACGCGGGGGTGGAGATGCCCGCGGAATGCTTCCTGCCCATTCACCAGCACCTCGACGGGCCGGTCGAGATCGACCAGCCGGTCGTTGAGCAGGAGGCTGAAGCCGCCCGCCACGCGGGTCGTGACCACCGTGATGGTATTCCCTTCGATACGGGCCTCGATCCGCTGGAACATCGCCGGATTCTCCACCCGCAGCCAATAGAAGTGCTTCACGAACGAACGCGTCGGCTCCCAGGTCAGCTCCTTGGGATCTGGGTTTCGCTCGTGCCCCAGGATCCATGCCACCGATTGCTTCAGCGCGTCGCCAGGCGGCATGTGACCGCCGTTCACGGTCTCCACATAACGGTGGCGGTACTGGCCGGGATGCTCCTTCTCCAGTTCGCCCAAAATGCGGTTGGACTCCTGGTCGCTCCAAACCGGAGACGGCTCATCCTTCGTGCCGTGAAGAAAGGCCACCGGCGTGTGCCGCAGATTCCCGAGCACGCCCCAGCCCCAAGACTCTCCGATGCTCCGGCCCGTGAGGATGCCGCCGGCTGCGGAAATCACGCCGGCGAACACGTCCGCCTGATGGCCGCCGATATGCCAGGCGCCGTAGCCGCCCATCGAATGGCCCCCGATGTAGATGCGGTTGGTGTCCACGTCCCATGTGCGCTTGGCCGCCTTGAGCAGCTCCTTGACGTAATGCTCCTCGACCGGGTTGCGGCCCCATTCCGCATATTTCTTGTGGAGCACGGATGGACAGACGAAGATGCCCCGCTTCCATGCCGCTCGGGCCGGCCCGGTGAACATGTCGGTTCCGCTGCTCCAATGGCCGTCGTTCTCGCCGCCGCCATGGAGCGCGAGGAAGAGCGGCAGCGGGCCGCCCGCCGGATCTCCGGCGACGACTTTCACGTTCACCTCGCCCGGGAATTGTGGATGGCTGAATCGGTTGGTGCCGGGAGCAAGTCGGCGTCCGGATCGGGCAAGGTCCCGAATCGTGGAGATGACGCCCGCCAGATCCTCGGCAGGCAGGGTGTCCTGTTGCCGCAACGTGGCCAGGATGCCGGCCTGCTCGTCGGGCCTGTCTGCGGCCTCGAAGTAAGACGCCAGAAGCCTGTCGATGGCGGCTCGTTCCTCGGCGTCGAGACGGCCCTTGGGTGGAACCGCTACCGCCCGAGGCCGCCATTCCGGCGCGGGAGGATCTTCGATCATCGCCACGGCAGACTTGGGAATATTGAGTCCGAAGCCGCGGTAAACTTCGAGGCGGTAGGCGTCGTCGCCCACGGGGAGAATCCGTTCGCCGCGATCCCGGTTTCCCTGCTTGCCATGCACGACGACCTGAGCCGGAGCGGGTACCTGGGCACACGCAACAGCCAGGGCACACAAAGAGAGCCAGCGTTTTTGCATCACTCACCCGTTTTTTTGAGGGGCATGAGCCCCTGCGTCCCGAGAATGCAACCGATATGGCGAACCACCGCCGTTGCATCGGTCGTGCAGGCGATGCCCTCCCATCGGCGCGGCATGCGGAACCGATAGGTCACCTTTTCCGTGAGGACACGATCTCCGTTGGCAACCGCGGTTCCCCGAAGCGTGGGTGCCATCGACGGCGAGACGACGACCGACAGATCCATCGTCGCCCGAAACAGGGCAACCAATGCCCCGAACACCCCGCAAAGCCGCTCATGCAGCCGGATTCGCGGCATTGCGGGAGGATCGGCGCAGGCTCGCTCTGAATCCGGCCGCATGCTGGCTGCGTTGATGCCTGGTGCCTGGCAGCGGTCAGATCACACGCTTGTAAAACTGCCGTTGACTGTCCTATCCCGCCTTTTCTCCCCCCCGTCAGGGTAGTCATGCAATTCCCTCTGCGATGGAAACCGCTGTGCCTCGGCCTCGTCGCTGGTCTGGCAGCGAGCACGGCCGGTTGTGACGGATTCAAGGAGCAGGTGGCTCGCCGGATCGTCGCGGCGGCGGCTGGCGCAACGAGGGTGGACCGCGGCT
>DHLZ01000234.1 GCA_002405515.1 Planctomycetaceae bacterium UBA4655
CCGCGTCCTTGCCCCCGTCCCCCCCCCCACCCCCCACTCCCCCGCGGTGGGGGCTTCCCGGCCCCCGGGTGCCGGCTAATGCCGACGAGCTAAGCATGGATTGCAGAGCTATGTCGGCATCCGATACGCTCAAACTAGCAGCGCATTCGGAAGCTGAGGTTTGCCGGTCGGTCTCGACCGACGTGCACCCCGACCGGCAGGACGTAGGTCGCCCGGACACGCATTCAGCGTTGATGTGAGGCCAGGCCATATGTTGTTGGGCCAAACGGTTCGCGGGTGCGGCGTGATCGCGGTGTTCGGCCTCGCCTCGCTCGGCGTCCGGGCCGCGGAGCCTGCCCTTCCGCCGGCCGCCGAGCTGTCGGCACTGCTCGCCCGCCACGCAGAGTACGCCGGCCTGTCGCCGGAACAGCGGACGCGGACGAAGCGGCCGGAGTCCGACCAGCCGCCGCTTTCCAAGGAGGCCGCGGCCGCATGGAAGCGCGGCCTGTGGGCGGCCTGGCGGGAGCAGCTCGCGGGGCGGAAGCCCGATAAGCTGCCGCAGCCGCTCGGATTTCCGCAGGGCTGGCTCAAACCGGAAAGCGGCGTCACCGTGGGGGTCGTGCAGGCCGACTGGTGGAAAGGACCGGGAAGAAAAAGTCCGCGTCACGATGCGGTACGCGGCGCGGACGGCGGGCATGAAACCGGAGCGTGGCTGGCCGGTGTTCATCAACCTGCACGGCGGTGGCAACAACCCGCAGAGCAATGACCGGGGCTGGGCCGCGACCATGGCCCAATACCCCGTGCAGCAGGGGCTGTGCGTCTCTCCCCGGGCCCCGGTGGATTCCGCGGGCAGCTGGAACGAACCAGCCTCGATCGCGGCACTCGAGCGGCTGCTCGTCGAACTGCCGGCGAAGTGGGAGATCGACAGCGACCGGGTCTACCTGATGGGCTACTCGATGGGGGCGATCGGAGTCTTGCACCTCGGTCCGTCGCTCCCCGATCGATGGGCCGCCGTGGCGGCAAGCGCCGGCTTCAACTACCTCGGCGGCCGCGGCCGGGCACCCCCGGAAAATCTCCTCAACCTCCCCGTCATGATCCAGATAGGCACGGCCGACATGGATTTCCAGCGATACCCGCTGGCCAGGCGTTTTGCCGCAGCCATCCGGGCGCTGGGCCGGCAGGCCGGCTCCGGCTACCGGCTCGAATACAAGGAACACGCCGGCAAGGGACATGCGATCGACGACCGCGACACGCCGGGCTGGCTGGCCGCGTTCAACCGCGACCCGCTGCCCGAGCGGGTCGTATGGCACCAGCCGCTCCTGCCGCTGCCGATCGGCACGGCCGACACGCCCAAACTGCTCGAACGCAACTATCCGTTCCACGCCTATTTCCGTCGCCGCTGCTACTGGCTGAGGAACGAAGCGCCGGCGGCCTTCCAGCGACTCGACGTGACCCGTGCGGGCAACACGTTTCGGATCGACAACGCCTGCCACGTGGAGCGGCTGACGCTGCTGCTCGACGACCGGTTCGTCGACCTCGACGCGCCCGTCCGCGTGCTGGCCGGAGAGCGGGAATTGATCGCGAGGCGGGTGCCCCGCACGGTCGATGCGGTCGCGGCCTCGCTCGTGGAATACGGGGATCCCTCGCTGATGTTCTGTGCGGAGTTGGAGGTGGCCGCGCCCGACAGCGTGGCCGAGATGGAACAGCGGAATCTCACGACGGCCGCGGACTTGAGGTCGCGTGCCCAAAACCACATGGCCCTCAAGCGGTTCGCCGACGCGGCTGCCGACCTCGAGGCGGCCCTGCAGCTCGAACCCGGCACCGCGGCGGAGGTGCTGCCGCTGGTGCGCGATATCCACAAGCACCTCGAGGACATGCCGCGGTTCGTCGACGCCACCAGGCGGCTGGCAGCGGCCCGGCCTGACGACGCCGAGGAGCAGGCCACTGCGGCCAGCGTGCTGCTGAACGTGCGGCCGGAGTCGCTGCGGGACCCGATGGCGGCACTCCAGTGCGCCACGCGGGCGATGGAGCTCACCCAGCGCAGAAACCCGCAGATCGGCGGCCTGCTGGCGCTCGCGCAGTTCCGCAACGGCAGGCGGGACGAGGCCGTGGCCACCGCGAAGGCCGCCCTGGCGGTTCTGCCTCCAGGCCGGTTCCCGGAGCTGCGGGCGGAGTTGGAGGCCGGGCTGGCGACCTACGGTGCCGCGGACGCAAAGTGACGTGCGGCCCTTCTTCTGGCTGCGCGAATCGTGATGGGCCACGAGCAGCCAACGCCGCCGGCCGCGCGGCGGTCAGATCTCCGCGAGCCGCTCCTTGGAGTCGCCGAAGGAATCGAGCCGCACGCCCGCCTTGTCCATGAGCGACAGGTAGAGGCTGCACATCTTGCGGTTCGGCTTGTCGAGGTAGTCGAGCACCCGCCCGGTGCGGATCTGGCCGCCGCCGCTGCCCAGGAGCACGACCGGCAGCTGGTTGTTATCGTGATTGCCGGTCATCATGCTCGAGCAGTACATGATCATCGAGTTGTCGAGCGCCGTCCGCTCGCCCTCCTGGATCGTGTCGAGCCGCGCCGCGATGTAGGCCACCTGCTCGACGAAGAACCGGTTCACCGCCAGCCAGTCGGCGTTGTTGGTGTGCGAGAGCAGGTGGTGGATCATGTAGTCGATCCCCCCCTTGCCGCTGGAGGCCTTGAGGTTCGGGAACCGCAGCGGCGAGTGGTCGTTGTTGAGCTTGAGCGTGCAGACCCGGGTCGTGTAGGTCTGGTAGGCCAGAAGGAGGGTGTCGCACATCAGCCGCATGTGCTGGTCGATCTCCTGCGG
>DHLZ01000242.1 GCA_002405515.1 Planctomycetaceae bacterium UBA4655
CGAGGTCTGACCGCCGCCCACGCTGGTTGGGCTGGCGACGAGGGTTGCGGTGGGGGCGGTGCCTACAGTGAAGGTCGTCGCGGCGTTCGGATTGCCAGCCGAGTCGGTAAAGGCGTTCGCGGCGATGACCAGACTCACGTCGCCTGTGAAGCCAACATCGGGCGTGAGCGTCGCCGTGTAGGTATTTCCACTGCCCGTTAAGATCGAGAGCGAGCCGCCAATCGCCGTGATGTCGGCGTTGTTGAACGTTGTCGATGGCTCAGAGAGCGTAAACGTCAACGTGGTGGACCCGGTGAGCGGAACTGCGGGTGGATTGGCGGAAAGGGAAATGGTCGGCGCCACGCCGTCAAGTTGAATGAGGTTACCGCTGTTTACCGGCGTGAACTGCGGTACAACGGAAAATCCATTCGCATCCGAAATGGTTCCGTTGAAGACACTCGACACGAGAACTCCGTCGAGGTCGTTATCCGCACTCGTCACCTGGTACGCAAAGATGAGTGTCGAAGATCCCGACCCGCTTACGTAGTTCGCATTCCGGGTGACGGGTCCGGAGGCCGTGTCTACGGTGAGCGCGATCGCCGGAGCACTTGGACCGGTGCCTGCGAAGACCGTGTCGCTGAACGTGGCGACAAAAGTCACCAGTTGGCCGACCCGGTATGCTCCTGCGGCAGGAAACGTGACTGCGCCGGTCGTCTGGACGGCGTACTTCCACGCCGCTCCGTAGGTTGCGAGCAGCGATGCACCTGGTGTCACGAAAGGATTGGTCGGTGACGAAAAGGTCGTGATTCCCGACTCCGGCTTCACGAGTACTTGATACGTGCCGGCCAAGAGCGTCGTCGCGGACAGCCCGGTGATGCGGAAGGTGGAAGTGCTCGTCTGATTGACCGTCGCGCTCGCCGGCCATGAGATCGGCAAGCCGTTGCGGTAGAGCAGGAACTGCGTTATCGCCGCGCCGGAAACCCCCGTGGTGACGTTGCTGACTTCGGCGGGAGTGGGGGTCGTGGAGCCGTCGAAAAATGCGATGTCTACATAATCAACGGGCACCTGCGACGGCACGGCCGACGATACTGCGGTACCGTCCGCAAGCCGTGGCGTAATCACGGCAGTCAATTCGGTGGCCGTTGGGACCGACTTTACCCATGTCATTTGCGCAACGGGGCCAACGCCGATGTCCGCAAATGCGACGACATAGCGGCCCGGCTGATCTGTAAGGGCTTCCAAGTCTACGATCGTGAACCCCCGCGGACTCGGATCCGCGATGTTGTAGTTGAGCGCTGCCCCCGTGAGCGGCACCGGAATGCCGTCGCGCGTTAATTGGAAGTCGTCGAGGCCGAGCCGCCCGGGGCCGGTTCCCAAAGCGACACCACTGTCGAACTCAACACTTATGAACGGCAACGGAACGGCGACGTTTCCTGACGGTTGATTCAAGAACGTTGTCGTAGTAGCTGGAGTGGTCACGACGCTAAGCGTAAACTCATTCGGAACTAATGCCGGCGGCAACTCCAGAACGTTCCCGGCTGTGTCCGTCGCGCCATTTGCGGTAAACACCAGATTATCGACAAAGTTGACGTTCACGTCGCTTGATGTCACCTGATAGGCAAACACAAGCGAGGTTGCGGATGACAGCGCTGGCTGATAGACCGCCGTGCGAGTGTTAGTTCCGAGATCGAACTGAAGTGTCGGAGCGGTGCCGCTGATTGGAAACGCCAGCGGATCTGTGGTGAGAGTAAAGAACAGTCGGCTGCCCGGAACATAGGTCGTGTTCGTTGGGCCGGTGATGGCTGTCACCTGAGGCGCGACCGTGTCGATCACTAGTTCGTTGTTCGATATGTCCGTCGCCGTGTTGCCAGCCTGGTCCGTGACTGTTGCCGTGACGTTGTAGGTTTGATTCGGCGTCAGGGCGATCAGCGGGGAGGTGGTCCAGTTTCCGGATGAATCCGGCAGTGGTGTAAGCACTTGTCCATCGACCGTCACCACCAGGGACTCACCGGCGGCCAAAGCCGCGCCCGTGCCGGTGTTGCCTGAGATGGTGGGTGTCGTGCTGTTTGTGACCTGGGATGTCACGGTCGGCACGGCGGGCGCCACGGTGTCGATGCTCAGCGGCAGATTCGGCGTGGATTGCGACGGCGATCCGACCGAGTTGGCAATGCTGTCGAAATGCCGCGCCCGGAGTGAATGGACTTGCGGATTGCCACCGGTAAGGGCGGTCGAAAGCGTTACGGTTCGCGTGAGCCCGAACGCACCTCCGGTGAAAATGCCGGCGGACAAGTCAGACGCTACGACCGAATAGGTGCCGACAATGGCGTTGCCAGCCGATGCGTTGTAGATCTGAATCGTGTCGCCGACCGCCATGGCCTGACCGCCGGGGATACTGATCGTGATCTGCGGCGTCGTCACGCTCGTGTAGTCGTCGGTGTTTGAAACACCGGTGTCACTACCCGGGGCTAGATCGAGCAGACCCGTCGATAGGTCAGCCACAAGTGCCAAACGCGCTTCGAGGGCCTCACCGCTGCGAAGCGACTCGGTGGCGCGCTTCCGCCCCCACTGCGAGAGCCGGCTCCTTCCGCCCCACCCGCGACGCTCGCTGCGAGCGGACGGCACGCGGCTGCCGCCGTCGCCAGCCGCGCCAGTGACGACGCTGCGGCTCGACCGCCGCGCGATGCCCATGCTGCGGAATGAAAACGGCGTCACCGGGCCTCGGGGACGCAGCCAGCCAAAGGCGAGGAACCGGCGGGCGAATGAAATCAGCCTCATTGTGGAATCCTTCGTGGAAGCAATGGCAAGAGGGGGGAGTAAACGTAAACGCGAATGGACTCCCACCTGGCAATGTCGTCCGTTGTCCAAGGGTCTTCGGTCAGGGGTCAATGACCCCTTTAAGACGTACTCCGAGACGGTAGTGGGGTTCTTGGGCCGTGTCAAAGAATGGGCGACTTGGGTTGATTTGGCCGTGAAAAATCTGTTTTTGGGGAGATTCATACCGCCAACGCGGCCAGACCCCAGGTTCGCCATCTTCCATAACCCGCACTCGAAGACCCACGGTCAGGACCGGCACGACCGGAAGTCGAAACAACGGGCGGACATTTTCCAGGGGGAGGGCTCTGACGCCATGAACGCTCGTTTCTTTTGCGGTGCGCGTAGCAGTGATGCGGGTCATGCGGCCACGATCACCGGGCTGATCCTTGCGGCGGTCGCGGCCGTCGTCTCGCATGATTCTGTGGCCGCCGGCGACATCATGCCGGTCGCTCGGTACGCCTCCGAATACGTGATCACGGACGAGCCGGGAGCGACGTCCACGATCCGTGCGGCGAATGCGGCTGACGACCGCGATCTTGCGGCGGCGCTCGATCGGGCGGATCAGGCTGCCGCGGCGGGCAACGTGGGCGGGGCGGGCCTCGTGGAGCTTTCCGGCCACCACGGCCCGCTGGTCGCCCATGGGAATTCCTGCGACCCGTGCCATGCATGCTCGGGCCGGGGATGCCGGAAGTGCCGCGACGCGAAGGGCTGGCTCAATCGGATCTTCTGCAACGTGGAGCCGCAGGTGGTCGGGCAGGTCGATACCCTCCTTCTTTGGCAGGGGGCGATCCCCAGCCGGTCGCTCTATGTCAACGACACCGAGCCCTTCGCCACCGTGCTCAACGCCGATCAGGGGCAGACGCCGATCTCTGCCGGCTCGCGGTACACGCTTCAGTTGAACCTCGACTGCACCTACGCCTTCGAGGGGAGCTACTTCCGCGTCTACGGCTTCGAGGGGGAGCAGTCCACGCCCCACTCCGACGGCGGCTACGAGATGAACAACCTCGCCGGGCTCAACTACAGCGACATCGATTGGGCCCGCCTCGAAACCAGCGGCAACATCCAGTCGGCCGAGTTCAACTGGCGGCGGAAGACATCGACGCCGATCACCTGGCTCGCCGGCTTCCGCTGGGTGGAGTGGAACGAGGGGATGCAGATCGTCGACCGCTATCAGGCGAAAGGCGGGCTCGCGTTCGACCGGATCAACACGCAGACGGGAAACGACATGTATGGCGGCCAGGTCGGCGCCGACGTCATGCTCTGGAACCGCGGGCAGGACGTGAAGGTCAACGGCGTCGGCAAGGGGGGCATCTTCTACAACCAGGCCTACTCGCGGACGAAAGTGCCGACGGAGTTCATCCCGATCGGCGGTGACGCGGTGGCCGACCAGACGGCCTTCTTCGGCGAGGTGGGGGCCAACGCCAGCGTGAAGCTCACGCACTGGCTGTCGTGGCGGTTGGGCTACTCGGTCTACTGGCTCTCGGGCGTCGCGACGGCCGTGGACCAGCTCGACCGGGTCGGGCAGGCCCCGCCGCTCGAGCGGCCGCGGATCAACACGAACGGGAGCGTGCTCCTGCACGGAGCGACGACCGGTCTCGAGGCCCGGTGGTAGGCGGCTACGACGGGCTGCCCATCTCCCTCCAGCGGGCCCCCTCGTTCGGAAGCACCCTCACACGGAAGCCCGAGGCGCGAGCCGAGAGGGGAGTTGGGGTGGCATCAGCCGGTTGCTTCGCTCGCGGCTCGGGCTGCCGAAGGGCGATCGGACGCGGGTCCGAAGCGGGGAGACTGTGTACTCATAGCAATGACAGAAAATAATAATACTGTCCTTGCCACGAATACAGAGTTCCGTCACACTCTCCGGCATGCCGCTGCTCCATGCCCTCCGGGAAAAACTCAACGCCGCCGTCGGCGGGCTTGCTCCGTCGTCGCTGACGCCTCGCGAGTTCCGCCTCCCGGCCATCCCGCGGAAGACACACGCGGTCATTGGGATGCGGCGGGCGGGGAAAACCTGCTTCCTGCGACAGCTTCAGGAAACGCGACGGGAGAAGGTCGGGCCGGAGCGGGCGATCTTCATCGGTTTTGATGACGATCGTCTGGCCGACATTGATGTTGAGCAACTCGACGAGCTGCTCGAGGAGTACTACCGCCGATATCCACAGTTTCGTGGCCGCGAGCGGGTCTGGTGGTATCTCGACGAGATCCAGCTCGTGCCGGGGTGGGACCGTTTCATCCGACGCGTCATGGACACCGAAGAGATCGATTTCGTCGTGTCGGGCTCTTCGGCCAGGCTGCTGTCGAGGGAGATTCACACTTCGCTTCGCGGGCGTGCAATGGCAACCGTGGTCAGCCCGTTCAGCTTTCGCGAATTTCTGCGACACCGCGGCGAGGAGCCGGATGCGCCGGTGAGGCAACTCACGGCCCCCCAACGATCGGCCGTCGAGAAGCGACTCCGGGAGTTTCTCGTTGCGGGCGGATTTCCCGAGGCCCAGGGTGTCGATGTCGCGACTCGGATCGCCTTGCTGCAGGGATACGTCGATACGGTGCTCTTCCGCGACGTCGTGGAGCGGTATGGCGTGACGCAGGTGGCGGCGCTGCGATGGATCACGCGGCACGCCCTGCGAAGCCCGTGCGGCAGCTTCAGTGCCAACCGGCTCTATCACGACCTGCGATCCCAGGGCCATGCGATCGGCAAGGCCGCGGTCCACGATCTTCTCGGTCATCTCGTGGACGCCTTCCTCGTGGCGGCCGTCCCCGTCGCGACGGAATCGGAGCGGCGTCGTAACACCAATCCACGGAAGCTCTACCCCGTCGATCCGGGCTTGATCCAGGCATTCGACTCGGGAGGGCGATCGAATGCCGGACACGCCCTCGAACTCGTCGTTTTCAACGAACTGCAGCGGCGGAACGCCGACGTTGCCTACGTGAAGACGAAGGGGGATCTCGAGGTCGATTTTCTCGCCCGTTTTCCCGGCGGACGCGAGGAACTCATCCAGGTCTGCGTCGATGCCGCCGATCCCGCGACGCTCGGCCGCGAACTTGCGTCGCTCGACGCGGCAAGCGGCGAGCACCCCCGCGCCGCGAGGAAGATGATCGTGATGGACGCATCTGCGGCGGCTCGGATCAAGCATCCGCGCACGGAGCTACTTGCCTGTCATGAATGGCTGCTGTCGTGAGGCTCGCGTTGTTGATGGCGGTCGACGGAAGCCCGAGGCGCGAGCCGAGAGGGGTGATGACGCAGTCCGACGTACGGATGCCCGGTCGAGAACCCTCCCGAACGAGACCGCATTGCCGCCGGGAAGGCGGACGCATCGTCGCTACGGCGAGGATACGCCTGATGCTCCTCAACGTCCGCCCCCCCGGCG
>DHLZ01000182.1:0-11777 GCA_002405515.1 Planctomycetaceae bacterium UBA4655
TGCAGGGAAACTTGCGCCTCGGGCTTCCGGAAATTTCAACGCAACGCCTGCAGGGAAACTTGCGGCTCGGGCTTCCGTGGGACCGTGGTGCCGCTCAGTCAGCCGAAAACCACTGTCAACAACATCGTGCTCGGGGTAGTAACGCCCCGCCGACCATCGGGCAACGCAACTCAGCCTGCCTGAGTCGCCTGTTTTCGGGTGCGCAAATCTCGTGCCGAACAGGATTGCCTTCCGGGCCTCCGCTCTCTCGAGGCTGCCTGCGCTCCGCCGTCCCTGGCTGCGCTGGTCAGCCACGCCGGCTCCTGGGGCATGGGCAACCCCTCCCTGACCGTTGTTGCCCAGGAGTGGTTCGTGCGCGAGGCTCGAGTGTGAGCCGTATCAGGCCGCACGGGCGGCGGGTCCGAGTCACTCCGGCTTTCGGCGGCCGCTGGAGTCTTCACCCATGGCCTTGAGAAACCGCATCGCCCGTTGCTTGACCGCCTCGTCGCGATGATCGACCAGCGGCCGGATCCGTTCGACGTAGGGCCGGGGATCCTTGTCGTCGAGGGCCATCATCAGCCCGCGCAGCCGATCCCGGATCTTGTCCTGCCACGACGTCTCCAATTCCGCCTCCGCGGCCTGCCGCGCCTCGGGGGCGATCGTCTGGTCGTTGATCAAGTTGAACAGTTGGAGGTGGGCGTACTTGAGGCTGTCCCGATACCGGTCGCTGAGAAACGGCCTCAAGTCCTCCAGCTTGCCGATGAACTCCCGGCCGCTGATGAAGTCCTCGTAGGCCTGTCGTTGCCGCTTCCCAGCGGTGGGCTCCGCGCTCCAGCTGCGGAGAATGTGAAGACGGTCGTGGTAGTTGCCGGAAACCGGACCGCGGGAGATGGCGTCGTAGATCCGCATCCGGTCCTGCTCGGGCCGTGAGGCGTCCAGGGCCGCCTCGATCACGAGATTGAGTTCGGACCGGGCGAGCGACGGCTTGTCCAAAAGCACCAGCACCTCGTCGTAGTCGATGTCGAGCGCGAGATCACGGGGGGCCACCCGGTGCATCTTCATCTGCCGGAAGAGCGGCTCGTATTCAGCCGGATCGACCTTCCGGAACGACATCTGCAGGGCCGCCCTGACCGCCGGAGTCGCCTCCCAGGCCACGGGGGCGTAGTAGGGGCCGGTGAAATTCGGGCGATTCTGCCACCAGGTGCTCCCGTCCCACGGAGCCTCGCGATGATAGAGGCGAAACAGGGCCAGCGTGATCAGGCGGGCGAGCTGGGGGTCGCTCGTGCCGCGGACTTTCTCCGTCAGGCCCGCCACGACCCGGGCGTCGTGGATCTCCTGCAGGCCGCGGAGCGCGGGTTCACGCAGGGTCTCGTCGGCGACCGCGGCCAGCAGCACGTCGATCGCCCTCAGGCTCACCACCGCCTTCAGGGCGGTGTGCCCGACGACATCGTGCGGAGCGGACCAGCCATCGGCGGCGGATGCCGCGGCATCGACGCCGTCGGCTGCCGTCAGTTTCTGGTCCTTGGCCAGGGGCAGGATCGCGGCGGCGGCGGCCGGATCGCGGGAGCGGGCCAGGCCGACGATGGCCCGCATCCGCACCCGCGGGTTGTCGTCGCGCAGGGCCCGACGGAACAGTTCTTTGCCGACATCGTCGATCTCGGTTTCGACATCACCCAGGGCGCGGACGACGAACTCCCGCAGGGCGGCATCCTGGTAGAGCCCTGCGAGCGCGGCGTGCGATTTGGCTCCATCGACCTGCTTGAGCGTCATGACAGCCGCGACGCGGGCAGCAAGGGAACTCTTCGCGTCGGCGGCGCGGGCGAGCAGGCCGCCGCTGAGCGCCGGCTTGCCGCCGCGGGTGACGATTTCACGCATGGCGTTGAGCCGCGTCACCTGGCTGTCGCTGGCGAGGTGGTCGAGAAGCTCCGCGTCGCCGGCCTTGTTGATGTCGGGATAGACCGCCGCGGCGGCCCGGTCGGCCGGCTCGATCCGATCGACATGCCCGAAAGGCTCGTTCGCGAAGCCGAACCCACCGCCCTGCCGGGAGGCGGCATAGATCCGCGAGCAACCATCGACATCGATGCCGATGTTGTGCGGAGAGTCCATGAACCGCTCCTGCCGGACCTGCCAGGTCGCTTCGTGGGGCTTCCGGCGGTGCAGCCACAGCCCCGTGTTGAAGTCGCCCGAGTACAACGCGTCACCCAGATCCTGGGGGAAGCCCGGTTCGTGCAGGTAGCACATGCCGGCCCCCGCACCGGCGCCGCAATCGACGAGCGGCGGCAGCGGTTCGTGGCCGAAATGCTTGAACAGCCCCGGGTAGCCGCAATCCGCCAGTTCGGTCAGGTGGAACAGCCGGGTGCCCCAGCCGCCGCCGTCGTTGGAGTTGTCGCGGGCGAACAGATTGAGAAACGGGTCGATCGCGATGGCATAGATGTTCCGCGTGCCCGCGAGCAGCAGCCCCAGCCGACTTCCATCGGGGCGGACCCGCAGCACGCCGCCGCCGTGCAGCGTGACCTTGCTGCCGTCGGTGCCGGTGGCCTCGAAGCAGCCCTGGTCGCCCACCGCCAGGTAGAGCCACCCGTCGATCCCCATGCGGACGCCGTTCGGGCCGTGGACGACCGGGCTCGCCGACAGCCGCGGCCCGAGATTGGTGACGAGCGTCGTCTGCTTGTCGGCAACGCCATCCCCGTCGAGGTCCCGATAGGCGACCAGGGAGGGGGACTGCATGAGGTAGAGCGTGTCGTCCACGTAGCAGCTGCCCCGCGGAGCGTCGATGCGGTCGACGAATGTCGTGAACCTGTCGGCCCGGCCGTCGCCGTCGGTGTCTTCGCACCGCACGACCCGCCCCGCCCCGCGCTTCTCGTTCGTCACGCCATTGACGTCGCAACTCACGAACACGACGCCCTGCGGCGACACGGCGATGCCGGTGGGCGCGGTGATGTGCTGCTTGGTGACGAACTGGCTTTGCTTCAGCCCCTGCTCGTTGCCGTCGGCGTGCGCCGATTCCGCCACCACCACCGGCAGCACGACAGCCAGGAGGGCCCAGGCCGGAGCCGGCCTGCGGCAACCCTTGTCCGCCGGGTGGGCCGGACGCGACGCCGGCCGTTTCCCATTTCGAGGATTGCCACACCGCGCATCGGCGGACCTAAGCAACAGGCTGCGAGACATGGATCGCTCCGAAAACGTTCTCGGGAAATGCTCTTTGCAAATGCCGGCGGCGGCTTGGCCGGCACCATCCGGCACGCCGACGGCACGGTCAGACGTGGATCCGACCGCCGCGCCGAAAAGGTCGAGTTTACCGTAAATCCCGCCTCGAGGCGGCGCAGGGGGGACGCGAGGGCGGGGAGGCCGTCGGGCCGTCACGGGCGGAGCGAGCCGACGAAGTAGCCCGTCTTGGATTGATCGCCCAAATGAGTCGTGAAGATGCCCATGAAGTCATGGCCGACCATCGGCCCGTCGAGATCGAAGGTGTATTGTCCGGCCGTGACGCCGCCGTCGAGGACCGTGGCGACGAGTTGGCCGCGAATCCGCCCCTCCATTACCTGGAGTTCGGCGCGGTCGAACTGCCCGCGATACACGCCCTTGTTGTTGAAGAGCTTGCCCATGGTGGCTTTGCCCATGTCCATGGTGAAGTCGAAGAACGCGCGATTCTGCCAGTCTTGGCCGCCCAACAGACCATCTTCGAGCTTCATGGCGACCTTGACCGCCGCATGCGGGAGGTCTGGCCGGGGAAGCACATCGCCCCACAGGTCCCCCGCCACCTTGGCGTCGCCGAAACCGCCGACGTGCGAGCCGCGGATCTGGTCGCCCACGATCTTCGCCCGGACTTGATAGCTGCCCAAAACGGGGGTGATCTTGGTCCGCGACACCGTGCGGACCACGGTTACAGTGCCCGAAAGCTCGCCATCCACCACCATCAACCCCGACGCATCAATCTCGAACGGACGCCGACTGAACGACGTCGCAAACGCGAACGCCGCCCGGCACCTCCCGTCCTTGCGATCGAGGTACACCTTGAGCGGCTCGCCCCGCGGCAACGCATCGTCCAAGGCGATCACCACCAGGCCATCCTCGGCGTTGGCCGGCACCGGCGCGATCTGGCGAAAGCCGCCCCTGATGATCCCCGCCGTATGCATGCCGCGATGCGCGGCCGTGAACGTTCCCGACGCCTTGCCCTCTTTCAGATCGACGTCAATCGTGAAGTCGTGTTCGCCCCGACCGACCGCATTGGACGTCACAAAAGTTCTGATCGTGCCGGTGAGCTTGTCATCCTCGAAGCGCAAATCCCCGCCGTCGAAGCGGCCGGTCCATGCCACCGTGCTCCAGCCGCCGATCAGCCCGCCACTGAACGGACCGACTCGGCCGGACTGGAGAACCCCGTCTGTGAAAATGAGCGAGACGTGTGCCAGCCGCTGCCACTCCTTTGCATTGCCCATCTGCAACGCGTTCGCCAGCCGCAGATCCACGCACATCGTCTCGGCGACGACCGGCCCCGCCGCCAGTGCCACACACAACGCAACGATTCGCATCATGCTGCCCTCCGCAGTTCGTTTGCCGACACGTTGGTCGGAGGAACCGGTGCTGCCGGTGATGTCCGGCTGAAAACTGCACCCCTCGCAACCGGTCGAAACTATCCGGGGCATCCGCCCGCCTCAAGTTTGGATGGTTCCGGCCCGCTCGGATGGCCTTGCGGCCGCGAGGGCGGGACCGATCCCACGATCGGCCATCGAAGGCCCGAGCGCCGCCGGCGGCGGGGACGTCATTGACGACCGGGCTGCCCGGCGGAGGCGGCACCAGGCGGGACGGTCGGCTGCCACCAGCCGTCGATCCGCCCCGCCAGAGCCTGTACCCGGGCCGGCTGTTCGGCCGCCAGGTTCCGCTCCTCGAGCGGATCGGCGGCGAGGTCGAACAGTTCCCGGCGGCCGACCGGGTCCTGGGCCTTGCGTTCCGCGGCCGGTTCGGGCCGCGACCCAGGCTGCCACGAGTCAATCAGCTTCCATGTTCCGTGGATGCACGTCCGCGAGAGCAGGCTGAGAGCGGGGTCGTCGGGCGACACCATGTCGTGCGTGTAGTTCGCGAGGAACAGCGTGTCGCGGGCGGCGACGGCCCGCTCATCGAGCAGGTCGACTCCCGGCAGGCCCGCCGGCGCCGGCACGCCGGCCGCCGCCAGGATCGTGGGCATGATGTCGATATTTCCAGCGAGGCGGTCGCGGTCGATCCGCGGCGCGAGTTTCTTCGGCCACCGCAGCAGGATCGGCGTGCGGACGCCGTTCTCGTAGGGAGTCATCTTGCCGCGGTCGTTCCAGCCGTTGTCGTTGAGGTAGACGACGAGCGTGTCTTCGTCGATGCCCCGCGACTTCAGGTTCGCCATCAGGTCGCCGACCGTCTCGTCGAGCCACTCGATCATGGCGTAATACTTCGCCCGGCTCCCGGGCTCGATCGCTGCGTAGGTGTCGAGGAGCCGAGCGGGCGGGTTGTGGGGCGTGTGCGGCAGGAACGGCGCGTACCAGATGAAGAACGGCTTCGCTTCCCGGCCGGCTGCGTCGATGGCGTCGTAGATCGGCTGCATCGTCTGGCGGCCGATGTCCAGCGCCTGGCCCCCGTGGCGATCGGTCTTCCCCATGTCGCGGGTGAAGCCGGCAGCGGCGGGCTCCCGCATCCAGTACTTCCCCGTGTGCATGGTCAGATAGCCGGCGTCCGCCAGGAGCTTCGGCAGCAGCGGATGCCTGAAGAACCTATCCAGCCAGGCCTCCCGCGATTGCCCTTTCGCCGGATCGTTGCCCGTGATGCCGTGCTGGTGCGGGTGGAGGCCGGTCAGGAGCGTGGCGAGTGACGGACTGCATAGAGCGGTCGTCACGTAGCCGCGGGTGTAGGTGCGCCCCGTGGCGGCCAGCTTGTCGATGTGCGGCGTGCGGACAGCCGCGTTGCCCATGAAGCCGTAGTCGGTCCAGGCATGGTCGTCGCCGATGATCAGCACGATGTTCGGTCGGGCCTCGGCCCCGGCACCATGGCCACCGGATAGCAGGGCGGCGAGGGCCGCCACCCATGCGATGCATCTCACCATCTGCCACCTCTCGATCGACGCCTGGCCCGGACTGCATGTCGCGTCGTAACACCCAATTCGACAGCGGCAGCGCCGCACGGGCAAGGCCGGAGCCGTCGGCCCGGGCGGGCAGCGGCGGGGTGGTCGGCTCCGGCCCCGGGAGGCGGGGCCAGTCTGGGGCCGCGGCCTGGGGCCGGGTATCCCTCAGGCCCGCCGCTGCGGGTCCCGTCGGGACACGGTCGCGGCGGGGCCAAGATCGGCCCCGTTCGGCGGTCTAATGCCAATGTCGTCCGCCCGGCCGTCGGAGAGCCGGCGGCCGGTCGTGATCCGTGACAGACCCGTACCCGGCAGGGCCTGGTAGATTTTTCCGTCCGTACAAACGTCCGAGGGCATATCTGATGCGGTTCCTGGCAGCAGCGATCCTCTCCCTGGCCGCCATGGCCGCCCCCGCGGCCGAGCCGGCCGCCGCGCAGCCCGCGGCGCTGCAACGGTGGGCGATTCTGGCCTCCGCGGAAGTGCGGGCCACCGGCATCGCCGACCTGCTCGACGCCACGCTCGCTCAGGACGCGAGCCTGGTCCTCGTCGAACGCGAACTTCTCGACCGGACGATGAAGGAGCTCGATCTTTCCACGTTCCTTGGCGCGGGCTCCACGGCGGCCCGGTTGCAGCTCGGCAAAACGCTGGCGGCGGAGGGCCTGATCCTGCTGTCGGTCGAAAAGCGACCGGAAGGCCAGGCCCTGCGGCTCGATCTTTGCGACTGCCGCTACGGGGCACGGCTGCGGAGCGAGTGGCTGCGGAATGAGGCCGCGGACCGGGAAGGTGTCGTGAAGCGGTGCGTGGCCATGCTGGACGAGGTCCGGCGGCAGTACCGGGCGGGCGTCCGCCGGATCGTCTGCGTGCCGGATTTCGTGTCGCAGAATCTGAAGAACACCTACGTCTCCATGCAGGCCGCCTCTGCGCAGCTCGTCCGCGAGCGGCTTCTCCGTGTGCCGGGCGTCGCCGTCGTCGAGATCGACGAGGCCGAGGCGATCGGCCGCGAGCTGCAACTGGGCGGCACGGAACTCCGTGACGCCCCGGCGATGATGACGGTCAAGGGCAGCTTCCGCGTCGTCGACGCGGCCGACAAGGCGACCAATCTGGTGAACCTGCATCTCGATCTGTTCGACGGCAAGGAGCGGCGGGAGGTCGCCCGCGACGGCATACCGATGAGGGACCTGGGCGCGGTGCTTACCGGCGAGCTGGCGACGGAGATTCTTCAGGCCGTCGACGAGGCGGCCCCGGGCCTGACACAGCGACACATCGCCGACATGCTGGCCGAACGGGCCCAGACCTTCGCCAGCCTCGGATCCTTCGACCGCGCGGCGCCGCTCCGCGAGGCCGTGCTCATGATCGACCCCGACGCCGCCGAGCAGCGGATCCGGCTGATGGCCGAGCGGACCGAGCCGCACTACCCACGCGGCTATCGGCAGCGGAACGCACCGGTCCAGCAGTACGACGTGTTCATCGAAAGCTGGCACGATGCCAATCTGCGGGAACGGCGGATTCCCTTTTTCATGGCCCACACCGAGGCCCTGATCCAGCGGAATCAGGTCAACCCCCGGGAGGCGGTGTATCTGCTGGAGATCTGCCGCCGCGAGGCCTACGCCGACATGGAGATGGTCATCGCCTGTTTCGGCTTGCGCTACCAGGAAAGCTGTCGCGTCGCCGAGGACCGCATCAAGACGGCCGAGGCGTTTTTTTGGCGGATGGCCCCGCTGGTCTTGAAGCTGGACCGAGGCCACGTCGAAGGCCGGAACCGAAACCAGATGTTCCTGCCGTTTCAGCAGCGTCCGCTGCACGAGCGGCCGGGCGCCGATCCGATGGTGCCCGCCGAGCAGGACGCGCTGGCGACGCACGAGCTGGTGCTGCAATGCCTGAAGCTCGGCGTGGTGGGCGTCACCCGCCGGCCGCAGCCACCCATCAACGGCTACCCTCAGGCGGACGCGCGGGATCTCCACTTCAACGACGCCGGGCGGCTCGGCAAGGTGGCCGGAATCCTCGAGTCGCTCGCCCCGGAGGATCTGCGGCCGCACCCGGAAATGCTCCTGCTGTTGAGCGACGCCATCCGACCGCTGGGGCAGTGGCTCTATGACGATCCGCGGTTTTCCGCGGCCGATGCCCGGACATTTCTGGAGAGCCTGGCCGCGAGCCGGCGGCCTGGGGTGGCCTACTGCGGGCGGTTCGGCCTGGCGAGTCTCGACGTCTCCACCCTCGACGCGCCCCAGACGGCGAAGCGGGTGACCGAGATCGACTGGCTCGTGGAACAGTATCCGCGGGTCGCGATCACCCCGGCCACGCCCAAGGGCAGCCAGCTCCGCAAGCCGCAGGAACGGTGCCTCAAGCACCTCAAGACGCTCCGCGACGCGTGCATGAAACGCATCACCGTGGCTCCGGAAACGGTTTCCCTGCCGCTGTCGTCGCTGGAGAAGGATTTCCAGACCGCTCCGGAGGACATCCTGCGGCTGGCCAAAAATCCGCGAGTGGTCGCGGCGCGGGTCAACCTGAAATTGCCCTTCGAACCGCGGTTTTGGCTCAACTGCGGCGATCGTTTCGACGTCATCGGCAACTCCTTGCAGGTCCACATCCTCCGCAAGTCCGGCGAACTCGTGGAGCTGTTCGACTCGCGGCGGTTTAAGGAGCCGGCGAGTGGGATCGGCGACACCGTGCGTTGGGACGGCAGGTATCTGTGGCTCATCGGGGGCGGAAGTCTCCGCGTCTTCGACGCCGAGTGCCGGCCGATCGGTCAATTGGAACCTTCCGTGGAACTTCCCGGATACGACACGAAATGGCTCCATGTCTTCGCGCCCGGCAAGGCGATCATGGGCTGCCAGCGGTGGGACGACACGCACCAGCACGACCGCGGCTGCTGGTTCGCCTTCATCGAGGTCAAGGACGAAGGCCCGGGGAAGATGCGGCTCCAGCCCCGCGTGATCCACGAGGCGACCCAGTTGTCGGTGGAGGCGACGGGCGACACCGTGGACGACCCGCGGCTGGGGTTCGGGATCGATTGGGTGAGCGAGTTCAGTTTTGCCGAGACCGAAGGGAAGCGGCTGTTGTTCGTGGGACGGCGGTTCCTGCACGGAACCTTCTCGGGGCGGCCGACCCGCCCCCTGATGATCGATCTCGAGACCCTCGAGGTCGGCGTGTTTCCGCACGCGTTTCCGATCTTCGGCAGCCAGGCCCTCCACACCCGCCAGTTTTTGCCCCACGGCGTGGTCGTGATCCAGTCGTCGCACGGTCACAACATGATGGAGGTCTGGAAGGCACCCCAGAGCGCCGCGCAGCCATGGAAGACGAAACGCGTGCCCTTCGACATGTACGCCACCGTCGTGCACCAGGGCATGCTGTACTCCAGGCAATGCCGGAGCCGTTTCGATCCCGGGACGCTTGAAGTCGAGGAATTCGTGCCCAAGGGCGAGTTCATCCCGAGAAGG
Source organism: Planctomycetaceae bacterium UBA4655 (assembly GCA_002405515.1). Taxonomy (GTDB): domain Bacteria; phylum Planctomycetota; class Planctomycetia; order Pirellulales; family UBA1268; genus UBA4655. The sequence continues at coordinate 9,496 of DHLZ01000182.1, forward strand.
GAAATGCTCGAGATGATGGGAAGTTCGGCACACTTCGGCGTCGTCTTCTGGGGGGATGGGCGGAGATGGGAGCCGGGCGTCGACTGGGCCACGCGAGTGGCCAGAGAGAAACAGGCACCGCCCCCGCCCCCCCCGCCGCCCGTGCGGCCCGGGTTCGGCGCCTGGCGGATGCACATCGACGATCCGCACGCCCCGCCATCGGATTACTCGGATCATGCCGTCGTCATTCCGGAGGCCTTTCGCGACAAGCACTACCGGGCCATGCTCCGGCTGTGGGCCGCCGGCGCCAAGCTGTCGGTCCACTCGTGTCCCGGAGAGACCTACCTGCACATCCACCCCGGCTGGATCGGCGACCGCGACGACGCCGCGGCTGTGGCCGACCTCCATAACATCATCCAGTTCGTGGCGATCGGCGTCGCCCGGGAGCCGATCGCAGCCGCCATGCGGGGTCTGGGCGACGAAGGCGGCGTGAAGTGCATGGTCCTGTCCGCGACGCCCGCGACCAATGCCGACTTCCAGGTCGTGGGGCAGATGCGAAAAATGGAGTACCTGACCGTATGCAATACGGAGATCGACGACGAGGGTTTGAGGGCCGTCGGCAAGCTCGAAGGGCTGACGAGCCTGCGGCTTCGGGACGAGACGGGCAAGCGGCTGACGGCGGCCGGCCTCGCCCACCTCCGCAACCTTCCGAATCTGGCATGGCTCACCCTGGAGGGGCCGGGCTTCGGCGACGAGGCCGTCAAGGCGTTGACGGGTGACATGCTGCCCCGCCTGCACTCGCTCACGCTGACCGGCTGTGAGGTGCGGACCGATCTGCTGCGGGAGCTCAAGCGACAGCGGCCGAAGATCTCGACGTACCTGCACGAACTGTACTGAACCACGTGCCTGCCGGGCCGGCCGGCTCCGGCCAGTGCGGCGGCAACCACGTGTCGCCGGGCCGGCGCTTGCCGAACCACCGGCGGCCACCGTATCCTCCTTGCTTGACCGGCAGGCCGCGGAACGAGTCTGACGCCGCATGCAGCGGCCCAGGGCGAAGTCTTTGCGGGGATGCCTCCGGCCGCCCTGACTCGTTTCGGCCGTCATGGATCCGACCTCCAGCCTGATCGCCGTGTTCGTCGTCGTGGCGGCCGCGGCAGTGGTGGCGGTCCATCCGCGGACACGGGCCTACGGGTTCGCGGCGTGGGTCGTGGCGGCCGTCCTCGCCGGGCTAATCGCGCCGCCGGCGGCGGTGAGCCGGCTGCCGCTCGACAACCCGTTGCTCGTGACGCGGCTCCTGCAGATCGCGATGTTCGGCATGGGGGCGACGCTCACCACCGGGGATTTCGTCCGCGTCCTGCAGATGCCCAAGGGCGTCATCGTGGGCGCGGTCCTGCAGTTCACCACGATGCCCTTGCTGGGCTGGGCGGTCTCGCGGGCCCTCGGCCTGCCTCCGGAGCTCGCCCTGGGCATGATCCTCCTCGGGGCGAGCCCCGGAGGCATTTCGTCCAACGTGATCACGTATCTGGCCCGCGGCAACGTCGCACTGTCGGTGACCATGACGGCCGTGTCGACCCTCCTGGCTCCGGTGATGACGCCGCTGATGGTCTATCTCTACGCGCGGCGGACGGTCGATCTCGATTACGCGGAGATGTTTTCCAGCATCCTGGCGACGGTCGTCGCGCCGGTGGTTGTGGGTCTGGCGGCCAACGCGGTGCTCACCCGCTGCCGGGCCGATCGGCGGGTCGCGGAGCGGTTGCTCGCCGTCACGTCGATGATCGCGATCTGCCTGATCTGTGGGGTGATCGCCTTCCGCAGCCGCGAGCAGATCGAGCATGTCGGCGGGCTCTTGTTGCTGGGCGTCACCGCACACAACCTCGGCGGCTATCTGTTCGGATATGCCGCCAGCCGGCTCGTGGGCATCAACCGCCAGGACAGCCGCACCGTCGCCATCGAGGTCGGCCTGCAGAACGGCGGCCTGGCCGCGAACCTGGCCGTCCAGGTGCTGAAGATCCCGGGCGCCGCGATCGTGCCGGCACTGTTCTCGGCCGTGATGAACGTCACCGGCTCGGTACTGGCCTCGATCTGGGCGCACCGTCCGCCGCAGGACGCCGCCGCGGATTCCTGACCGGCGGCGGAGAACAGGCCGCTGCGGCCGACGTCCGCAATCCTGCTCGCGTTGACCACCGCGACCGGCAGGGCGAGATGGGCGGGTCCCAACAGTTACTACCGGGAGCATGAGGTAGTTGACATTATTCTGCGGGCAACTCGGCCTGCTGACTTTCACGGAAGCCCGAGCCGCAAGT
>DHLZ01000182.1:12020-26256 GCA_002405515.1 Planctomycetaceae bacterium UBA4655
AGCTGCCCAACACGGAAGCCCGAGGCGCAAGGTTCCCTGCAGGCGAATAGTTGCCCAACACGGAAGCCCGAGGCGCAAGCCGAGAGGGGAGTTGACGATGTGCAGAAAGGCGGCGTCGAGTCACTCAAAGACGCTCAGTGTGGACGCTGTTTTGCCAAATCACCCGGCTCTTGGCGCGACCCTGACGCCCCTCTCGGCTTGCGCCTCGGGCTTCCGGGTGTTTTCAGAGTTCACCCGCAGGGAAACTTGCGCCTCGGGCTTCCGGGAATTTCCAGCGAACGCCTGCAGGGAAACTCGCGCCTCGGGCTTCCGTGGGACCGTGGTCTCGCTCCGTCAGCCGAAAACCACCGTCAACAACATCGTGCTCGGGGTAGTACAATCCGTCGGATCCGTCCTTCAATCGCCAGGCGGCGGGCCGTGATGCGTCGTTCCATGTCCCGCGTGATCCGCCTCGTCGGCCCGCTCCTCGGCCTCGCGATCATGGCGGTCGCACCGGCCGCGGAGGCCGAACCGGACGCCGCGGAGGCCCGCCTGCGGCAGGTTCTCGATCTCGTGGCCGACGACGCTCCCGGCCGCCCGAACCGGCTGCTCGGTGATTACGCAGCCGTGAAATGGGTGCAGGCGGACCGGCAGCGCGGGCCGCTCAGCTGGCGGGACCGGACCTGGTCGGATTGGCAGCGGCGCACCGGTGAGCGGCCTCCGGACTTCGATCGGCTGCCCTCGCGGCCCTTCCTGCCCGATCCGCTGGTCGATGACGACGGGCGGGCGATCGTCACGGCGGCCGACTGGCGTGAACGCCGCAAGTCGATCATCCGTCAGGTCGAGCACTGGATCACGGGGACGACTCCGCCGCCCCCCGACAATCTCGTGGCGGAAACCGTCGCGGAGACGACCGCCGACGGGCTCACGCTGCGCACGGTCGTGCTCCGCTTCGGGCCGGACCAGCGGGCGCGGCTGACCGTTCGCCTGTTCATTCCGCCGGGAAACGCGCCGCTGCCGGTCGTGATCACGCAGCGAAACGACCGCTGGGTCCGGGCCGCCGTGCGACGCGGCTTCATCGGCTGCCTGTACGCGGGGGCCGACGGCGACGACGACACCGCCGACTATCCGCCCCTCTGGCCCGACCACGACTTCGCCTTGCTCATGCGGCGGGCCTGGGGCTGTTCGCGGGCGGTCGATTACCTCCACACGCTCCCCATCGTGGACAAGGCCCGCATCGGACTCGTCGACCACTCGCGCAACGGGTTTCAGGCGCTCTTGGCCGGGGCGCTGGACGAGCGGATCCAGGCGGTCGTTCCCGCGAGCGCCACGGTGGGCCTGAACGGATTTCGCCTCACCGACCGGGCCAACTCCCAGACGCTCGACGAACTGACCTACGCGTTTCCGTCGTGGCTCCATCCGCGACTACGGTTCTTCGTGGGGCGTGAAGACCGGCTGCCGATCGACATGAACTCGGTGATGGCGCTCGTCGCGCCGCGACCGCTCCTGCTGACGGCGAGCGTCCGTGAGGCCGATGCCAACCCCTGGGCCCTCGAGCAGATGGACCGCTCGGTCCGGCCGGTCTATCGCCTGCTCGGGGCCGAGGAGCGGCTGGCACTGCGGCAGCGGGACGGGGCTCACGGCGTGACGGACGAGGAGTTCGCGGTGTACCTCGACTTCTTCGACACGGTCTTCGGCCGTTCCCAGGCCTTTCGCCCAACCGACGATCGCGTGTTTCCCTACACGTTCGCGAACTGGAAGCAGGCGAGCGGCGCGGACTTCCGGGCCGCGGACTGGCCGCCCGCCCGCGGCCTCGTCGACGCGCCCCCGTCGGCCACCGAGTGGGCCGCCGAGCGGGAGGAGATCCGCAAGCGGCTGGCGTGGCTGCTCGGCAAGCCGCCGCCCGGTCAGCCCGCCGCCGCGGCCGTCCTCCGGCTCCCGACCGCGGCCGACCCCGAGCCGCGGCTCAATCGTCAGGCGGCGCAGCTCATGCCCTTCGACTGCCCGCGGTTGGCCGGCACACGATTCCGGGTCGGGCCGCGCGACGCGGGGGTCGCCGTGTGCAATGCCTTCACGCCGCTGCGGTCGTCGCCAGGCGGCGCGGCGTTCGTGGCGGACCTGGCAGAGCGGCACGGCCTCGTGCCGCGGCTGGGGTTCTTCAGCGGCGTGGAAGGACGGATCCCCGTCGATTTCGACGCGGTGCTGGCGGCCGTCGCGCCGCGGCCGGTGCTGGTGATCGCCGCGCAGTTCGACCGCCATGCGGAGCACGACAAGGTCGCCGCGAGCGTCGCGGCGGCCGGCCGGGTCTACCGGCTCTTCGACGCCGCCGACCGGCTCCAGCTGATCGCGCCTCCGAACTACAACCGCTTCACGGCCACCGAAAAGACGCAGATCGCCGACTGGATCGCGAGGCAGGCGGGGACGCGGCCACGATGAGGCTTGCGGCCGGGGGGCCTTCATGGCCGGGCCCCGCGGTTGCGGCCCGACGTTGCAGCCAGGTACAAGAGTCGTGGACAAAAAACCGCTTCCCAGGCCAGACACGATGCGCAGCACACTCCGATCGATCGTCTTCGTCGTCATCGCCGTCGTCACGCTCCCGGCGCCACACGCCGCGGCTGCCGATGTCGGCTCCACCGCCGCGGCGGTTTTTCAATTCGCCACGGTCGTGAAAACGTCCGCCGGTGAACGGGATGCCTTCCTCTGGATTCCACCACAGGCGGAACAGGTCCGGGGCGTGCTCGTCGCCGGCATGTCATCGGCCGAGCGTGAGCTCGTCAAGGACGCCGCCGTGCGCCGCGCGTGCCGCGAGGAAAGCCTGGCGATCATCTTCCTGCGGACCGGCATCAGTTCCATCAACGTGCAGCAGGTGCTCGACGACTTCGCCGCCGCGAGCGGCTACCACGAACTGTCCGTCGCGCCTCTGTTTTTCGCCGGCCACTCGGTCGGCGGTCCCCAGGCCAAGGCTGCTGCCGTCACGCACCGTGACCGCTGTTTCGGCGTCATGCAGTACCGCGGCGGCTCACCCGGAGTGCAGGCCAACGCCACCGATCCCGATCCCGTCCCGCCGGGCGTGCCCGCGGTCATGATGCTGGGCCAGTACGACGAGTTCGGAAAAGTCGCACGGGATGAAAGCGGGCGGGAGAACTGGGAGAACGGCGTCGTCGGCATGCGCACCTTCCGCTCCGCCGATGCCCGCAACCTCGGCTGCTTCGTCGTCGAGCCCGGCGCGGGGCACTTCGCGTGGTCCGATCGCAGCGCGGCGTACTTCGCGGTGTTTCTGCGGAAGGCGGCCGAACAGCGCATCCCCGACTGGTCCCCCGACGCACAGACTCCCGTCACGTGCCGCCAGATCGACGCGACGCGCGGCTGGCTGACGGAGCTTCCCACCAGAGCGGCCGCCAGACACGCTCCGGCCCCGGTCACCGAGTACACCGGCGACCCGGGCGACGCGTCGTGGCATTTCGACCGCGAGATGGCCGAGGCGACGGTCGCGCATCACCGTGGTCTCGCCGGCAAGCGGGATCAGTTCATTCGTTGGCTGGATCCCCACACCGTGAAACAGGGCGCACGGTTTTTCTTCGACGAGATCGCATGGGTCGGCGACGGGCAGACCTTCGAGGTCCACCCCCGATTCGCGGAGACCTATCCGCAGCAGTACGACGGCGAAGGCCCGATCTGGGCGCAGGCCGGCCAGCCGGTCGGCAACTCGGCCCAGGCGATCCGGCTGCGGCCCACCGGCGGCCCGCTCGTGGCCGTGGGGACCAACGCCTTCCGCGTGCAGTTCGACGCCTTGGCACCCGTTCCCGGCCCGAAGGCGACCGCGTTCATCGCCTTTGTCGAAGGCGACGAACAGTGGCGGTATGCCGAGCAGGTCGGCATCGTCCGCAGCATGGTCCTCACCGAGGGACAGGAGCAGGCGATCACGTTTCCGGCGCTGCCCGACATGAACGCGGGGGACGGGAACGCCGTCCCCGCCGCCATCGAACTGAACGCCACGAGCGACAGCAAACTGCCCGTCGAGTACTACGTGGCCCACGGACCGGCGACCATCGAGAACGGCCGGCTGATGCTCCATGAATTGCCCCGGCGGGCACGGCTGCCCATCGAGGTCAAGGTCGTCGCCTACCAGTTCGGCCGCGGCATCGAGCCGCGCGTGAAGGCGGCAACGCCCGTCACGCGGGTCATGCGGGTCCGCTGACGCCCGTCTCCAAAGAGATCCCGGGCGGGGCGGTGCGAGCGGTTCACTCCCGGGCCGCGATCTCCCGCTCCCGCAGGCTCCGCTCGATGGTCTCCGCCGCCCAGAGGTACGCCGGCCGCGTCCAGGGGTGTCCGCCCTCGCGGGTGGTGGTCGAGCCGAAGGTCGCCACGATCGTGCCGCTCTCCGGCCGCACCCAGAGCATCTGCCCCGAGTGCCCCTGATGCACGATCGCGCCGTCCTTCGAGTACGACTGGTTGTGGTAGTGGTGCTCCGCCAGCAGGGGGCCCTTGCCGCTGGTGTTCTCCGTCATCCACGCGTCGGGGAAAATTCGCGTGCCGTCCGGCGCGACGCCGCGCCGGGCCCAGATCAGCCCATACCGCGCCAGATCTCGCAGGCTCGAACTGAAGCCGCCGCCCACGGACGGAAACCCCTGCTTGTCGATGGTGACGCTGGCAGGCGCCACGGCCCCGATCCGCTGCCAGACCTCCTGTTCGAAGACCTCCACGTACGACCGCCCCGTGACGCGTTCCACCACCCAGGCGAGCACCTGGGAGTTCGAACTCGTGTATCGCACGCGTCGGCCGTCCTCGCCTTCCGGCTTCGGCAGCCGCGTGAGCGTCGCCAGGAATTGCCGATTCCCGCCCGGCCACTTGCCATCCTCGCCGAACCAGCCCAGCGAACGGCCGAAATCCCAGAACGACGACTGCGGGGACTGGTAATTCTTCTCGTCCATGTTCACGTCGGCGTTCATGTCGGCGAGCTCTTGCAGCGTGAACGAGCCGTAGCCGCGATCCTCGAGTTCCGGCAGATAAGCATCAACCCGCTTGGTCAGGTCGATTTTTCCATCGCTCACCAACTTTCCGAGCAGGATGTTGAGCGTCGACTTGGAAACGCTCATCCAGTGGTGCCGCTGCCCGGGGTCCATGCCGGCGTACTCTTCGAACACGATCTTGCCGTTCCGCACCACGATCACCCCCTGGCAGTTCACGCTCCCCAGCATCTCCCGCACGGAAACCGCCGCGTCCCGCTTCGGATATTGGGGATGGTCGAACGTGCCGGAAACCTCGTCCAGCAGCTGTGGCCGCCGCGCATTGCCGAACATGAACACCGGCCCGCGGCCCCGCGAAATCTCCGCGGTTCGCACGACGTCACCCAGGTTCAACAGGGCGTACGTGCGGAGGTGCCCGTCGTGAAACCAGGTATCGGGAGTGAGGCCGCCCGGGCGGCGGAGAAAGCCCGCCGAATGCTCACGCGAAAACAACTGCTCTTCCGCCGGGGCGCCGGCGGGAAGCGCATCCCAGCGCCAGCCGGTCGTCGTTTGGGCCGAGACGGTGCCGGCCATCGCCAGCAACGACACCGTCACCCGCAGCGACACAGCCCACGACCAGAGCAACCGCATGATTCCGCCTCCGCACGAGAGAGGCGTAAGGATAGCCCGGTCAAAGGCACCTCTACAACGGCTTCCCGGGCGGCGACGGCGGCGGCAAGGACAGGCAGGTGGCTCGCCTGATTCGGAAAATTCGAACCGGATCCGTCACCGTCCCAGCACGATCTTCTCGCCGTCGAACGTCAACGTCTGCCCACCGACCTTGACCGTGTTGCCATCCACGACCACAGCGGGCGGCTCGCCCTGCTGCAGGGTCATGATCGCCCACGGCATGGCCGGGTCGGCGGTGTGGATGGTCGTCTTCGTCGCAAAACCATCCGCGCCACTCACGTCTTTCACGTCCTGCGGCAGTTTCAGCTTCTTGATGTCCATCGAGTACTCGACCCGGTGGCCGACCTGCGGACCGACCTGCGCCACGAGCAGGGCCGCGCCCGACGCGCCGCTATAGTCCACCGCGAGGCTCGTCGGCGTCTTCGGCAACGCCAGTGCCGGGCGGGACTTGTCGCTGCCGGTCTCGTCCAGCACCATGCCGCTGACGACGCCGGAGCCGTCCTTTTCGAGTTTCGCGAAGGTGATCCGGCTCGAATGGAACATGCCGGGGAACGTGTGCTTGAGCCCCCTGCCGGCCACCATGATCGAACCGCCGAGGGCCATGCGGCGGCCCGATTTCGGACTGCTGCCGAACAGGGCGGTGACCACGATGTTGCCCGTGTCGGCCCAGCCGTTGCGGAACACGCAGTATCCGGGCCCTTCCTCCACCATCGCCAACGGAAACAACTCCGCCGGGTTTTTCTCCGTCGGCTCCATCGGCCAGTTCGCCAGCGCGTAGGCCGCCCGGTGCGGATACGGCTCATCGGCCCCGTAGGTCTTCTCCCCCGGTTCGATGATGTGGTTGTAGAGCCAGAGCACGGCCGGGACGTGTGCCGGCGGGCAGATGCCGAAGCCCTGGGCGAAGTCCCCGGCGGTCGATGCCCCCGCGCGGTCGAACTCCCGGGCATACATCCCGCGCGAGTTGTACGTGTACGCTCCCGCCGATTCCTGGCTCGCCGGGTGATCGACGAACTCATACACCCACTTCGTCAACAGCCACTGCGCGTTGCCGCTGTTCGGCACGAGGTCGCGTCCCATGGCGACCCGGTACGCCTGGATGAACGGCACCAGCCCGGTGTTGGACGACAGCCGGCCGCAATGATGCCCCTCGTAGTAATAGCCCCGGCTGCCATACCCCTCGGCGATCTCGCGGCGGGCGTTGGCGACGACCTTCCCGAGCAGCTCCTCGATCCGCTGCGCGTCGACGCCGTCATCTCCCCGCAAGGCCAGCAACGCGACCCCCGCTCCCCCCGTGTGCGCCCCCCAGTGATTGCAGCCCGGAACATGCCGCGGGCTGTTCGCGATCTCCGCCAGGAACTTGTTGGCCACGATGCCCTTCGCGACCCCCTCCCGCGTCGCCGCATCCCAGCCGTCGTATGCCATGTCGTAGGCCAGCGCCACCGCCGCGAGGCACGGTCCCGCCCGCAGCTGCCCGTTGCCCGGCCAGGTGTACCGTCCGTCGGGATTGGGCTTGCGGGCGAGGGTCTGCTCGGCGGCTTCCTGCGCCTTGTCCGCCCACGCCTGCTCGCCGGTTATCTGATAGAGGAACGCATGGCCGGCCGCGTGCCAGGTCGTGAAGGGGGCCTCCAGCTGCTTCTTCGCCCGCTCGACGATCGCCCTGCCGGCCGGCGTCTGCGCCCGCTTCCGCAACCCCGGCACGTCGTCCTTTCGGAAGATCAAGCGCGGATGCTCGTTCGCCGCGACCGGCTTCCAGCCCGGCACCGGCACCGACCAATCCGTCGCCGCCACGGCCGGGGCCCGCTGCTCGGTTCCGTTGTCCTCTTCGCCCGCGGCGGATCCGCCATGGGTGAAGATCATCCCGGCCATCACGCCTGCCCAGATCGATGCCGCATGCATCGGTCGGATCATGGTGGTTCCTTTCGGGTCTCCGCCGGCGACCGCGGCTTCGACCACGGACTTCGGAGCGGCAGGAGAATCCCCGCGGGCATCCGCAAAGGCTCTCCCGTCTGGTCGATCCGCAGGGGGCGGTTCTCCGAGTAGTACCATATCGAGGGAAGAATGCATCCGGTCAGCCACCCGTGGCGGGGCCACGACGGCCTTTCCGGTTGCGGGTGCGGACAACGATCGACGGGGTCGATTGCCGGGCTGCGGTGCTGCCGATATCCTGCCCGCCGCCGGATTCATCTTCCGCCGGGGCCCTCATGACATACGTCGCCGCCGCCGACCGCTACGATGCGATGCCCTACCGGACCTGTGGCCGCAGCGGCCTGCGGCTGCCCGCGATCACTCTCGGCCTGTGGCACAACTTCGGCGACACGACGCCGCTCGAGACGCAGCGGGCGATGCTGTGCACCGCCTTCGACCTCGGCATCAACCACTTCGACCTCGCCAACAACTACGGTCCCCCGTACGGCAGCGCCGAGAGGAACTTCGGCACCCATATGCGGCGAGACTTCCGCCCCTACCGTGACGAACTCGTGATCTCGTCGAAGGCCGGCTGGGACATGTGGCCGGGGCCGTACGGCCAGGGAGGCGGCTGCCGCAAGTACGTGCTCGCCAGCCTCGACCAGAGCCTCGACCGCATGGGGCTCGACTACGTCGACATCTTCTACTCGCACCGCTTCGACCCCGACACGCCGCTCGAGGAGACCATGGGGGCGCTGGAGACGGCGGTCCGGCAGGGGAAGGCGCTGTACGTCGGCATCTCCAGCTACTCGCCCGGCAAGACCCGCGAGGCGGTCGCGATCCTCCGGCGGATGGGCGTGCCGCTGCTCATCCACCAGCCCTCCTACAGCCTGCTCAACCGCTGGGTCGAGGCTGAACTCCTCGACACGCTCCAGGCCGAGGGGGTGGGCTGCATCGCCTTCAGCCCGCTCGCCCAGGGCCTGCTCACCGACAAGTACCTCGCCGGCATCCCCGCTGACGCCCGCATCAATCGACCCGGCGGCGGGTCGCTTCGGCCGGAGCACCTGAGCGAGGAGAATCTGGCCCACGTCCGCGGCCTGAATGAAGTCGCCCGGGCCCGCGGCCAGTCGTTGGCGCAGATGGCGGTGGCCTGGGTGCTGCGGCGGCCGGAGGTGACGTCCGCGCTGATCGGCGCGAGCCGCCCCGACCAGATTCGGGAACTGGTGGCCGCCACCGAACGGATGACGTTCACCGGCGACGAACTGCGGGCGATCGACGAGCATGCGGTGGACGGCGGCATCAACCTCTGGCTCAAGCCCGCGACCGACCAGCGACCGTGAACGCGTCCACCGGACGCGGCGGCAGGGTGGCTGAAGCTCGAGGTCCGCTGGCGGTTGGGCCGCGAGCGACGGTAGACCCGGAATCTCCAACTTCTCCACGAGGACTGTCCCATGCGATGCGCGGCCTGGATTGTCGCGGCGGCGCTGGCCGCTGCTGCGGCGGAAGCAGCTCAGCTGCCCGCGAACACGAACGAGATCAAGACACTGACGGTGGAGCAGGCCAAGGCCGTGCCGGCGGACACGAAACGTGGCCGCCGCACCGTGGTCGCACTCAACGGCCTGACCACGCTCCCGGCCGACGTCGCTGCAGCGTTGATCAAAGACCGCGATGGCTGTGTCTTGCAGCTGGGCGGATTGACCACGCTGTCCGACGAGGCGGCCCAGGCGTTGGCCAAGCACAACGGCAGCCTGGTGCTGCCCAACCTGACCATGCTCTCCGCGAATGCAGCCAAGTCGTTGTTGCAGCGCAAGGGCAGGCTGGTGCTCGGCCTGACCACGCTTCCCGAAGAGACGGCCAAGGCGCTGGCGCCGCACACCGGCGCGGTCTGCCTCGACGGCCTGACGACGCTGTCGGACGAGTCGGCCAAGGCGTTGGCGGAGTATCCCGGCGGGCTCTCGCTCAGCGGCCTGACCACGCTCTCCGACGAAGCGGCCAAGGCCCTGCGGTCGAACTCCAGGATCTCCCTTCCCGAGAAGTTCGCGCGATAGCCGCGGCCACGATGGGTTCGGGCGGGGCGGCGGCCCCGATCCGGCTCGCGGCCCCGATCCGGCTCAGCGGGCGAGGCACTCCTGCACGACCTTCTCGACGTCGGCGTAGGTGAACGGGCGGCCGAGCGACTTTGACGCCACGTCGTCGTCGAACTTCTTCGCGAGCTTCCCGTTCCGGTCCCAGACGAAAATCGCGGGCACGCTCACGATGCCGAGCTTCTTGCACATCAAGTCGGAGTCTTCCTTCGCAAGCAGGTTCCGAAACGTCGCCTTCCTGCTTTCGAGAAACTCCTTCACGGCCGGCAGCAGCTCCTCCGGTTTCCCGATCCCCTCGTAGTCGAGGGAGAGCGAGACGCAGTCGACCTTCCCGGCGTACTTCTCGTGCAGGGCGACGAGCCCGGGAAACTCCTTGACGCACGGCGGGCAGGAGGTGCTCCAGCAGTCGAGCACCACGACCTTGCCCTTCGCGGCCCCGACCACGGCGGCGAGCCCGTCGTGGTCGATGAGATCGACCGTCACCTCCGCCGCGATCGCCGCGGCGGCGACGGAGGACAACGCGACCGCCGTGGCGACGACCGAGGCGGCGATGCGGCGGCTCGGCAGCGTGGCGTCTGCGAGGAACGATCGCATGCGGTAGTCTCCAGGAATGGGAGTGGCCCGAGTCGCTCCGAGTGTACCGTGCCGCCCGTCTCGTGCCGCCCGTCTCGTCGGCCGTCCATCGCAGCCCATGCCCCGATTCGAGCATCTCCGCCACAAGCCGCCCGCCCGCCCGGTGCAGAGCCGGCAACTCGTCGTGGCCTGCGCCGCGATGCGGAGCCACGTGAACCTCTCCCACATCGTCCGCAGCTGCGGCTGCTTCGGGATCGGTCGCGTGATCGCCTGTGGGCATGCGAAGATCGACGAGCGGATCGCGAGGGACGGCGCCGATTCGGTCGTGCTCGAGGTCCATCGCACGCTTCCGCCGGTGCTCGACCGGCTGAAGGCGGATGGGTACGAGATCGTGGGGCTCGAGCAGGCGACCGGCTCGGAAAGCCTCTTCACGTTCGGCTTCGCGCCGCGGACGGTGATCGTCGTCGGCAACGAGCGGACCGGCCTCGAGCAGCCGGAACTCGACCGGCTCGACCGCGTGGCCGAGATCCCCATGGCCGGCATGCCCCACAGCCTCAACGCCGCGACGACCGCGGCGATCGCGATCTACGAATACTGCCGGCAGTTCCCCGACGGCTCGCCGGCAGTCACCTGATCCGGAAAACCCGATGACACTCGTGATCGGCACCGACGAGGCAGGCTATGGTCCGAATCTCGGGCCGCTCGTCGTGGCGGCGACGGCCTGGCAGGTGGACGCGCCGCGCGACGAGGCCGAAGCGGTCCTCGCGGAGGCGGTGTCGCGGGCCGAGTCGGCGGCGGCCCTCGGCAGAAACGGTCCGCTCTGGGGCGACTCGAAGGAGATGTATCGCGCCGGCGACGGCATGGAGCGGCTCGAACGCGGCGCGCTCGTCGCGGCGACGATCGTCGCCGGGAGGCCGGCCCGCTCGTGGGACGACTTCGAGCGTCTGCTCGGAAACGCCGACGCCACGGAGACGACCGGGGAATCGCGGGAGTGGGCGACGCTCGGCGGCCTGCCGCTTCCATCGCTCGTGCCGGAGCCCCGCCTCGCCGAGATCGCCGACCGCGTCGCGACCGCGATGCGGGCGTCGGGCGTCGGGCTCGTCGCGATCCGCTGTCGCTGCGTCTACCCGGGCGGCTTCAACGAGCGGCTCGCCCGCGGACTCAACAAATCCGACATCCTTTCCGAGACGACGCTCGCGATCGCCTCGACGCTCGCGAAGGCGACGGAGCAGCCCTCGCTCATCTGGTGCGACCGGCACGGCGGCAGGAAGAAATACGCCGGGGTCGTCACGGAGGCCTTCGATGGCGAGGTCGTGCAGCCGCTCGAGGAGACCGCGGTCCGGTCGGTCTACCGGATCGTGCCTGCCGGCACGGCCGCCGACGCGTGGAGGAGGATCGAATTCACGGTCGGCGGCGAATCGCGAACGCCGGTCGCGATCGCGAGCATGACGGCGAAGTACGTCCGGGAACGGGCCATGGAGTGCTTCAACCGCTACTGGTCGTCCCGCCAGCCCGGCCTGCGGCCGACCGCCGGCTACCCGCTCGACGCCAACCGCTGGCGGTCGGACGCCGCGGCCGCGATCGCCGCCGCCGGAATCGACGCCTCGATGCTCTGGCGGCGGGTGTGAGCCGCCGTCGCGTCCTCACGATCGGCCGGCGGGCGGACGACGCGGATTTGCGGTTCCGGCGGTCGCGAATCACAATCGCACCCGACCGATCGATTTCACGACTCCTTTTTCCCCCGGCGTTCGCCGGGCTCCCTCGCGATGGCCCTCCTCACGACCCAGCTCTACGTCGTTCGTCACGCGGTCGCCGAAGACGTCGGCGAAGACGGCACCGACTTCTCCCGCAGGCTCACCAAGAAGGGGCGAAAGCGGTTCGAGAGGCTCGTCGAGCAGCTCGCCGCCGACGGGATGGCGATCGACGTGATCGCCACGAGCCCGCTCGTGAGAACCCGGGAAACGGCCGAAATCCTCGCGGAGGTCCTCGGGGGGAAAAAGAGGCCGTCGATCGAGGTGGTCCAGGCGCTCGCCCCCTCGTCGAACTGGGAGCCGCTCGTGGAATGGACGGTGCGGCAGGACGCGACGAGCGTCGCCTGGGTCGGCCATGCCCCGTGCGTGGGCAGGCTCATCGCGACGACCATCGGCGACGGCACCGCGTCGATCAGGATGCAAAAGGGGGCCATCGCGTCGATCCGGCTCGACGACGGCCCAGGGCAGCCGGGCGACCTCGAATGGCTCGCAACGCCCGATATTTTCGGGTTCTAGCGGCCCCCCGGCCCGCCTGTTGCGATTTCTCCCGGCCGGGGCGATCGCCTACACTACTGCAGCGTTTCCGCGGAGCCTTCCGTTAAGGCCAGCCCCACCGCGGTCGAATGGAACATTCCCATGCGATGCCACCGTGACCTCATGCATCCGACGCCCTCATGTTCATCCGCGGCCGTGCTCCTCTCGTGCCGTGCCCTGCCCACCGCCGGCTGGATGCTCGCCGCCGCCTGCTGCATTCTCGCAGCCGGTTGTGCCCCGACCGCCCCGACGGGTGAACGCCGAGGGGATGTCGTCGAGATCGAATCGATCGACGTGAAGTCGGCGACGTCCGGAGATGCGGCTACGAAGATCATCGAGGACGACGCCACGGCCTCCAAGAAGGCGGCCGACTCGGCGAAGGAGGAGGCGGACCGGGCGATCGACGAAGCCGCCAAGGCGATCGGGGAGGCCGCCTCGCAGATCGCGGCCGACTCGGGGAGTGCCGCCGCCGGCTTGAAGCCCGAGAAAACGCCGGATCTCAAGAAGCCGGATCAACGGGGCCGCGAGAAGGTGCTCCTCGGCGATCCTTCGCTCACCGCCGGCGTGCCCGGCAGCGGACCGATCACGCTCGCACAGATCGATGCCTGGCTCGCCGATCCGAAAAACTCGCTCGAGCTCGAGCCCATGCTGCCGCTCGGGCTCTCGCAGGGAGCCTCGCAGATCACGGGCCTCGAAAAGAATCCCCTCACCCGCGCGAAGATCGAACTCGGGCGGCAGCTCTACTTCGACCCGCGGCTCTCGGCCGACTCCACGGTCAGCTGCGCGAGCTGCCACAACCCATCCCAGGGCTATTCCGCCCACACGAAGACCGGCGTCGGCATCCGCGGACAGCTCGGCGGCCGCAATTCGCCGGTCTCCTACAACCGGATCCTCTCGGGCCCGCAGTTCTGGGATGGACGCGCCGACTCGCTCGAGGCGCAGGCCATCGGCCCGATCCAAAACCCGATCGAGATGGGATTCACGCACGAGGGCGTCGTGAAGCGGCTCGGCGAGCTGCCGGTCTACAAGCGGCAGTTCGACGCGATTTTCGGCGAGCTTTCGATCGCGCGGGTCGGCGAGGCGATCGCGGCCTTCGAGCGGGTGCTCGTGACCGCCCCTTCTCCCTACGACCACGAGGAGCAGCTTCGCTCGTTCGCCCGGCTCGACGAGGACGACATCGCCGACGATCCCGCCCTGGCGAAGCGTTTCGCCGAGGCGAAGTCGGCCGCGTCCGCCCATCCGATGTCGGAATCGGCGAAGCGGGGCCGGGAGATCTTCTTCACCGAGAAGGGGAACTGCACGGCGTGCCACGTGGGGGCGAATCTCGCCGACGAGAAGTACCACAACATCGGCATCGGCATGGACCGGGAGAATCCCGATCTCGGCAGGTTCGTCGTCTCGAAGGACGAGAAGGACAAGGGGGCCTTCAAGACGCCGACCATCCGCAACGTGGCGCTCTCGGCCCCGTACATGCACGACGGGTCGATCGCGACGCTGGAGGAGGTCGTGGAGTGGTACGACAAGGGAGGCCACCCCCATCCGCAGTTGAGCGAAAAGATCCGGCCGCTGAAGCTGACGTCGCAGGAGAAGGCCGACCTCGTCGCCTTCATGCAGTCCTGCACCGGCCCGACGCCGACGGTTGAAACGAGCCGTCTGCCGGCCGGCGACTGACCAACCGCCTCCGCATCACCGACCGATGGAGACTCATGCCCAAACGCGCCTACGAATGGACGCCCCTTGAGCGGGCCAAGCCGCCGTTCTTCGTCGGCATCGA
>DHLZ01000201.1:0-8085 GCA_002405515.1 Planctomycetaceae bacterium UBA4655
ACGTGCAGATGCACGTGGTGGTTCAGCGCCGCGCCGGCGAACGCCGCCACGCGCAACCAGGTGATCGAGGCCGGGTCATTGCACCGATGCGGCCGCCTTCTTCGTGAACCGGGCGTCCTGCGGGTTGCCGCGGGAAAGCACGTAGGCGAGGAGATCGAGCACCTCGGCCTCGTTCAACTGGTCGAGCAGCCCCTGCGGCATGAGCGACGTCGGGGAGGCGGTCACTTCCTCGACGTCGGCCCGCGCGAGCTCCACGAACTTCGTCGCGTCCTCCGGATCGGTGACCACGACGAGCTTCTCCGGCGACTCGCCCACGATTCGGCCGGTGATCACCCTGCCGTCCGCGGTCTGCACGACGCTCGCCTTGTACTGGTCGGAGACCACCTTGCTCGGCAGCACGATCGCCTCGACGAGATCCTTCACCTGGAAGCGGCCGGCCGCCTGCGTGAGGTCGGGTCCGGTCGCGCCGCCGTCGTATCCGTAGCGGTGGCAGACCACGCAGCGGGCCGCGGCGAAGGCCCGCTTGCCATGCTCGAAGTTTCTGCCGGAGGCGAGGCCCGCGGCGGCCTTCGCGAGCACGTCGTCCACCGTCCAGGCCCGGCCGGGGCCCGCGGGCTTCGGCAGCGGCGGCGGCACCCAGCGCTCGAGCACGCCCTGAGCCTCGAGCGCGAGCTTCTCGTTGTCCGTGAACCGCGCCAGGCTCTCGGTCTGGATGTTCGCGAGGAACTTTCGGAAACTGTTGCCCCCGACCCAGTCGCGGGTGGTCCGGAACCAGGCGTAGTAGGCCTTGATGTCGGCGGGCGTCCAGGCCTCCTTCTCGGCGACGGTTCGCAACGCGTAGGCGTAGTGGATCTGGAGGAGGTCGGGCCGCTTCTCGAGCGCCGCGCGGACGTCGCCGCCGTAGCGGGCGTTGCGGGAGATGATCTGCCGCAGCTCGTCCTCGTCGGACCCGAGGTTCGTCACGCCGGCAGAGGCCGACGGGGCGGCGAGGAGGCGGCAGAGCTGCGTCACGATCCCCGGGGCGCGGATGCCCACGAGCAGGCTCGCGAGCTCGCGGTCGAGGTCGAACGCGCCGGACGGGAAGAGGGGCGCGAGCCGGGCCGCGATCCCGGCCCGCGCGTCGGCCGGCGGCATGCCGAGGCGGACGATCACGAGTTCGTAGGCCCGCGTGAGGTCGATCTTCCCGGCCATGTCGAGCTGCGCGGGATCGATCGCGTCGAGCGCCGCGAGGACCGCGGGCTGGGCCGCGGGCTCGGCCTGCCGGGCGACGGCGATCGCGGCGGCGATCCGGGCCCGGGGCGCGGCGGTCGCGAGGGCCTTGTCCTGCCAGAGTTCGAGCGGCTGGTGCTCGAGCGCGATCCGCGCCGCGGACCGCAGGAACCGGTCGGGGCTCGCCAGATGGGGCAGGGCCTGGGCTACGGCGGCGACGGGATCCGCGGCGCGACGGTGCAGGGCCTCGAGCTCACGGCGCAGGCTACGCTCGGCGACGCCCGCCACGCTCTTCGCATCGGCCGGCCCCGTGGACTCGGGGCCCGCGTAGGTCACGCGGTAGAGCTCGCTCTGGCCGCCGCGGCCGCCGACCGTGAAGTACATCGCGCCGTCGCCCCCCACGACCGCGTCCGTCAGCGGCAGCGGCGTCCGCGACACGAACTGCTCCTTCACCGCCTTGTAGGTGGAGCCCTCCGGCTCGAGGTGCAGCGCGTACATCGTGCCGAACGTCCAGTCGCAGGCGAAGAGCGCCCGTTGGTACTTGGCAGGAAACTTCGTCCCGTAGCCGAACGTCACGCCCACGGGCGACCCGGGCCCGAGTTCCATGCACGACGGCAGGCTGTCGGGGAAGCAGGCAGGCCACTTGCCCGAGCCCGACCGCCAGCCCAGGTCGCTGCCGCTCGCGGCATGGTTGACCCGCGTGGGGCGATACCACGGCAGGCCGAAATCCCACTCCATGTCGGCGTCGTAGACGAACATCTCGCCATCGGCGTTGAAGGCGAAGTCGTAAGGATTGCGGTAGCCGGCGGTCCAGATCTCCCAGGACTTCCCGTCGCGGTCGGTGCTCGCCACATAGCCGCCCGGCGCGAGGATGCCGGTGGCATGGCCGTTGGCGTCCCAGAGCCGCGTGATGATCTGGTCCTCGTCCCAGTTGGCCGGCAGCCTGCTCGTGCCATCGGCAGGGAGTTCGACCCGGCGCTGGTTCGCGCGGATGCCCCCCATCGTCTGCGGCTCGGTCACGTTCTGCACGGCGAACGGCGTCTTCGTATGGTTGCCGCAGATCACGAAGAGCCGCGTGCCGTCGGGCGCGAGGCGGACGGCGTGGGGACCGTGCTCGCCGCCTCCCTTGAGGTCGCGCAGCTTTTCGACCGCCTCCAGCGTGCCGTCACCATCCTGGTCGGTCACGCGATAGAGGCCGCTGCCCGGTCTGCCGTTGCAGACGACGTACAGGGCGTCGAAGGCCCACAGCAGCCCCTGCGCGGCGGTGATCTTCGCGGGGATCCGCTCGACGACGGTCGGCTTCGAGCCGTCGAGCGGCGCGGGCGTGATCCGCACGAGCCCCTTGTCGCCCTGGTCGCTGGCGATGAGCCGGCCCTGGGGATCGGTCGCCAGGCAGACCCACGAGCCGAGCTCGTCCTTGGGCACCGCGAACAGCCGCTCGATCCGGAAGCCGGGGAGCACCGCGAAGGGCGGGGAAGGATTGTCGTCGGTGGCGGCATCGCCGACGACGGGCATGCGTTCGGCCGGCTGCTCCCAGAGGTCGGCGGCGTGGGCCGCGGACGCGAGCGGCACGACCAGGCAGGCGGCGAGAACGTGGATCCGGAACACGGGGTGGGCTCCTGGACAGGAGGGGCGGGGGACACGCTCGGAGTCCATCACGATATCCCCGGCGGCGGAATCACGCCACGCCGACGCCACGCTGGCCGAACGCCCCGGCAGCATGGCCAGACTGATCGTTTTCATGCGGATCACGAGGACGCGGAGGTGCGTTCGGAAGCAGACGGGCCGGTCGCGGAAGGTGGTGGGCCTGCAGCTCGGCTACGAGGCCCGCTGCGCCAAGCCCCATGCCTTCGACGTCATGCTCGGCAGCCAGCTGGGTGTGGGCGGCTACCGGGCGCTCGCCGAGCGCGGCCTCGACGGCGTAATGGTGAGCGTGTCGGGCCAGCTCGACCTCAACTACGTGCCCTTCGAGGAGCTCGTCGACCCCAACACGCTGGTCACGGTCGTGCGGTACGTGGAGCGCGGCAGCGACTTCCACAGTCTGGCCGGGTTCCTCGAGACGTACGTCAACGAGTAGCCGCGACCGACGCACGTGCGGCGTTTCCCGTCCCGGCATGACCGCCAGACGGCGACGGCAAGGTGGCTGGCCGGTCCCGCGCGGTACGTCATCCAACCGCCCCCCGTGCGGGTCCGCAAGAAACGCCCACGGATTCAAACACTGGCCGCCCCTCAACGCTTTGGTATCCTTCGCCCATGACCGCGGTGCTACGACCTGCCGTGATCGGCCTCGACTGGGGCACGTCGTCGCTCCGCGGCTATCTCTTGGCCGCTGACGGGGGCGTCATCGACTCGATCGCCAAGCCGTGGGGCATCCAGCACCTGCCGGCGGGCGGGTTTGCCGGGGCGCTTCACGAGGTCGTGGCGGCCTGGCATGGCCGCGATCAGGGGGTGACGTCACTCCCTGTGGTTGCCGCGGGCATGGTGGGCAGCCGCCAGGGCTGGCGGGAGGTGCCGTACGTCGACTGCCCCGCAGATGCGGCAGCGATTGCTCGTGGGCTGCTCGCCTTCGATTCGGAGACGGGGCGAATCCATCTCGTGCCGGGCGTGATCCGGCGCGGGCCGCTCCCAAACGTGCTACGTGGCGAGGAAACGCAGATCGTGGGCGCACTCGCCCGGGAACCGGCCCTCGCCACCGAGTCGCTCGTCGTGCTGCCGGGAACACACTCCAAGTGGGTGCGGGTGCGTGGCGGACGGATCACCAGCTTTGACACATTCATGACCGGCGAACTTTTCGCCCTGCTCCGGCACCACTCGCTGCTCGGCAAGCCGGCACGGGAGGCCGGAGCCGACACGATCAGCGCCGCCGCGACGGCAGCCGCGTTTGCCCGGGGGCTCTCCGTCGCCCGTGAGAGCGGCCCTGAAGGCGTGTCGGGGCGGCTCTTCACGACCCGCAGCCTCTATCTCACGGGCGAACTGCCGCCGGCCGCCGCGCTCGACTACCTCTCCGGACTGCTCGTGGGAGAAGAGATCCGGAGCGCGATCGCGACGCACCGCGGGCAGCCGCTGCCGGCGATCGTGCTGATCGGCGACGACGCGCTCTGCGGACGCTACTCGGAGGCGGTCGCGGCTTTCGGCGTGCCCCAGGCCCGTGTGCTCGGCGACAGTGCGGCTGCGGGCCTCTGGCAGGTTGCCAGGGCGGCGGGGCTGGTGTCTGTTGCTGGCGATTCGCCCCGGAGAGCCGCGCATGGCTGACCAGCGTGCCGCTGATCCCCACTTCACGACGCTGCCCTTGATCGCGATCCTCCGTGGCGTCGTGCCCGACGAGGCCGTCGCCATCGGTCAGGCTCTCATCGATGCGGGCTTCCGGGTGATCGAGGTGCCGCTCAATTCACCGCAGCCGCTCGAGAGCATTCGCCGGCTCGCTGCCGCATTCGGTGATCGAGCCCGAATCGGCGCGGGCACCGTGCTCACCACGCAGCAGGTGCACTCCGTGGCCGCTGCTGGCGGCACGCTCATCGTGTCGCCGAACGCGAACTCCGACGTGATCCGGACCACGAAGGCCGCCGGGCTCTGGAGCGCACCGGGCGTGGCCACGCCCACCGAGGGCTTTGCGGCGCTCGATGCCGGCGCCGACATGCTCAAGCTCTTTCCCGCCGAGCAGATCGGCCCTGCCGTGGCGAAGGCGTGGCGGGCCGTGTTTCCGCGGGACGTGCCGCTCGTGCCCGTGGGGGGCGTTTCACCGGAGAACATGGCGGCGTTCGTCGCCGCCGGTGCGAACGGCTTCGGGCTCGGCGCAGCGCTTTACAAGCCCGGAGTGAGCCCGGCCGACGTCCGCCGGGCCGGCGACGCATTCGTCGCCGCCTATCGCGGCTGCCGGCCAACCTGAGGAGTCTCGGCCATGAAGATCACAAAGCTCACGACCTATATCGTGCCTCCGCGGTGGTGCTTTTTGCAGGTAGAGACCGACGCGGGCATCGTCGGCTGGGGCGAGCCGGTGGTCGAAGGCCGGGCCCAGACCGTGGCCGCGGCGGTGGATGAGCTGGCCGACTATCTGATCGGCAAGGATCCGCGCCAGATCGAGGATCACTGGACCGTCCTCTACCGCGGCGGCTTCTACCGCGGCGGCGCGATCCACATGAGCGCGCTGGCGGGCATCGACCAGGCCCTGTGGGACATCAAGGGCAAGGCGCTCGGCGTGCCGGTGTATGAACTGCTCGGCGGCAAGGTTCGCGATCGGATTCGCGTCTACTCCTGGGTGGGCGGCGATCGCCCCGGGGAGACGGCGGCCCAGGCGCAGGAGCGGGCCGCCCGCGGATTCACGGCGATCAAGATGAACGCCTCTGAAGAGCTGCAGTTCATCGACACCCACGACAAGGTCGATCAGGTGCTCGCCAACGTGGCGGCGATCCGCGAGGCGCTCGGGCCCCACTTCGGGATCGGCGTCGATTTCCACGGCCGCGTGCACAAGCCGATGGCGAAGGTGCTCGTAAAAGTGCTCGAGCCCTATCGGCTCATGTTCATCGAGGAGCCGGTGTTGAGCGAGCATGCAGAGGCCCTCGCCGAGATCGCCCCGCTCACGAGCGCCCCGATCGCCCTCGGCGAGCGGCTCTGCTCGCGGTGGGATTTCAAGAAGATTCTCGAGGCCGGCCACGTCGACATTCTGCAGCCCGACCCGTCACATGCCGGCGGCATCACGGAAACCAAGAAGATCGCCTCGATGGCCGAGGCCTATGACGTGGCGATCGCCCTCCACTGCCCGCTCGGCCCCATCGCGCTGGCCGTGAACCTGCAGCTCGACGCCAACTGCTACAACGCCTTCATCCAGGAGCAGAGCCTCGGCATCCATTACAACCAGGGCAACGACCTCCTCGACTACGTCAAGAATCCCGAGGTCTTCGACTACGCTGACGGCTACGTGAAGATTCCAAGCGGCCCGGGCCTCGGCATCGACGTCAACGAGGAGTACGTCAAGGAACGGGCTGCCGTGGGCCACCGCTGGCGAAACCCGATCTGGCGGCATGCAGACGGGAGCTTCGCCGAGTGGTAAGCCCAGGCAGCGAGCATGCGGAACGGCCGACGCGGGCCCGCTCTTTCGTCGCGGTGCTGCTCTTCGTGTCGGTGGTGATCAATTACCTCGACCGGGCCAATCTTTCGGTCGCGGCCCCGCAGCTCGCGAAGGACCTCGGGTTCGACGATGCCCAGAAGGGCTGGATCCTCGCCGCCTTTGGCTGGACGTACGCAGCCCTGCAGGTGCCCGGCGGCTGGCTCGTTGATCGCATTCCACCGCGTGTGCTGTATCCGGTCGCCATCGCCCTGTGGTCGCTCGCGACGATCGGCCTGGGCTTCGTGGGCAGCGCGGCGGGGCTGATCGGCCTGCGGCTGCTCGTGGGGGCGCTGGAGGCGCCGTCATATCCGATCAACAGCCGAGTCGTGACGACATGGTTTCCGGAGCGGGAGCGGGCCACGGCCGTCGGTTTCTATACCTCGGGCCAGTTCGTGGGCCTCGCCTGTCTCTCTCCCCTGCTCTACGCGGTCCAGAATGCGTTCGGCTGGCAGATGGTGTTTTTCGTCACCGGGGGCGTGGGCGTCCTCTGGGCGGCCGTCTGGTATGCCCTCTACCGTGAGCCGCTGGAGAGCCGAGCAGCGAACGCCGCCGAGATCGCGCTGATCCGTGCCGGCGGCGGATTCGTCGATCTCGCCGCCAGGCAGAAGACGAGTGCCGATGGCTTCCCCTGGGCCGACCTCGGCACGGTGCTCTCCCATCGGAAGCTCTGGGGGCTTTACCTCGGGCAGTTCTGCCTCACCTCCACGCTCTGGTTTTTCCTGACGTGGTTTCCCACTTACCTCGTCGGTTTTCGCGGCATGGACTTCATCAAGGCGGGCCTGCTCGGCTCCGTGCCATTTCTCGCCGCGTTCGCGGGCGTGAACTGCTCGGGAATCCTTTCCGACCGTCTCGTGCGTGCCGGATGGTCGCTCGGCCTGGCCCGCAAGCTGCCGATCATCGCCGGGCTCTTGATCTCGTCGAGCATCATCGGGGCGAACTATGTCGAAAACCCCACGCTCGTGATCCTCTTCCTGTCGCTCGCCTTCTTCGGCAACGGCCTGGCGTCGATCACCTGGTCGCTGGTGTCGGCGATCGCACCGGAGCGGCTCCTGGGCCTCACCGGCGGGATGTTCAACTTCGTGGGCAACCTGGCGAGCGTGGGTGTGCCGATCGTGATCGGCCAGCTCGTGAAGGGGGGCGACTTCGCCCCGGCCATCACGTTCATCGCCGCCACGGCCCTCGCCGGCGCCATCTGCTACGGCCTTGTGGTGGGCAAGGTCGAACGGATCCGCGTCTGATCCCCTCGCGGGCAGCCTGCGCCCGCCGGTCAGCAGTACCGAAGCGGAGGGCAAGGCGCCCCGCCATGCGTGACATCGTCGCAAGCCGACTCGGTCGATTCGGCCTCCAGTCGGGGAGGCGGCGGAAAGCCCGGACTCGACGCCCCCCCTGGGAGGCAGAAACCACGGTGACCGCATCGAGCCCGATCAGAACTGGTATTCGAGGCCGATGTTCACGCCCGTCGCCCGGAAGTCGGTCGTGCGGAGCCTGAACGCAGGGGCCGCGGCGCCGACCACCGATCCCCCGCCGAGAGGATAGCCCGGTCCATGGCATTTCCTCAACGGTCTTCCGGCCGATGAGCGACTCGTGAGCCTCGGGAGGAGCGGCCCGGGCGTCCGGAGCGGTTTTCTCGAAACGCCCCGCCCCCCCTTCGGTGGCGTTTTTCTCGCGTGTGCGCAGACCGCGTCCCAGTTCGCAGTTTCCCGACATGCGTGGGTCGCGTCCGGCACCGCTCAGAGCCTGTTGTGGATGTCGATCGCGGGCAGTTCGTCGGG
>DHLZ01000201.1:8239-9161 GCA_002405515.1 Planctomycetaceae bacterium UBA4655
CGCCCCAGTCGGTGGGCGGGCCGGTGAGACTGGCGGTGGCTCGAGCGGTTCGCCACTCTGTATGAAGCAACACGGGCGTAAGAATCTTTCGGATCGGGCCCGGCGCCGTGATGAAGGCAATGAGCCGGATGTCACCGCCGCAGTTCGGGCACTCGAGCGGAAACTCCTCCCCACCCGCGCCATCAGCTTGGCCCAGGCAATCCGTGACGTGTCGTGGGAGCGGGGCTTTGGATTCGCGTCGCAGCAGCCTCCCGTGGCGTGACCGTCACTCGCATGCCCACCGGTCACAGCCTCGCGACGCTTGCCGACATTGGCGGCGGGACGAGATCGGCCAGGCGTTCCAAAAACTCAAACGGCGTGAGTTCGACGACGCCATTGGCCCCCGGACGCGTGGACTTGCGGCCGCGGCCAGGCCCGACCCAGTTGGCGGCTGTGTGTCTGTGCAGCACGTAACGGATGCGGGCGATCCGGCCGTATGGGCCGCGGATCACGG
The DNA here is from genome assembly GCA_002405515.1 of Planctomycetaceae bacterium UBA4655. Taxonomy (GTDB): domain Bacteria; phylum Planctomycetota; class Planctomycetia; order Pirellulales; family UBA1268; genus UBA4655. The sequence goes on from DHLZ01000201.1 coordinate 8,733, forward strand.
AGAGTCGTTCGAGCGCGAAGGGGGGCCGGGCGCAATACCGCAGGAGATGTTCGAGACTCTGAAAATAGCTCGGCACGTTTCGGTCGACGAGCGTGATCCTGACACTCGCATCGACTGAAAACCCGCTGTTCTCCCAGGCGATCATGTCGGCAGCAGCAGAAGCGTCGAGCAGGTGAGCGAGCCTGAACCAGCGGATCACGCGGCGCCGTACCCGCTCGGTGACCGTGGCCAGATCAGCCTACGTGATTGATCGTGCGGGCAGGAACGCCGGCGAGGCGCAGCAGCCTGCTCCGCCAGCAGCCGGCATGAAGACGCCGTCGGTTGCACACAAGTGCAGATGCAAATGGTGGATCAGCGCCGAGCCGAAGCGGTGCAAGAAGGAGATGGCGCCGAGCCGCGGGCGGGCGGCATCGGGGGCGGCGGCGTCAA
>DHLZ01000154.1:0-196 GCA_002405515.1 Planctomycetaceae bacterium UBA4655
CCGATCCGCGAAGCGGATTGGTCGCGCAGCGAACGTCCGGCGAGGGGCGGGGTCGCTCGAAGGAAACGGGCAGGCCCGAGCCACGCAAGACGTAGATCCATCCGCACCGCACTCGCCGTGCCGAACAGGATTGCCCGGAAGGCCGAAGCGAACGTCCGGCGACGGGGTGGGGTCGCTCGAAGGAAACGGGCAGCCC
>DHLZ01000154.1:401-5024 GCA_002405515.1 Planctomycetaceae bacterium UBA4655
TCGACCGGGCAGCCGAGCTGCCGCAGGATCGTGAGGTAGAGGTCGGACATCGGCCGCTTGTCGATCGGCCACTTCAGATGCTGGCCGTGCTTGAATCCCAGCCGGTTGCCGCCGGCGAGAATCGTCGGGAAGCTCGTGCCGACGTGGCTGGAAATCTGGGCACCGCCGAAGAGGATGACGGTGTGGTCGAGGAGGGATCCATCGGCGGCTTCGATGGCCTGCAGCTTGTCCATGAAACGGGCGACGCAGGCACACAGCATTTCATCGCGATGGGCCAGGGCGATGACGTCGGGATTCGACTCCCCGCGATCCCCGCCGCCCTTGTGGTGGACGTCATGCGTGCCCCGCGACGGCGCCCCGGCCTTGCGGGCCCAGTCCTTGTACTCGTCGTAGTTCGGCCCGGCTTCGCCGCCCAGGCATTGGGTCGCGACCCGCGTCATGTCGGTCTGGAAGGCGAGCACGATCAGGTCGGTCATCAACTCGATGTGCTCCCGCATGCTGTTGCGGACTTCGCGCTCGAGGCGAACCTGGGAGGCATCGAAATCGGGCCGCCCATGGCCGAGGATCTCCTCCTTCTGTATCAGCCGCTTCTCGACGTCGCGGACCGAGTGGAGATAGTGGTCGATCCGCTGCTGATCGATCCGTCCCAGCTTTCGCTTCAGGTCGCCGACATTTTCCATCGCCGTGTCGAGAATGCTCCGATTGTGTGCCAATCGGGCCTGCGCCTTCTTGACCTCGGCGGCGTCGGCGGGCGGGAACAGATTCTCGAACACGCTGCGATAGTCGTCGGTCGCCGGAATGTCGACGCCCTGGGAGTTCCGGGAGAGAGTGGCGGTGCCCACGCCGCTCGTCCACGACAGCACCAAGGACCGCAGATACGTGGGGCCGATGTGCGAGGCGGCCACCTGGTCGACGGAAATCGTGTTGCTGATCGAGCCGGGAATGAGGCTGATGTTGTGCCCGGTCAGCCAGCTGTAGGGATGGGTATGACCGCTGATTCGTCCCTGGATATGGGACAGGCCCGTGAGCACGGAAAACCGCTCGCGGTGATGCTCCAGCGGCTTGTGCGACGGGGCGATCGCGTAGTCGAAGCCGGTCTCCTTGGGAAACCATGAGTACTTGCTGATGGCCCCGGGAATGTAGAAGCAGGCGAACCGCGAGGGATCCGGCCGCTGCTGCTGCGCTGCCAGCGTTTTCCCGCCAAACGACTCCAGGGCGGGCAAGGCCAGGGTGGCACCCAGCCCATGGATCACGGCGCGGCGACTGAGCAGATGGGCGGGATGCATGGTCATGGTCCTTCCTGAATGGAGATCGAACGAAATCGCCTAGTGATCCAAGAACGCCTTGGTCTGGAATACTGCCAGCAGCATCTTTCGCAGCGGATACCCCTCGGCGGCATGGGTTTCCATGATCGTTCGGATCTCCGCCATGTCGTCGATGTCGGGTTTGCGTCCGGTTGCATAGAGCATGAAGCTCTTCAGCAGGCCCCGCACCGTGTCCTGCAGATATCGAGACGCGACCGTCTCCTTGAACTCCGCGTACGTGCGAAACTCCTCGCCGCGGGGCAGCTGCCCGACCGTGTCCACCGGGCGGGTCGCGCCTTTGCCCCGCCAGGCGACGTTGGAATCCAGTTCATCGACGGCGTAGGACTCGTACTCCACGTTCCGCCAACGTCCGCTGATGTCGAAGTTCTGGAACGCGAAGCCGATGGGGTCGAGTCTGGTATGGCAGACTGCACAATTCTGGTCCTGGCGGTGATGCGCCATCAGCTCGCGGGGCGACATCTTCGAGAGTTCCTCGGATTTCGCATCCAGTTCGGGCACCGCCAACGGCGGCAGCTGCGGAGGGGCGTCGAGGATGTTCCGGGCCGCCCAGGCCCCACGATAGATCACCCAATTATCGCCCATCCAGCACAGCATCGATTGAACGCCGGCGTGTGACATGATGCCCCCGCCGCGGGAATCGTTCGCCCGCAGCATCACCTTTCGCAGCTGACCGCCATGGAGGCCGTCGTAGCCGTAGTGGCGGGCCAAGGCGTCGTTCATCATCGTCCAGTCGCTCGACACCAATTCGCGGGCGGGCCGATCGTCGGCCAGCAAACGCTGGATGTAGGCGAAGGTCTCCTCGCGCATCGAGTCCTGAAGATGGCGGCGGAAGTGATAGCTTGCCTTGCCGCGATAATCGTCCACCAGCGTGATCGGCTGATCGAGTTCCAGCCACTGCGTGACGAACGGCCGCACGAACGCGGTGTAACTCCGCGGATCCGCGAGCAGTCGCTCCACCTGCGCCTGGAGCACCTCGGGCCGGCGCAACTCGCCCGCGGCGGCCCGCGAACGCAGGTCTGCATCCGGCGGGGAGCCGACCAGCATGAAACTCAGCCGCGATGCCACGGCATGGTCGGCTATCACCCGGTCCTCGTGGGCCGTCGCATCCAAATGCCGGAACGGGCTGCTCATCAGCACCGCCTGAAAGGTGGACCGCAACGCGGGGTCGAACGCGAGGCCTTCGTCCCGCAGCCGCCGGTAAAACTTCAAAAAATGGCTTCGTTCATGCTCCCGCACCGGCCGGCGATAGGCCCGATCCATCCACAGCGTGAGCAGCTTTTCGGCGCTTGCCGGGGAATCCGAGAGCTCTCCCAGATCGACCTGCCATTCCGCGGGCGGCCAGGCAGCGACGTAGCGGGGCTCCAATTCGATTTGCTTGAGAACCACGAATGGCCGTGGTTGCTGGCTCGGGTCCTTGAGCTCCTTCTTGCTCCACACAGGCCGGAACAGTCCCATGCCCCCCGGCAATTGACGCGGGTCGGAGGTGTCTTCGTTCTCGAAGCCCGGGACGCGGTAGCCGATCTCGACCCGCGGAGCCAACGTCACGGAGAGGAACCCTTGGGACGTGATCAACGAATCCTCGGTCTGCACCTGGTACTCCAGGTCGGTCGGCCCGGTGATCTCCCGCCGATCGAGCACTCTGCCGCCGCACTCCACCCAGAGAATCGGGTTGGGCACTTCCGGAAATGCCGAGAAGGACCCGACACTGAACCGGATCCGCGTCACGCCGCACCTGTCGGCAGACACGGGCACCTTGAGAAACGATTCGCTGCGATCCTTAGGCCATTTGGGTTCCAGCAAGGCACCGACTCCGGGCCGGGCGATGGCCGCTAGCTTCTTGATGGAAACGCCCTTGTCCGCCCATGAAGCGAAGGCACTGAGCGGATCTTGGGCGACGTTCACCAGATCGACGCGCAGGGTTTCACTCCGCGGAGCCTCGAGAAACCGGATCGACTCCACGGCCCGCCGAGTGATCTCCATCATCTGGGCCACCGAGTCGGCCGCGTCCTGGAGGGCCTCGGCGCCGGTGTCGAACCCTTCGACCGTGCCATCTCCCGGCATGCTGTAGGCGAAGTCGACCGTGACGCCCGTGACGTCCCGCAACGCGGCGCCGAACTCGCGGCGATTCAGCCGCCGCACGCTCCCTGGCTCCAGGCCGCGCTGTGCCTTGGCGATCCATGCAAGGGCGGCCCCTTTCGCGGGGGCGGAAGGGGGCTCCGATCCTGCGGGGGGCATTGCGCCCGCGGACAGCTGCTCATGGATCGCCGTCCACAGATGGCGGTCCGACAGGTGGAAGCCGTCGATGGTGTCGAAGCGGAGACGTGCCTCCTGGACATCGGGGCCGTGACAGTCGATGCAGTGCTGGCGGAGCAGCGGCTTCACCAGTTCCGCGAAGCCCTGGGCATCGGCGGGAGCTTCGGCGGCGGTTGCCGCGAGCACCTGGCTCAGCAGCAGCATCGAAATCGCGAACGCGGCTCTTCTCATCGCAGGACCGTGCCTTCAATCTGGTGTATCGGCATGGACGAAAGCGATCATTTCGCCTGACTGCCGCTGTCGTCGTGAGCCGCAAAACCTACTTCCCTAGTTTACCAGCCTTGTGTCGCGAGGCGAGACTTCTGGGTGTCGGGGAAACGAGAGCCTGGGGCGAGGGCCGCGTGCCCCGGGAGGGGGGTGTTTCGCCGGGTGCCTCGCTTGCGGTCCCACGGCCCGGGAAATTCATTTTTTCCTTGGAATCGTCGAGCCAGCGGCAACATCCCAATTCCCCGGAGCATCCGATGACCTCCATCACTGAGACACTGCCATCGCTCCTGCGGCTCGCCCGCGGCTTGGCCCTGGTGGCTGGGCTGGCCGCGTTGGTCGCACCGTGCGGGGCGGCCGAAGACCAGACCATCGTGCCGTCGCCGGGCGACTACAAGGCGGTCGACGTGGTGCTCGAGAACGGGGATCCTCAGGAATGGAAAGGCCCCCTGTTTGTCCGCGGGGGCATCCGCGACGGCAAGCTGACGATTCCCGATTCGACGAGCGTGCGGGTGAAGGCTGGCGAACTGGTGTTCACAGCCGACGCGGTCAAGGGGGAGTTCGGCTGGCGGAAGCAGAAGCAACAGAACCAGGGGCCGGCCGATGCGGTGATTCACCGCTACTACCCCAAGCACGATGGAGTGGACGGCGGTTTTTGGCTGACTGATCGCCACCACGGTTCCGCGGCAGCCCGAGGCGCGAGTTGCCCTGCAGGCGATCGCTGGAAATCCCCAGACGCCCGAGGCGGGAGCCGAGCGGGGCGTTGACAAGGCCCCGCGAG
>DHLZ01000074.1 GCA_002405515.1 Planctomycetaceae bacterium UBA4655
GGACGCTCACTGCGGTCCTCCGGACCTCCGCTCGCTCGGAGCTGCCTGCGCGCGCGGCATCCATCCCTTCGCTTGGCAGCTTCTCCGGCTACATGGCACGGGCAGCCCCTCACGGTCCAGCGTGCTGCTGATGGTACGGAAGCCCGAGGCGCGAGCCGAGAGGGGCGTTGAGGAAGCCCTGTGCGTGTATGTCCGGTCACGCACAACCTCGCTCGCAACGCCGTCGGAATGACGCCCGCCCGGTGAGTGGACGCCACGGCAACTCCCCTCTCGGCTCGCGGCTCGGGCTTCCGTGTTTGTGGGGCTTCCGTATCGGGATGGCCCGAGTGGGCGGTGCGGTACACTTCCGGCATGCTTTGGATCGCCTGGAAGATGCTCGTCGGGAATCGCGTGAAGTACCTCGGCATCGTGTTCGGGGTGGTGTTCGCGGCGCTTCTGATCGCGCAGCAGTCGTCGATCTTCTGCGGGCTGATGTCGCTGACGATCAGCCAGATCCGCGACGTCGAGGGGCCCGAGATCTGGGTGATGGACGGCAACGTGCAGTTCGTCGACGACATCAAGCCGCTGGCCGACACGGAACTCTTCCGGGTCAAGGGCGTCCCGGGCGTCGATTGGGCCGTCCGCTTCTACAAGGGGATCGTCAGGGCGAGGCTCGAGGAGGGGACCTACGAGCAGATGATCCTGATCGGGATCGACGACGCGACGCTCGTCGGCTCGCCGGAGCAGGTCTTCATGGGCTCGATCGCGGCGCTGCGGACGCCGGACGCGGTGATCATCGACGACGCCGGCTACAAGCGGATCTGGCCCGGCGAGCCGTTCCGGCTCGGACGCGTGTTCGAGATGAACGACCACCGGGCCGTGGTCGTCGGCATCACGAAGGCGAGCCGGACGTTCCAGAGCTTCCCGATCGTCTACACAAGGTACAGCCAGGCCGTGCGGTTCGCGCCGCCCGAGCGGAAGGTGCTCTCGTTCGTCCTCGCGCAGCCGAATCCCGGCGTGCCGGCCGATGAGGTCTGCCGCCGGATCCGGGCGCAGACGCGGCTTTTGGCGCTCACGAAGAGCCAGTTCACCTGGAAGACGATCTTCTACTACCTGCGGAAGACGGGCATCCCGCTCAACTTCGGAATCACCGTGCTGCTCGGCTTCCTCGTCGGCACCGCCATCGCCGGACAGACCTTCTACCTCTTCACCGTCGAGAACATCCGACAGTTCGGGGCGCTCAAGGCGATGGGCACGAGCAACTGGACGATCCTCCTCATGGTCCTCTTCCAGGGCCTGCAGGTGGGCGTCGTCGGCTACGGTGTGGGCGTCGGCCTGGCGGCGTTGTTCGGGTATGTTTCCCGCAATCTTTCGCGGCTGTCGTTCTTCATGCCCTGGCAGGTGCTCGTGATCACCGCCGCCGCCGTGTTCGTGATCGTGCTGCTCGCGAGCCTCCTGTCGGTGCGCAAGGCGCTCGTCGTCGATCCGGCGATCGTGTTCCGAGGATGAGCCTGTGACTGGAACCTCGCCGAGCATCGACCGTGGCGGGGAAATCGCCGTCCGCGTGCGGGGCGTCACGAAGCGGTTCGGCGCCGGCGAGTCGGCCACGTTCGCGCTGCGGGGGGTGGACCTCGACGTGCCCTACGGCGAGCTGCTCATGCTCGTCGGCCCGAGCGGCTGCGGGAAGACGACGCTCGTGTCGATCGTGGCGGGCACGCTCCAGCCGACCGACGGCGAGGTGGTCGTGCTCGGCCAGGATCTCGTGGCCATGGGCAACGGGCGGAAGGTCCGTTTCCGCCGCGACAACGTCGGATTCGTTTTCCAGTCGTACAACCTGCTGCCGGCGCTCACGGTCGCGGAGAACGCGGCCGTGCCCCTGCTCATCGCGGGCTGGAAGCGGTCGCGGGCGGTCGAGCGGGCCGCGGGGGTGCTCGACGAACTCGGCCTCGGCGACAAGCTCACGAGCCTCCCGACCGAGCTTTCGGGCGGGCAGCAGCAGCGGGTCGCCATCGCGCGGGCGCTCGTGCACGAGCCGCGGCTGCTGGTATGCGACGAGCCGACGAGCGCCCTCGACGCCGAGAATGGAAGGATCACCATGGAATTGATCGAACGGATCGCGGTCCAGCCCGATCGGGCCGTGATCGTCGTGACGCACGACTCCCGCGTCTACGCGTTCGCCGACCGGATCGCATCGATGGAGGACGGCCGGATCGAGTCGGTCGCCGGAGGCCCGCACGCCGCGGGTGTTTCATGAAGGCCGACTCGCGGGTCATCGAGCGGCCGCGGACCTGGGGGGACTTCCTCACGCAGGTGATTCTCCCGCTCGCGGGGCTCGCGCTCCTGGGCTTCGCCGGCTGGTTCGTCTGGAGCACGCGGATGATCTCGCGGAATCCCCCGCCTCCGATCGAGCCGGCGAGGAGCCCGTTCAGCGACACGCTCGCCGCCGCGGGAGTGGTGGAGGCCCAGACCGAGAACATCGCGGTCGGCTCGGCGCTCGCGGGCGTCGTCGTGGAGGTGCTCGTGAAGGTGGGAGACGCCGTCGAGCCGGGCACGCCGCTGTTTCGACTCGACGACCGCGAACTGCGCGGGCAGCTCGCCGTGAAGCGGGCGGCCGTGTCGATGTCGCGGAGCGAGCTGTTGCGGCTGGAGGCCGAGCCACGCCAGGAAAAAATCCCCGTGCTGGTCGCGCAGGTGAACGAGGCGAAGGCGAAGCTGGTCGCCGCCGCCGACGCCCTGAAACGATCGGAGGACACGTTCGCGAAAAAGGTGACCACCGAGCAGGAGCTTGTCGAGAAGCGGGAGGCGGTCGTGGCGGCGAAGGCGGCCGTGGAAAAGACGCAGGCCGACCTGAAGCTGCTCGAGGCCGGCTCGTGGGAGTACGACCGCGACGTGACGCGGGCCCAGATATCGCAGGCCGAGGCGGAGGTGGCGAAGACGGAGATCGACATCGACCGGCTGACGGTTCGTTCGCTCGTGAGCGGCCGGGTGCTCCAGGTGAACGTGAGGCCGGGCGAGTTCGTCGGGGCGCCGCCGGGGCAGCCGCTCGTGATCGTCGGCAACGTCGAGAAGCTCCACGTCCGCGTCGATATCGACGAGTTCGACATCCCCAGGTTTCGTTCGGGCGCCGAGGCGACGGCGGTGCCGCGGGGCGATCTCCAGCAGCGGTATCCGCTGTCGTTCGTGCGGGTCGAGCCGTTCGTCGTGCCGAAGAAGTCGCTCACCGGCGACAACACCGAGCGGGTCGACACCCGCGTTCTCCAGGTGATCTACCAGTTCGACCCGACGACGGCCGAGGGCCGGGGCCGGCCGAGCCTGTTCGTGGGGCAGCAGGTCGAGGTCTTCATCCGCAGCGCCCCGGCGGATTCCCAGGGTATTTCGCGGTGAAAATCCACTTGCCCCGGTCGCCCGCGGCTGGGAGAGTCCCGCGAATGTCCGCTGCCCTCTCCCCGGTCGTGAACGATCGGCCCGAGGGCAGGGTGCGGCCCAGAGCCTCGACGCCAATGCAGACGCCACTCAATTGCTCGCGACCGGCCCCGTCGCGTCCGCTCCGTCGGGCGTTGGCCGTCGCGGTGCTGCTCGCGCGGGTCGGCGGAGCGGGCGAAGGGGACTCGGCAAGCAAAGCCGTCCGTGTCGCGGAGCCACGTCCGCTGCCGGAGGTGGCGACGGTGCGGGACACGGACGGCGTGTTCCTTTCGGACGCGGACGGCCGCAGGCTCTGGCAACGCGCCCTGGCGACCGTCGCCTCCGAATGGCCGATCGCACGGATCGTCGAGCCCGACTTCACGTCGGTGCCGCCGCGGCCGGGCGTCATCGAATCGTCCTGGATCGAGCGGTCGATGGCCGTGCGATCCGCCTCGTGGCCGCACTGGCCGGTGGAGCGACACCGGGCAATCGTCCGGCTCGTGCCCGCGGCGGGCGGGGCCTGGCTCGAGGGCGGCATCGAGACGCAGTCGCTCGCCGGAGAGGGGGAATCGGCTCCCGACCGGCTGCCGCTCGACGTCGTCGCCGGCGTCGAACGGGTTGGTCACTGGCAGGATGCCTCGTCCGACTCGATCGAATCGAGGCGGCTGACCGCCGCCCTCGCCTCCCGCATGGCGGCCCCTGAGGAGATGATCTATTCGCTGCCGCCGCTCCAGGAACGGCTGCCGGGGCCGCCGCAGCCGCCGTGGGCCGGCAGCCGTCATCCGCGACTGTCGCGGGCGGCGTACGTCGTCGCCGACGACTACCGCAACTTCTATTCCTGCGAGAGCCTCGCCGGGTTGACCGCGGCCTTCGGCGCCGGCGCGCTCATGGCCAACACCGGCTTCGACGAGACGATGCAGCAGGCCTGGCAGAGGAGCGTGACGCCGTCGGACCTCGGGACGTTCTTCTCCGGCGTCAAGGACATCGGCGAGGGCCGCTACGCGCTGTCGGTTTTCGGCGTGGCGGCGGTCACTGGCTACGTGTTCGAGGGGCGGCCCGCCGGCGACCTCATCGGCCAATGGGGCACGCGGTCGCTTCGGATGTTCGTCGTGGGGGCGCCGCCGGTCTACGTCATGCAACTGGCCACGGGGGGCTCGCGGCCCTCCGACAACGAGTCGGTCAACAGCGGCTGGAAGTTCTTCCAGGACGACAACGGGGTGAGCGGCCACGCCTTCGTGGGCGCGATCCCGTTCCTCGCCGCCGCCGGGATGTGCGAAGACCCCTGGTTGAAGGGAGGGCTCTACGTCTGTTCGACGTTCGTCGGTTTCTCGCGGATCACCGACGACGCCCACTACCCCTCGCAGGCCTTCCTCGGCTGGTACATCGCGTTCGCGAGCATGATGGCCGTCAATCAGACCGACCTGAACGTGGCGGGCCTCGAGGTGCGGCTCATGCCGATGGCCGTCAACGGCGGCAGCGGCGTCGGGCTCGAGACCAGGTGGTGACAATCGCCGCGATGCCGGCGAGGATCACGGTGGCCGGCTCCGGCACGGCCGTCCAGGCGAGACCGTAGGACTGGGGAAACGCGGCCGTGCCCCACCGGCCGCCGATGTTGTCGAACGTGTTCGACGCATACTCCACCCGCAGCCCGTAGCGGCCCCAGGCGGGCAGCGTGAACGAGAGGTGCTCGACCGTGTTGTACTGGCTCGCGGAGCGGGCGACGAGCGTCGTGAAGTTGTTGGCCGCGTCGAGGGCCCAGACGGAGAGGCCGAGATCGGCTTGCGCGTACTCGTAGAGAAACCAGCCGTCGAAGTCGCGGGCCCGCATCCACGAAAGCGTCGCCGTGAACGTGGAGCTTCCAAAAAGCTGGGTATCGATGATGTAGTCGTTGTTCGTGCCGAGGATCGCGCTGCCGTAGTCCCAGCCCCGCCTCGCGACCGGGCCGAGCAGGCCCGTCGAGCCCGAGACGTCGATCTGGCCGTTGAGCTGGATGTCGAACGTCTTGTTGAGGTTCATGCGGCCGGCGCCGGCGGCCCAGTCGAGCGACTGTGTCGTCTGAAGAAACGTGGTTCCGCCGACCGTCACGTTCTGCTGGCCGTTGTTCCAGCCGGTCGTCTTGTCGGCCCCGGTGAGCAACAGTGATTTCACGACCATGCTCTGGCTGGCGTTCGTGTTGCTCGCGAGCGGTGCGAGGGTCTTGGCGGCGCTTGCCACGAGGGCGGCCCCGCCGGCGACGATCGGGGCCGCGAAGCTCGTGCCGGCGATGCTCGCCGAGTAGGCCGCGGGAGTGCTGCCGAGATTCACGGATCCGGCGAGCGACGTGTTGTTGCCGCCGGTCTGGCCGCCGTAGAAGCCGCTCGTGAGCGATTCGCCGGGCGCGGAAATGTCGACGGCCGCCCGCACGCCGGCGACGGTCACGTAGCCGCCGTTCGTGAAGTATCCGAACGTCTGCGGCCCGCGGCTGCTGAAGCTCGCGACCGAGTCAAATGTGTTGGCGGCCCCCAGGGCCCCGACCGTGAGCGTGTTGTAGGCCGACCCGGGAGAGCCGACGGTGTTCGTTCCGAACCACCCGTCGTTGCCCGCGCTGACCACGTACGTCGTCGTCGGACTGAAAAAGGAGTAGGCGTCGGCGATCCAGGCGAGAGAGCTGGTGCCGCTCGGGTCGCCGCTGTCACCGAAGCTCGAGTTGATGACGTCGGCCGTGCCGAACGAGGCGTCGTAGGCCGTGAGAAGCGTGTTGGAGGAGATGTCGAAGCCCGTGGCGTAGGCCGACCCCGACCAGACTGTGGCGATGGCGGCGCTCCGGAGATCGGTGCCGTAGGCGATCCCCTGCTGCCTGATCGAGGGATTCGCGACGGTCTGGCGGCCGCCGATGAGGTGGCCGGCCCAGGTGGCATGGCGGTCGTAGAGCGGCGCGACGGCGCCGCCGCCCCACGCCCCCGCGCCCTGGGTGAACGAGGTGACGTGCGTGAGCGCCTCGTGGCCGTTCCAGACATGGCCCGCCTCGAGGTTCGTCGTGATCGTGTTCTGGCCGGTGATCGGCGTCGTGTGGCCGTAGTAGCGGCCCGCTCCGAGGAAGGCGTTTACGTTGAACGTGCCTCCGCCGACCGACGTGGTCGCAAGCCCCGAGGGGCCGTCGAGACTGGAAGGCTCGACGCCATAGCGAGCCTGCAGGCAGTCGAGGGTGATCAGCGGCATGGCTGACGCACGGGCT
>DHLZ01000082.1:0-233 GCA_002405515.1 Planctomycetaceae bacterium UBA4655
TCCTGTGAGACGATCATGGCGTTGGGCCTCCGTGAGGACGGGGCGGTCTCCAGAACACCCTTCCATCCTCCGGGGCCCAACACTTTTTTCATCTGCTAGCAAAGCATGCTTGCACCGGCTTGCGCCCGGGAAAACACGGCGAAAACGACCGTTCCACCGCCCGGGGCAGGCGAGATTTGCGAGTTACGCCCGAGTCATTTCAAAGACGCTTGGAATGGACGCTGTTTTGCCAA
>DHLZ01000082.1:585-2700 GCA_002405515.1 Planctomycetaceae bacterium UBA4655
CGCCTCGGGCTTCCGTGGGGCCGTGGTAGCGCTCAGTCAGCCGAAAACCACTGTCAACAACATCGTGCTCTGGGTAGTAGAACAACTCCGTGCGCGAGGCGTGCGGAAGGCGGCCTAATAGGCGATATAGGACTCGAACGATTGCAGGTTGTGCCGACGAAAACCGCGGACACCGAGTCGGAGTGTGCACATTTGTGTGCAGTCGGCGAAATCCCCGCTTTCGTGCGTGAATCCGGCCGGGTCGCCGCGTGGGACGACTTACCCGAAAACTTTCGCCGGCGCATCGTTTCCTTGCCGCCCGATGTCCTCGCCGCCCTCCATGCCCTGTTCAGCGGCCTAGACCGGGAGCCATGATCGGCGCCCATGCCTACCAGCCGCCGCCCCTCGCACTCCCGCTGGCTCGCCTACCTCCTCCGCTGCTCGGACGGCTCGCTTTACACCGGGATCACCAACGACATGCCCAAGCGGCTGAAGGCCCACGCTGCCGGCAAGGCGTCCGCAGCCGGCTTCCCGTGGCCTTGGCCTACAGCGAACCCCAGAAGTCCAAATCGGCGGCCCTGAAGCGGGAAGCGGCCATCAAGAGGCTGCGCCGGGCCGAGAAAGACCGATTGCTGGCGAAACGGTGACCGGCCGGGGATATTTTCGTTTTTATCTCCCGCCTCAACTCCCACCTGCCCATGCCCTCCTCGATTTCCCTGCTGATTGCGTACCCGAAGGAACTCATCCGGGCGGGCCTACGGGCGATGCTGGAGAAAACTGGCATCAAGATCGTCGGGGAAGCCATAGACGCGCCCAGCACCCTCACGCTCGCCAAGAAACACGAGCCGCGAGTGGTGCTTCTGGACGCTGCCATTCCGGGCGGCGATGCGTTCGAGCTGGCAGGGAAAATCCAGAAGAGCATGCCGGCCACGAAGGTGATCATGCTCTCGGCCGTTGAAAACCCGACCTACATAGCGCGAGCAAAAGCCGCCGGGGCCTCGGATTTCCTGTTGAAGAGCGTTTCCCAGAAGGAACTCGTCACGGCCGTCGAGAACGCAGCGGCCGGAACGAGTGCCATGGAAGCCGGGCCGTTCCGCAGGGTTGTTGCTTCGATGGCGGGTAGGCCGAATGCAGCAACGAGCGAGGCGAGAATTACACCCCGGGAAAGCCAAGTGCTCTCCCATGTGGCTCTCGGGCTGTCCAACGAAGAAATCGCCCGGTCGCTTGAAATCAGCGTCGAGACTGTGAAAGAACACGTCCAGAACTTGCTCCGGAAACTGGCCGTGAATGACCGGACTCAGGCAGCCGTGTGGGCCGTGCGGTCGGGGGTGGTGTAGGGCCGGATTCTTCTGCGGCCTACCACCAGAATTTCACGGCGGCGGTGGCGGCGGCTTGATCTGGCCACGCCAAGGAGCCGACGACCTGTGCTTCCGGCCAGTCGGCTTCGCCAGCAAGACTGCAATCCCAGCGAGAACTGACAGGACGAGGGCGATCCAGAAGGGTGTAGGCATGCGGCTACTCGTCGTACGGCGTGTCGAAATCCTCGCACGACACCTCGTCAGGGTCGTCGGACTCGTTGTCGAACCAAGGCGGCAGATCAGGAATGTTCATCGGAGTTCGCCTCACAAACACCCTTTCACTCAGCCCCTCGCCGATGGACGTATCGAGTCGAAGACCAGCCACGCCCCCGCGCAGAACCATCCCACGACGAAGTAGGCGGTGAAGTCTGTCAGCAGGCTCATGCGGCACCAACGCTCGGGGAATCTCCCGAACTCTAGGTCAGAAAGCCTGCCTGATCGGCGGCCGGTCGTGACGGCTGTGCGAGTTGCGACGGATGCAACTCCCTGCAGACGCCACGCTGCGCGGCCACAATGCAGGTTGGCAGATCGTCGAAGATGCCGTCGCCGATGGGTAGGCTTTTACGCTGCGAAACCCCCGCTCACGGGCTGCCATGCGAAAAACCACTGTCCTCGTGATCTGCCTGAGCCTGGCGGCCGCCGCAGCGATGTTTGCCCGCTACGTGGGGCAAGAGTTTGAAGCGGAGCAGCAAGCCGAGCGGGAGGAAGCCCGCCGCACTCTGGATGAACGGCGCGAGGGCTTGTCGAGGTGGATCGAGGCGGGCAAGCAGGAGAACAC
>DHLZ01000220.1:0-7804 GCA_002405515.1 Planctomycetaceae bacterium UBA4655
CTTGAACTGCTGCGGCATGAAGAACTGGGAGCTCGACCGGCTGATCTCCTCAGCGTGCCGTACGGCGCCGGGCATCCCCTCGGCCGCCGGCGTCAGGACGAGTTCGGCCCCGAGGGCCTTGAGCATCCGCCGCCGCTCGAGGCTCATGCTCTCGGGCATCGTCACGCGAAGCTTGTAGCCGCGGGCGGCACAGACGTAGGCGAGGCCGATGCCCGTGTTGCCGCTCGTCGGCTCGATCACGACCGTGTCGGGCCCGATGCGCCCATCCCGCTCCGCCGCGTCGATCATCGCGCAGGCGATCCGGTCCTTCACGCTCCAGAGAGGATTCATGTTCTCGATCTTGCCCACCACCGTCGCGCCGCAGCCTTCGGTGACCCGCCGCAGCCGCACGAGCGGCGTCCGTCCGATGCACTGCGTGATGTCGTCGCGAATTCCCGCCGGAAATGCCGTCTTGATCATGGCGATCGCTCCAGTGTGTACGGTGGCCAGCCGGGAATGAGGCCCCGGAAAAACCCATTATCCGGAATGCGCCGGCCCGCCGAAAGACCGTTTCCCGGCACGTTGAAGCAGCGCGGGGCCCCGTCCGTGGCCGCCCGCCGGACGAGTGCGGACGGCGGGACTTCGCGTCAGGGCAGCCGCTTCACGCGGATGTTGCGGTAGTGGACCTCGCTGCCGGGATCGTGGGCCTGGAGGGCGAAGGTGCCGTTGGAGAGCTTGCGGCCGTCCTTGACCTCCTCGGTCTTCTCGACGTGATCGACGATCGTCTTTCCGTTCACCTTGATGACGATCCGGTTGCCCTCGACGATCACCTCCTCGGTGAACCACTCGTCGTCCTTCACCGGCGGCGTGAAATTCTTGACGACGCTGTAGAGGCTGCCGGTGCGGACGGGGTCGGCATGGCTGTTGTTGACCTGCGCCTCGTGGCCGATGGACGGCCAGCCGCTCTCCTGAAACTTGGTGTGGAAGTAGATGCCCGAGTTGGCCTTGGGCTTCGTCATCACCTCCGCCTTGAAGTGGAAGTTCTTCCATGACGCCGGCTCGTCCCCCCGGCCGACGTAGAAGAGATGGCTCCGGGGACCGTGGCAGACGATCGTTCCATCGACGATCTTCCAGCTGTCCTCGTTTTCGCTCGCCTTCCAGCCGCCGAGGCTCTTTCCGTCGAAGAGGGCCTCGAAGCCGGCCTCGTCGGCGGCCGCCGGCCACGAAAGTACCGCGGTGATGGCCGCGATGCCGCAAACAAACGAGACGAGCCGTGCGTATTTCGTGTATGCCATGGGAGTGTCCAGGGAAGGTTCAGAGCCCGCAGGACTGCGGTTGGAATGACATCAAAAATTGATGGTACGGCAGCCGTTCCGCGGGTGCCAACTGGCGACGCCGAAGGTTGGCAGGGGTCGGGGGCGGGGCTCCCCGGTCGGATCCTGCGGCTGCTCGACGACGCCGGGCTCAACCACCGGCCCGTCCTGCTGTCGGTCGATACCGATGTTTCGCTCGACGGCCGGCCCGGCCGGGAGTGGCTCTCGGTCACCCGGGACCACCTGGCGGTGGTCGCCGATCCGGAGCAGCCCGCGGGCGACGGCGGTGTTTCGCGTGGGGTGAATCGGGTGGTCTCCTGGAGCGATGTCTCCGAGGTGCGGAGCGTCGCGGGGGTCGGCGGGGGCACGCTGCAGGTGCGGGCGGCGGGGGCGTGGCTTGACCTGCTCCGTTATTCGAGCTCGATGGCGACCCGCTTCCACGCGGTCGCCAGGGGGCTCGAGCAGGCCCGCGAGGCTTCGGGCCTGGACGGGGCCACCGGGTCGCTCCCCGACCGGTCGATCGAGGTCGATGCCGTCGCGATCGCCGGCCCGAAACGCTGTCCGTCCTGCCGTCTTCGGCTCGAGCCCCACGCCGAGAACTGCCCGCGGTGCCTCCAGAAGGGGCGGATCCTGTCGCGGGTCGCGGAGCTTCTGCGGCCGCACTGGAAGGGGGCCGCGGCCCTCTGCGGGCTCACGCTGCTCGGGGTCGTCGCGGAACTCGTGCCCCCGAAGCTGCAGCAGTACATGGTCGATGGTGTGCTTGCCGGCGGCACGGGCCCGGCGGAAGGATCCCCCGACTTCCGGACGGCGCTGTTGCTCGTCGTGCTCGCGCTCGCCTTCTCGCGGGTGGTCGTGTCGCTCGTCGGCGTCTGGAAGGGGTGGATCGCGACGGCGATCGGCACCGGGATCACGAGCACGCTCCGCGGCGAGATGGTGACAAAGCTGCAGGCTCTCTCGCTCTCCTGGTACGACCGCCACCAGGTCGGGTCGATGGTCGGCCGCGTCGCCCACGACTCGGAGGCCGTGCAGGGGCTCGTCCACCAGATCACGGGCGGGTTCCTGCTCCAGATCGTGCAGCTCGTCGGGGTGGGCGCGATGCTCGTCTGGATCAACCCGAAGCTCGCTGCCTTCACGCTCATCCCGGTGCCGCTCGTCATCCTCGGATCGTGGGTCTTCTGGAGGCACGTTTACCCGCGGCACTACCGGCTCTGGGACGCCTCGAGCAAGCAGATGGCCGTGCTCTCCGGAATGCTCTCGGGCATCCGGGTCGTGAAGGCGTTCGGCCAGGAGCCGCGGGAGCGGGACCGCTTCCGCTCCGCGAGCGACCACCTGCGGCAGTGGCGGCGGTGGGTCGAGTACACGAACGCCAGCTATGCGGGGGCGATGCAGCTCGTCTTCAGTCTCGGCGGGCTGATCGTCTGGTACGTGGGGGGGCGGGACGTGCTCGGGGGCACGATGACGCTCGGGCAGCTCATCGCCTTCCTCGCCTACCTCGCGATGTTCTACTCGCCGCTCGGCGCGCTCTCCCACTTCACGACCTGGCTGACGAGCTTCCTCTCTGGCAGCAAGCGGGTGCTCGAACTGCTCGACGCGCCGGTGTCGATTTCCGACCCCGCCTCGCCGAAGACCTGGGACGCGCCGCGGGGCCGGATCCGCTTCCGCGACGTGACGTTCGGCTACGACCGCAACCAGCCGGTGCTGCGGGACGTGTCGTTCGAGGTGGCGCCGGGCGAGATGGTCGGGATCGTGGGCCGCAGCGGCTCGGGCAAGACGACGCTCGTGAACCTCCTCGCCCGGTTTCACGACGTGCAGGAGGGCAGCGTCGAGATCGACGGGATCGACGTCCGCGACGTCGCGCGGGCCGACCTCCACCGCAGGCTCGGCGTCGTCTTCCAGGATTCGTTCCTCTTCCGCGGCACGATCTGGAAGAACCTCTCCTACGGCCGCCCCGACGCGACCGTCGAGCAGGGGCTCGCCGCGGCGAAGGCGGCGGGCGCCCACGATTTTCTCTGCCGTCAGCCGCTCGCCTACGAGACGCTTCTCGGCGAGCACGGCGCCGGGCTCTCCGGCGGCGAGAAGCAGCGGCTCTCGATCGCCCGCACGCTCCTCTACGACCCCGCGATCCTCGTGCTCGACGAGGCCACGAGCAACATCGACGCCGAGGCGGAGAAGTCGATCCAGGAGGCGCTCGCCGTGCTCGTCCGCGGCCGCACGACGATCGCGATCGCCCACCGGCTCTCGACGCTCCGCAACGCCGACCGGATCCTCGCCTTCGACCGTGGCCGGCTCGTCGAGCAGGGAACGCACGCCGAGCTGCTCGCGGCCGACGGGCTCTACGCGAGGCTCGTGAAGATCCAGACGCAGGTCACGAAGCAGCCGACCATCGACACGCTGCTCGTCGAGGAGAGCCCGACGCCGGATGGCGATGCCGGCGCGGTGGCCGCGACGTCGCCGGCGGCTCCTGCCGGCTCGATCCGCTGGCTCGAGCCGGGCCGCGACAGCCTCCAGTTCGCCGAGAACGACCGCATCGACTGCCGCTGCGACGGCGCAGTCACCACCGGCGTCTTCGTCGTGCGGTGCCTGCCGGCGACGCGTCCGGAGGAATACCTCTCCGTCCGCGGCTGGAACGAGTCGGGCGAGGAGATCGAGATCGGCATGATCCGCTCGCTCGCCGCGTTCGACGACGGCACGAAGGCCGCCGCGGTCGCCGCGGTCGCCCGCCGCTCGCTCGTGCGGACGATCACGAGGATCCATTCGATGGAGCTCTCCCACGGCTACCTCGACTGCGACGTCGAGACCGACGTCGGCCGCCGTCGCTTCACGATGCGGTGGACGCAGAGCCAGGCGGTCGATTACGGCCCCGAGGGGAAGCTCCTCATCGACGGCGACGACGATCGCTACGTGATCCCGAGAATCGACGGGCTGCCTTCGGCCGATCGGGAGCGGTTCCTGCGGCACATCTACTGGTAGATTGATCGGCTGCTGCCCGCTCCGCACGTCGATGGCCGGTCACGGACCCGCCCGAACGACGCCGCATTGCCGCCGCGGTGGCGGCTGCTCCGTCGCTTCGGCGAGGATACGCCTGAGGCTCCTCCACAGCCGCCCCCGCGGCGTTCAGCATCGGCGTGGCGGTTTGGGATGGCCGGTCACGGACCCGCCCGAACGACGCCGCATTGCCGCCGCGGTGGCGGCTGCTCCGTCGCTTCGGCGAGGATACGCCTGAGGCTCCTCCACAGCCGCCCCCGCGGCGTTCAGCATCGGCGTGGCGGTTTGGGATGGCCGACGTGGAAGCCCGAGGCGCAAGTTTCCCTGCAGGCGATTGCTGGAAATGACCGGAAGCCCGAGGCGCAAGCCGAGAGGGGCGTTGACGCTCCATCAACTCGCGGGGCTTTCCTCGGCTCCCCTCTCGGCTCGCGCCTCGGGCTTCCGTAACGCGGGCCGATTGCGGTAGTACGATACGGCGATGGAACGCGAGCCTACTTCCGCCGAGCCCCGCCGCGTGCTCGTGGTCGGGGCGACGAGCGGCATCGGCGAGGCCGTCGCGCGGATTCTCGCGGGCCGCGGCTGGTTGCTCGTGGTGACCGGCCGCGATTCCGGCCGGCTTGCGCAGGTAGCCGAGGGGCTGCGGGCCCATGGGGCCTCTCGGGTGGTGTCGCTGCCGCTCGACGCGACCGAGTTTGGCGACGCCTTCGAGATCGTGACGAAGGCCGCCGCGTCGGCGGGCGGACCGCTCGACGGCGTCATCGTCTGCCACGGCTGGAGCCCGCCCGAAAAGGATCGCTTGCTCTCCGCGGAGGAGACCCGCGGCGTGATCGACGCGAACTTCACTTCCGCGGCGATCATCCTCTCGGCCGCCGCGGCGCACCTCGAGCAGCGGTCCGGCGGGTTCCTCTGCGCCATCTCGTCGGTCGCCGGCGACCGCGGCCGGCCGGGCAACTTCACGTACGGCTCGGCGAAGGCCGGCCTCACGGCCTACTGCTCGGGATTGCGGGCGCGGCTGCACCGCAAGGGCGTCGCCGTGCTCACGGTGAAGCCGGGCTACGTCGACACGCCGATGCTGCGGGCCCTCGGCGTGGGCCGGTCGTGGCTCGTGGCCGATGCCGACCGCGTCGCACTCGACATCGTGCGGGCGATCGACCGCCGTCGCGACGTCCTCTACACGCCCTGGTTCTGGCGGTGGATCCTGCTCGTCGTGCGGCTTCTTCCCGAGGCGATCTTCAAGCGTCTGCGGACGTAGGGCGGGCTCGCGGGCCCGGGCTTTCGGTCGGACCGCCCTTCGGCGATGATCTGGGGTCCACGGCCCCGAACCCCTCGACCCCCAAGGAGACCAGCATGGCAGCCCCCGCGGAAGAGACACTCGTCATCATCGGCAGCGGACCTGCCGGATGGTCGTCGGCGATCTACGCGGCGAGAGCCCAGCTGAAGCCGCTCGTGTTCGAGGGTGCGATCAGCGAGAAGAACCGGATGGCCGGCACGCTCCCGCTCGGCCAGCTCGCGCTCACGAGCGAGGTGGAAAACTTCGCCGGCTTCCCGGCGGGCGACCTCGGCGGGTTCCTCGATTCGTCGCTTCCGCCCGAGCGTCGCGGGATGATGCCGCCCCACGAGGGGCACGGCGTGACGGGGCCCGAGCTCATGGAGCTCATGCGGCAGCAGGCGGTCAACTTCGGCACGCGGATCGTCACCGACGACATCCTGAAAGTTGATTTTTCGAAGCGGCCCTTCACGCTCTTCCCGAGCGAGGGGGGGGAGGTGAAGGCGAAGTGCGTGATCGTGGCCACGGGCGCGAGCGCCAACTGGCTGGGTCTCCAGAGCGAGGAGCATTTCAAGAACCGGGGCGTGAGCGCCTGCGCCGTCTGCGATGGCGCGCTGCCGCGATTCCGCAACAGGCCGCTGGTCGTCGTCGGCGGCGGCGACTCCGCGATCGAGGAGGCGACCTACCTCACGAAGTTCGCAAGCACCGTCCATCTCGTCCACCGCCGCGACCAGTTCCGGGCCTCGAAGATCATGGCGCAGCGTGCCTTCGACGACCCGAAGATCAAGATCCACTTCAATACCGCGCTCGCGGAAGTGCTCGGCGACGACGCGAAGGGGGTGACGGGCGTCAGGCTCGCGGGCACGACCGGGGTGGCGAAGGAGGAGACGCTCGAGGCATCCGGCGTGTTTCTCGCGATCGGCCACACGCCGAACACCGCCTTCCTCGACGGCCAGCTCGAACTCACCCCGAAGAAGTACATCGTCTGGAAGAAGCACTTCCGCACGAACACGAGCGTCGAAGGGGTCTTCGCCGCCGGCGACGTGGCCGACGACTATTACCGCCAGGCGATCTCCGCCGCGGGCACCGGCTGCATGGCCGCGCTCGACGCGGAGCGATGGCTCGCGCACGGCCATGGCTGACAGACGGCCCGAACTGCTCGCCCCAGCGGGCGACTTCGACTGCGTCAGGGCCGCCATCGAGAACGGCGCCGACGCGGTCTACTTCGGGCTCGACGTCGGCTTCAACGCGCGGGCCCGCGCGACGAACTTTCCCGTCGAGTCGCTCCCGGAGCTGATGCGGTCGCTCCACCTCCGGGGCCTCAAGGGCTATGCCACGCTCAACACGCTCGTCTTCTCCGACGAGCTCGACGCCTTCGCCGACGCGGTGGCGGCCGTCGCCGAGGCCGGCGTCGATGCCGTGCTCCTGCAGGATGTCGGGGCGGCGACGCTCGTGCGGGAGATCTGCCCGACGCTCCCCCTGCACGCCTCGACGCAGATGACGCTCACGAGCGCGGAGACGATCCGCCTCGCCGAGTCGCTCGGGATCGAGCGGGTCGTGGTCGCGAGGGAGCTGTCGGTGGCCGAGATCGCGGCGATCCGGCCGAAGACATCGCTCGAGCTCGAGGTCTTCGTCCACGGAGCGCTCTGCGTGGCCTACTCCGGCCAGTGCCTCACGAGCGAGTCGCTCGGCGGCAGGAGCGCCAACCGCGGCCAGTGCGCCCAGGCCTGCCGGCTCCCCTACGAGCTCGTCTGCGACGGCCGCGACGAAAATCTCGGCGACCAGCGGTATCTGCTCTCGCCGCAGGATCTCGCGGCGTGGGAGCTCGTGCCGGGGCTCGTGGCGGCCGGGGTCTCGTCGCTGAAGATCGAAGGACGGCTCAAGACCCCCGAGTACGTGGCGGCCGTGACGCGGCACTATCGGACGGCGATCGACCAGTGCCTGCAATCGATGCCGGTGACACTTTCCCCACAGGCCATCGAGGAGATGGAGCTCGCGTTCTCGCGGGGCTTCTCGCACGGCTGGCTCGGCGGCATCGACCACAAGTCGCTCGTGCCGGCGATCTCGAGCGCGAAGCGGGGAGTGCGGCTCGGCTCCGTCGTCGGCGTCGGGGAAGACCACGTCACAATCGAGCTTGCGGCGCCGCTCAAGCGGGGCGACGGCATCGCGATCGACTGCGGCCGGCTCGACCGCGACAAGGAGAACGAGCGGCCGATGATCGGCGGCAGCGTCTACGCGATCCGCCGTGGCGGCCGCTGGC
>DHLZ01000220.1:7958-9840 GCA_002405515.1 Planctomycetaceae bacterium UBA4655
CGATCTGGGGAAGGTCCGCGCGGGGCAGACGGTCTGGAAGACGCACGACCCGCAGGTGACCTCGCGGCTCCGCGGCTCGTTCGAGTCTGCCGTGCCAAAGCGGCGGACGCCGGTCGATCTCGAGGTCCATGCCGCCGTGGGCGAGCCGCTTCGTCTGCGGGCGACGCTCGCGGGTGGTGCGACGGTCGAAATCGTCACGGAGCATGTCGCGGCCGAGGCCCGGCGGCACGTGCTCGACGAGACCGTGCTCCGCGAGCAGCTCGGCCGGCTCGGCGGCACGCCCTTCGAGCTCGGGAAGCTCACGGCCACGATCGAGGGCCGACCGATGGTGCCCCTGAGCGTGCTCGGCGGCCTGCGGCACGATCTCGTGCGACGGCTCGAGGAGGCGGCGACGACGCGAGAGCCGAGAAGCGTGGCACCCCGCGAACGGGCCCGCGCGAACCCCGCGCAGCGGATCGAGACGTCGCCGTCCGGCGAGCCCACGCTCCACGTGCTCGTGCGGTCGCTCCAACAGCTCGAGGCCGTCCTCGACCTCGGCGAGCGGCGGCTCTACGCCGAGTTCGCCGACATCCGGCAGTATCGCGAGGCGATCGCCGCGGCCCGCGGGCATGCCGCGTCGCTCTTCGTCGCGACGCCCCGCATCCACAAGCCCGACGAGACGGGCATTTTTCAATTGCTCGCGAAGCAGGCTCCCGACGGCGTGCTCGTGCGGAACTTCGCGGGAATCGAATTTTTTCATGACCGTGGCATCCGGGTCGTCGGTGACTTCTCGCTGAACGTCGCCAACGAGCGTTCGGCCGCGTTCTTCCTCGCCCGCGGCCTCGAGCGGCTCACCGCCTCCTACGACTGCAACCGCGAACAGCTGCTCGCGTTCCTTTCGGCGGCGCGGCAAAGTGGCCTCGCCGTGAGTGAGGCGATCGAAGTCGTCGTGCACCAGCGGATGCCGATGTTCCACATGGAGCATTGCGTCTTCTGCGCCGTGCTCTCGCCGGGAACGAACAAGACCAACTGCGGCCGACCATGCGACGAGCACGTCGTGAAGCTGCGGGATCGCATCGGCGTCGAGCATCCGCTGACGGCCGACGTCGGCTGCCGCAACACGCTCTACAACGCCGTGCCGCAGAGCGGCGCCGAGGCGGTGCCCGCCCTGCGGGCCGCCGGCGTGCGGCACTATCGCGTGGAACTGCTCGACGAGCCGCCCGACGAGATCCGCCGCATCCTCGCCGCCTACCGCGGCCTCCTTGCGGGCGATCGCAGCGGCGGCGACGTCTGGCGGGAGCTCAAGGCCTCCAATCGCGTCGGCGTCACCCGCGGCACGCTCGAGGAATCCCGCAACCCACTTGCGATCCTCTGATCATGAGACCCGCGTCCCCGGCAAGGACCGCTCACCCCCGGACCTGCCCGGAGCCGCGGACGACGTACTTGTAGGTCGTCAGCTCGCGTGTGCCGCAGGGGCCGCGGGCGTGGAGCTTGTCGGTGGAGATGCCGATCTCGGCGCCGAGTCCCATCTCGCCGCCGTCGTTGAACCGGGTGCTGGCGTTGACCATGACCACCGCGGTGTCGACGCGGGCGGCGAACCGCTCGGCGGCTGACTGGTCGTTCGCCACGATCGCGTCGGTGTGCCGCGAGCCGTAGCGGTTGATGTGGTCGATGGCCGCGTCGAGCGAGTCGGCGACCACGACCGAGATCTTGGGGCCGAGGTACTCCGTCGCGTAGTCGGTCTCGGTGGCGACGCCCGCCTGCGGCAGGATCGCGCGGGTCGCCGCGTCGCCCACGACCTCGACGCCGTGCGCGGCGAGCTCCTCGGCGATCGGCGGGAGCATCGTCGCCGCGACGTCCCGGTGCACGACGAGCGACTCGGCGGCGTTGCAGACGCCCATCC
>DHLZ01000021.1:0-3113 GCA_002405515.1 Planctomycetaceae bacterium UBA4655
CCCCCCCCCCCTCTCCCCCGCGCCCCCCCCCCCCCCCCCCCCCCCCCCTCCGCTGCCGCCGCCCCGCCTTCGCTCTGCTCCATCCTCTCGCCTTCTGCTACCTCTCCCCCCCGCGCTTCCGTATGGGGCACCTTTTCGCCTGCAGGGAAACTTGCGCCTCGGGCTTCCGTATGGGGCACCTTTTCGCCTGCAGGGAAACTTGCGCCTCGGGCTTCCGTGTGAACGGGGTGTCGGTCAGTCATGGGAAGACGACAGTCAACAACATCGTGCTCGGGGTAGTAGGCAAAGTGTTAAGCGCAGGCGTTTCAGCGCAGGAATCCCGCGCCGAGCGACACGCGCCGTTCCCGAGGAATTCGTGAAAAAGGTGCCAGCCACCAAATCTGGAGAAACTGGCAGGTTGCCCATTTTTGGTGGCTGGCACCTTTTCAGCGGGCGGCGGCCTTGGTCACCGGGGCCAGTCGGAACACGCCCTGGCCGGTCGGCGAACTGGTGAGCACGTAGGCCTCGCCATCGGCGTCGGAGCCGAAGCCGAAGATCGGAAGTCCGTTCCACGGGATCGCGAGGTTCGTGGCCCGGCCGTTGGCCTGGTCGAGCTTCAAGGCCCAGAGCCGGCCCGACACGTGGTCGCCATACAGATAGCTGCCGACGAGTTCCGGGATCAACTTGCCGCGGTAGACAAAGCCGCCGACGATGCTCTTGCCGACCCGGTGGTCATACTCCCAGACCGGATCGACCAGCTTGCCGGCGAGTTCTGACCGGTTGCCGAACGGCCGCGTTCCCTCGCGGACGCTCCAGCCGTAGTTGCCACCCTTCGTGACGATGTCCACCTCCTCCCACTGGTCCTGCCCGACGTCGGCGGCCCAGAGCGTGCCGGTGGCCGTGTCGAAGGCGATCTGCCAGGGGTTGCGAAACCCGAAGGCGAAGATCTCGCCGCGAGCGTTCCCCTTGCCGACGAACGGGTTGTCGGTGGGAATCGCGTAGGCCCTGCCCTCGTCCCGCCGATCGACGTCGATGCGGAGGATCTTGCCGAGCAGCGTGTCGAGCTTCTGACCGTTGCCGAACGGGTCGTCGCGGCTGCCCCCGTCGCCCAGGCCCCAGTAGAGAAAGCCGTCGGGGCCGAAGGCGATCGAGCCGCCGTTGTGGTTCCAGAAGGGCTGGTCCACCGCGAGCACGAGTTCTTCGCTCGCCGGGTCGGCCCGGTCCGGGTCGGTGCGGCTGACCTTGAACCTGGCCAGCCGCTCGACCCGCTTCTCTCCCTTGAGGCTGTAGGTGACGAAGAACTCGCCGTTGTCCTTGAACCGGGGATGAAACGCGAGCCCGAGAAGGCCCTCCTCGTTGTACTTGCCCCAGGGGGACGTGCCGGGCCGCAGGTCGAGGAACAGGCTGCCGGCGACCGAGCCTGGCTTGAAGACGTGGATCATGCCCGCCTGGTCGAGGACGAAGCGGCGACCGGAGCCGTCGCCGGCATGGGTCACGACGACGGGCCGCAGCGGCACGACGGGCGTGCCGTCTTCCGATTCCGGCGACCAGCCCTCCCAGGTGGCGTCCGGCAACGCGGGCACGGCGGCGACCTCGGCAGTGCCGTCGTCGAAGGGGATCGTGGCACCATCGGCCGGGAGGCTTCGGACCTTGATCGAGCGGTAGGCGACCTCATCGCCATGGTCCTGGAGGCAGATGTGGCCGCGGTCGGCCCGGCCGAACTTCGGAAGAGCGGCGAACTTGCTCTTGGCGACCCGCTCGAGCCAGTCCTTGCTTCCCTTCTGGAACCGCTCGTACACCACGCCGTTGACCGTCACCTCGCCGTCGCCCGGGGCGACTCGCAGGTAGACGTGATTCCAGCTTCCAGCAGGCCGCGTCGCATCGAGATACTCAGGCGGCGTTCGGCCGACGGCCTCTTCGAGCTTGCGCACCCAATCGGGGACATGCGGCGCATAGAGCTGGTAGAGCCAGCCGGCCTTCTGACGATCCTTGCCGGCGGCGTTGTCGAGCACCTGCACCTCCGGCCCGGTCTTCCAGGCCGCGTCCTCCTCCTCGGTGACGTGGAACATGATGCCGCTGTTGCCGCCAGGGGCGATCCGGTATTCGAGCTGGAGCTCGAAGGACTCGAACTGGTCACGGGTCACGATGTCACCGGCACCCCGGGCCGTACGCACGATCGCGCCATCGCGGATCTGCCAGCCCGCGCCGAGCGAATCCTGGCGGTAGTTGCGGAAGGCGGCGGCGCTGGTGCCGTCGAAAAGCAGCTTCCACCCAGCCCGCTTCTCGGCCTCGCTGAGCGTGTTCGGAGCCTGCTCCGCCAGGGCGGCCGTGAGCGGGACCGCAAGGGCGAGGATCAGATACGGCAGTCGCAGATGGTGCAGGGTCGGCATGGGAGAAATCTCCGTCGTGGTCGAGTCGCGGTCAGTTCCCGGCGAAAAGCTGCCACAGGGCCTGGGTGCCCGCGTCGCCCTGGCCGCGTTCGACGAGCTTGGCGTAGAGCGTTTCGGCCACGGCCAGTCCGGGGAAGTCGGCGGCCCCGTCGGCCACCGCCTCCCGCGCGAGCCGAATGTCCTTGAGCATGTGACGCACGAGGAACCCCGGGGCGAAGTCGCCGGCCAGCGCCCGCGGGGCAAGGGTCGTGAGCGCCCAGCTGCCCGCCGCGCCGCCCGCGATCACCTGCTGCACGGCCGCCGGGTCGAGACCGCCGGCCCGGGCGAGGGCCAGCGCCTCGCACCAGGCCACCATCCCCACGGCCACGGCCACCTGGTTGGCGAGCTTACACCGCTGCCCCGCGCCGGCGGGCCCGAGCCGCGTGGCCGATCGACCCATCAGGGCGAACAGCGGCTCGGCCCGGGCGAAGGCCTCCGGCTCGCCCCCAGCCATGATCACAAGCGCCGCAGTGCGTGCTCCGACGTCGCCTCCCGAGACGGGCGCGTCGATGGCGGCGAGGCCGCGGGCCGCGGCCTCGGTGGCGATCCGCACGGCGAGGGTCGGGCTCGAGGTGGTCATGTCGATGAGCAGCGTCCCGGGACGGGCCGCGTCGAGCAGGCCCCGGCCCTGAGGCACCCGCACGGTGCCGCCGAAGTAGACCTCCTCGACGTCGGCGGGCAGGCCGAGCATCGTGATCACGACGG
>DHLZ01000021.1:3299-13637 GCA_002405515.1 Planctomycetaceae bacterium UBA4655
GCGATTGTGCACGTGGAGCGGATGGCCGGCGGCGAGCAGATGCCCCGCCATGCTCGCTCCCATGATGCCGGTGCCGATGAAGCCGACCGGCACGGTGGCGGACGCAAGGTGACTCGTCATCGGGCAGGTTTCCGGAGTTGGGGGGGCAGCTGGATCATGGTACCCGCCGGCGGCCCGGGTCGCCGAGGATCGCGCGGCCCGCCCGCGTGCTTTCAGCGCATACTGACGCTGGACACCTTGACCTGCGTTTTCGTGCGGCTATTTTCTGGTTTCTGGTCTGCTCGGAACGCGGTCCGACTCCCCCCTCCTCCCTCACCTCCCCCTCGGAGCCCCGCCATGACGAAACACGCAGTGACCGTGATCCCGGGAGACGGCATCGGCCCCGAGTGCGTCCATGCCGCGATCGACATCATCAACGCCACGGGCGTCGGCATCGATTGGATCGAGCGACATGCCGGCGAACGCGTTTTCAAACAGGGCATCGCATCGGGGGTTCCGCAGGAGACGATCGATTCGATCAGCCAGACACGGGTCGTCCTCAAGGGCCCTCTCGGCACGCCGGTGGGCTTCGGTGAGAAGTCGGCCAACGTCACCTTGCGGAAACTGTTCGAGACCTTCGCCAACATCCGCCCCGTGAGGGAGCTTCCCGGCGTCGTCACGCCCTACACGGGCCAGGGCGTCGATCTCGTCGTCGTTCGGGAGAACGTCGAGGATCTCTACGCCGGCATCGAGCACATGCAGACGCCCGACGTCGCACAGTGCCTGAAGCTCATCAGCGCGAAGGGCTCCGAGAAGATCGTGCGGCTCGCGTTCGAGTTCGCCCGCTCGGAGGGGCGGAAGTCGGTCGCCTGCGCCACGAAGTCGAACATCATGAAGCTCACCGAAGGCGAGCTGAAGAGGACGTTCGAGCGGATCGCGCCGGAGTATCCCGACATCCAGTCGTGGCACGTGATCATCGACAACTGCGCGCACCAGCTCGTGAAGAAGCCGTCGCAGTTCGACGTGATCGTCACGACGAACATGAACGGCGACATCATCAGCGACCTCACCTCGGCGCTCGTGGGCGGGCTCGGCTTCGCGCCGTCCGCCAATCTCGGCAACGGGATCGCCATCTTCGAGGCGGTCCACGGCTCGGCCCCGAAGTACGCCGGCAAGGACGTCATCAATCCGACGGCCGTGATCCTCAGCGGCGTGATGATGCTCAAGCACCTCGGCGAGTTCGCCGCGGCCGCCGACGTCGAGCATGCCGTGCTCGCCACGCTCATGGATGGTCGGCTCACCGGAGACGTCGTCGGCTACGACAAGGGGGTGAAGACGTCGGAGTATGCCAAGCACGTCATCGCGAACCTCGGCCGTCGGGCGGAGGGATGGAGCGTCCGAACCGCGAAGCCGATCCAGATGCCGCAGGTGAGCCGCAATCCGGTGTTCCGCCCCGCGAAGACGAAGGAGGTCGTGGGAGCCGACATCTTCGTCGAGAGCGGCCTCGAGCCCGCGGAACTCGGGAAGTCGCTCGAGTCGATCGCCGAGGGAGCGGTGCTGAAGCTCAAGATGATCTCGAACCGCGGCACGAAGGTCTATCCCGACGGCAACCCCAACATTGACTGCGTCTGCCACCACCGCTGCCGGTTCGTGAGCCGCAGCGGGGAGCCGATCCGATTCGACGAGGCGCTGGCGCTCGCGAAGAAGATCAACGAAACCCACGAGGTCTGCCACGTGGAGCGGCTTCTGCGGATCGACGGCAAGGACGGGTTCACGAAGGCCCAAGGGGAGGATTGACGGCCCAGGGGGAGCACTGACGGCGGCGTCTCCCTCAGCCCTCGCGGCCCGGTCCGCCTTCCATCTCGATCGTCGCGATCCGCTCGAGGAGTTCGGCGACGGTCGCCTCCAACTGGGCGACCCTGTGGTCGAGTCCGTGCCAGATCTCCTGCTCCTGCCGCCGGGGCGACGCGGCGGCCACAGGTCCGTTCACCGACTGCGGGCCGTTTGCTGAGTGCGGGCCATTCCCGGGACCATTGCCCGTCGGCGACGCCGGAGGCGGAGCGCCGCCCCCGATCCTCACTTGCACCTCGCGGAGCTCGTCCGGCGGGAGCAGTCCGTGGGTGAGGAGCCGGCCGCGGCCGGGGGGCGACAGCCAGATGACGAGGCCCCGACCGGCCAGACGGTCGAGATGGGTTCGCAGCACCGCGAGATCCGGGATCGGGTCCATGCGGCTGGCGCGGCCGCGAAGGTCCCCTTCGCTCTGCTCCCCCCGCAACAGCAGCTCCCCCAGGATCGAGAGTTCCTCCTTCTCGACGCCGAGCCACTCGTAGGCGAGGTGGCGATACCTCGCGATCCGCCCGCTGCCGAACACCTCCGCGACGGCCCCACTCTCCCGCAGCCGTCCCAACGCCCGGCTCACCCGCTCCTCGTCAAGCGTCATCACCGGATCGCGGTTGCTCTTCTGGTTGCAGCCCGACACGAGCCCGTTGAGCGACATCGGATATTGGTCGGGCGTTGTCTTGCCCTTCTCGATGAGCGTGCCGAGAACCCGTCGCTCGATCGGATCGAGGGGGCGGATGCGGTTCGCGGCGGCGGCCGCCACGGGCGACTCGAGCGTGCCGGACTGGTCGATCATGGGGGATTCTCCGTCGGTTTTGCGGCAGGGCTCGCCGCACGGCCGCCATCCTATCCGGCCGCCGCCCGCGCGTTCACCCGTCCGGCTGCGACACGCTGAAAACTCCGGGACAGTTGTGCGATCCCGAGCCCGACACGCCTGCTACTTCATGCTCCGCAGATACTCGAGCACGTCGAGAAACTCGTTGGGCGAGAGCGTCGCCGCAAAGCCCTCGGGCATGCTGCTTTGACGCAGCTTCGCCCGCTCTTCGATCCGTTCGACGGGGATCACCCGCCTGTTCTTGCCGTCGTTGACCACGATCTGCTCGGGCGTCTCGCTCACGAGCAGGCCCGTGAAGCTCCGACCGTCGTCGGTGACGACGAGCGTGGAAAGATACTTGTCGTCGATCTCGGCGTTGGGCTCGATGATCGACTGAACGAGCTTGTATGAGGAGAGCCGGGCGGCGACCTTCGTCAGTTCGGGCCCGAGTTCCGATCCCTCGCCTCCCATCTTGTGGCAGTTGCCGCAGATCCGTCGGAAAACCTGCCTGCCGTTTTCAAGGTCGCCCCCACGGATGTCGGCAATCGCGTGCATCGCCTTGTTTCGCTGCTCCTCGGCAGTAGCGGTCTTGCTCGTCAGCACGGCGAGATGGGGCTGAAGTTCCGCCGCCTTCCTGTCGAGGCCGAGGACGTCGTCCAGGATCCTCTCCGCCGGCGAACCCTTGGCGACGAATTCACCCCTTTCGTGCGGCCCCTTCCAGACGGAGATGTGCTTCGCAAGCGCGGCGTCGCAGGTGTAGGCGAGGTAGGGATCCTGCGGCGCGATGTTGGCCGCGGCGGCGACCGCCTCGATGGCCTCGCCGGTGCCGAGGAAGCTCAAGCCCCGCACCGCCTCGGTCCGCACCCGCTGGTGCTCGTCGGCCGACTGCTTCACGAGGAGCCGCTCGGCCCCCGGAATCCGTTCCCGCTCGTCCGACAAGACCCGTGTGGCGGCGGCCCGGGCGTCGGGCGTCTTCGCGGCGAGGGCCTGGTCGAGCATCTTCGGATCGACCGCATGAAAACTCTGCTGGAGCCAGAGCACCTCCATCCGCAGCCGATCGTAGGCTGGATCCGCGGCCTTCTTCGAGAGCCATTCGGTCGCCGCCGCGAGCACTTCGGTCTTCGGCCTGGCCTGCAACTCGGCACGGACCCGGTAGCGGGTCCGCCATTCCGGCGACTCGAGCTGCGTGAGCACGGCCGCGGTGGTCCTGCCCGCCTGCGTTTCCGGCTCGAGGAGCGGCTTCCTGGCATAGACGAGCCGGTAGATGCGGCCATGCAGGTGGTCGCGGTTGGGATCCCGTTGACTGTACTGCATGTGGCCGATGAGCGGGTTGGCCCAGTCGCCGAACCAGAGGGCTCCGTCGGGGCCGATCTGCGGATCGACGGGTCGGAAATGCTTGTCCGTGCTCTTGATGAGGTCGAACGCCGTCTCCTTCTTGTCGGGATCGCGACGCACCCGGATCCCCTTGTAGCCGGCGCCGTCGTCGGAGATCCTCCAGCGGGGCATGCCGTTGGTGTTGATCACGCATGCGTAGATGAACTGGTCCTGCACGTCGTCGGGAAACTGACGGGTCCGCAGGAATTCGCTGCCGATGACGGGCCGCATTCCCTCGGTGTCGAAGACGGGATTCATCCCCTTGCGACCGGGATACTGGCCGCCGGAAAGGGGCGTGTCCCAGTGCTGGCTCGCGCTCGTGCCGTCGCCGCAGATGCCCTGACCCCATTCGTTGAAGACGTAGCACCACGGATTGCCGTAGCCGGGCGTCTTGAAGTGACGGATCTTCCAGGTCCTCGGATCGAGCACGTAGCAGCCCGACGAGCCGAAATTGCGGAAGGGCCCCCACGGGGTTTCGAGGGTGGTGCTCATCGCGACCCCCTCGAGCATGTGCAGCAGGCCGCCCGGGCTCGCCTCGAACGCGCCGGCCGTGTGGTGAGTGTCTTCGGTGGCCCAGCCGTCGAGCACGTGGATGACCACGTCGGCCTTGTCGTCGCCGTCGGAATCCTTCAGCCACAGCATCCTTGGCTGGTCCATGACGAACACCCCGCCGTCGAAGAACTGGAATCCCGTCGGGCAGTGGAGCTTGTCGTAGAAGATCGTGCTCCTGTCGGCCGCGCCATCGCCGTCGGAATCCTCGAGGATCACGAGCTTGTCGGCGGGCCTCGGGCCGCCCGGCTGCCACTGCGGATAGCCCGGCATCGTCGAGATCCAGAGGCGTCCCTTCGAATCGAAGGCGAGCTGAACGGGGTTGGCGATCTCCGGAAACTTCCGCTCGTCGGCGAAGAGCCTGACCTCGAAGCCCTCGGGAACGGTGCACGTCTTCACGAACTCTTCGGGCGACTTGATGACAGGTCCCCCCTCGGCGTTCTCGCTGTAGGCCTGCCTCGGCTCGCCGAACCGCGTCTGCGGCGTGAAGAGCTCCCCCGTGGCGGAGTCGTCCGGAACCGGTGGCACCGCGCGGCCGGCGGCGATCTCCCAGACATGGCGGTCGCGGACGGCCGCCATGTTCCGCAGCTTCAGGTACTCCCGCGGGAACGTCTCCGTGTCCCAGGTGCGGCGGCCGCCGTAGACGTACCAGCCGTTGACCATCCGGTAGTCCTGGAGATGGACCCACGACTTGTCGTTCACGGCTGCCCGCAGCTTCTCGAAGCGGTCGCCACCAAGCTGGTTCGACGCGGGGCCGCCGAAGAGGGCCCGGTCGAGCGACTCGCCGACGATCCTGTCGCCCGCCTCGTTCACGTGGCAGCCGTTGATCGTGTGCTGGAGGCCCGGCTTCGCCGAGAAGGCCGCGAGCGACGGCGAGAAGAGATCGACGAACGCGATCCCCTGGTCTGCCGCCAGCTCCTTCGCGGCATCCCCGTAGAGGGCGAGGTTGGCGTTCTGGGCGGCGGCATCGGGCAAGAGCGGGTCGCCACTCTGCTCCACCGCGATCGGGGAGATGATCACGAACCGGGGCGGCGCCTTCGTTTCGTCCCGCGGATACCTCGCGGCAAGCTCGCCGATGAGCTTCGCGTAGTCGGCCTTGAACCTCGCCACGCCGTCCGGGCCGGCGAACGACTCATTGAAGCCGAAGAAGAGCAGGAACGTGTCGGCCCCGAAGGCGGCCAGCGGATCGTCGAGCCGCGTGTAATCGGTCGGCCGCTGCCGGTTGCCGACCTCGTCGGCCGGCCAGGCGAAGTTTCGCACGACGAGCCGCTTCTCCGGGAATCGCTGGTGGAGCAGCGTCTCGAAGTGGCCGAAGAGGCTCATCCGCTCGGCGGTGGAGTTGCCGAGAAAAGCGATTCGCTCCCCGTCGATGAATCCCAGCGGCAGGCTGCTCGGCGGCAGCGGGGAACGGGCCGGCCGCGGCGGGATTGCGAGCAGTTCTCGTGCCGTCTTCAGGGGATCGGCCTGCGTGGCAGGCTGCGGCTTCACGGCCTCGGCTGCGACCGCCGGCACCATCGCCACGGCCAGCGCCGCCACGAAGGCCGAAGCGATCGAAATCATGCGAGCAATTCCCTCACGATGCGGGCATGCTCGACGCCGGTGAGCCGCTGGTCGAGACCGAGGTGCCGGTAGGTGAGCCGCTCGTGGTCGAAGCCCATCAGGTGCAGCACCGTGGCATGGAAGTCACGGATGTGGACCGGATCCTTGACGATGTTGTAGGAGAAGTCGTCGGTCTCGCCATGGATCTGCCCGGGCCGCGAACCGCCGCCGGCCATCCACATCGTGAAGCAGCGGGGATGATGGTCGCGGCCGTAGTTCGGCAAGCCCCCCTGCGAGTAGACCGTGCGACCGAACTCGCCCCCCCAGATGACGAGCGTCTCGTCGAGGAGGCCGCGGGCCTTGAGGTCCTGCACGAGCCCGTAGCAGGCCTGGTCGATGTCCTTGCAGAGGCCCGGCATCCGACCACCCACGTCGGCATGCGTGTCCCAGTTGTTGATGTACACCTGCACGAAACGCACGCCCCGTTCCACCATTCGGCGAGCCATGAGGGTCGCGTTGGCGAACGACCCAGGTTTCCGCACCGCCTCTCCATAGAGGCCGAGGGTGTGGGCCGACTCCGTCGCCAGGTTCGCCAGCTCCGGCACGCTCGACTGCATGCGGAAGGCCATCTCGTACTGGGCGATCCGTGTCCGCGTCTCGGGATCGCCGATCTGTTCGAGCGTGCGTTGGTTCAGGGCCTGGAGGCCGTCGAGCGTCTGCCGGCGGACCTCGGCCGACACGCCGGGGGGATTGTTGATGTAGAGGATCGGGTCGCCGGCGGAGCGGAAGCTCACGCCCGCATGCTCGCCGGGGAGGAATCCACTCGACCAGAGCCGGGCGCCGATCGCCTGCGTATTTCCCCCCGCCGTCGGCTTTGCGACGAGCACGACGAACGTCGGCAGGTCGTTATTGAGCGACCCGAGCCCGTAACTCAGCCACGACCCCAGGCACGGGCGGCCCGTGATCTGGTTGCCGGTCTGCATGTAGGTGATCGCCGGCTCGTGGTTGATGGCCTCGGTGTGCATCGACCGGATGAAGCACATCTCGTCGACCATCTTGGCCGTGTGCGGCAGGAGTTCGCTCACCCACATCCCGTTCTGCCCGTGCTGGGCGAACTTGAACTTCGACGGAGCGATCGGAAATCGCTTCTGGCCACTGGTCATCGTGGTCAGCCGCTGGCCGTTGCGGATGCTTTCGGGGAGATCCTTGTCGTACCACTCGTCCATCTGCGGCTTGTAGTCGTACATGTCCTGCTGAGGAGGGCCGCCCACCATGTGCAGGTAGATCACGTGCTTCGCCCGCGGCGCGAAATGCGGGCCGACCGCCCCCGCCACCCGCTCCACGCCGGCGGCGGATGGCGTCGCGGTGTTGCCATGGCCGTGCTCGGCGAGCAGCGTCGCCAGGGCGGCACCGCCGAGCACGTGACTGCCCTGCGCGAAGAACCGGCGCCGGGTGAGGCTGAGGCCAAGCTCGTCGAGCGGTGAGCGGATGGGGAGATGCATTTTGCGTTTTCCTAAAATCGTAAAATCAGGGACGGGAGCTGATTTTCATGGCATCAGTTGGCAGGCCCGCGGGATTGACGAGAATCCGCTCCCGTCCCCGATTTTCATTTGCAGAGGGCTTCGTCGAGGTTCATCACTTCGTTTGTCAGCATCGTCCAGGCAGCGAGCTGCGGGGCGTCATCCGTCGTCGTTTTGGCGTCTCCCACGGCGACGAGCTTGGCCGCTTCGTCGGGATGCGCGGCATACCAGGCTGAAAGGTCGGCGAGTGATCGCTGCACGATCGCCAGTTCGTCGGCGGCGAACGGCCGCGACAGCACCCGCGTGGCGATGAAGTCGATCCGCGCGTTGTCGGTGCCGGCCGTCTGGATGGCGCGATCGGCCAGCACGCGGGCCGCCTCCACGAACTGTGTGTCGTTGAGCGTGACGAGGGCCTGGAGCGGCGTGTTGGTCCGCTCCCGCTTCACGGTGCAGGTCTCACGTGATGGAGCATTGAAGATCTCCATCGAGGCGGGAGGCGCCGTCCGCTTCCAGAACCAGTACATGCTCCGCCGATAGACGGCGTCTCCCTTGTCGCGCTGGTACTTGCTGGTGTTTCCACCCATCGAGACCGCCTCCCAGACGCCCTCCGGCTGGTAGGGCTTCACGCTCGGGCCGCCGATCTGCCGCACGAGCAGGCCGCTGGCGGCAAGCGCCGCATCGCGGACCATCTCGGCATCCATCCGGAACCGCGGGCCCCGCGAGAGCAGCCGGTTGGCGTTGTCTTTCGCAAGTTTGTCGGGCGTGGCGGCGGCGGTCTGCCGGTAGGCGGCGCTCGTGAGCATCAGCCGGAAGAGTTTCTTCACGTCCCAGCCGCTCTCGCGGAACTCCACGGCCAGCCAGTCGAGCAGTTCCGGATGGCTCGGCAGTTCGCCGGTGATGCCGAAGTCGCCTGCGGTCCGCACGAGCCCCGTGCCGAACACCTCCTGCCAGAACCGGTTCACCGTGACCCGG
This sequence comes from Planctomycetaceae bacterium UBA4655, assembly GCA_002405515.1. Classification (GTDB taxonomy): domain Bacteria; phylum Planctomycetota; class Planctomycetia; order Pirellulales; family UBA1268; genus UBA4655. Next base: position 11,886 of record DHLZ01000021.1, read on the forward strand.
GCGGTGAGCGGGTGATCGTCGCGCAGGAGCCAGGCTGCGAGACCGAGCCGATTCCGCGGCAGTTCGGCCGGAAAGGCCGGCAGGATCGCGGGCGTGGAGGGCTTCACCTCCTCCTTCCGCTTGTCGTATTCGCCGCGGTCGAGGATGTGGGCCTTCGCCATCTCGTCCTTCTCGTGCATCACGTGGGCGATCGTGCCCCGTTTGCGGATCTCGGCATGTTCACCCTCGAGCGCCGCCACGGCGGCCTTCGCAGCCTTCGAGGGCTCGTCGAAGTTCACCAGCCACCAGTCGAAGAGCCCGCCAGCCGCCTTCACCCGCTCCTCCGCAGGGAGCTTCACGATCTGCGCGAGTGCCTGGGCACGGGAGAGGCTCTCCACCTCGCCGGCCGAAAGCGCGCGGCCCCACAGCTCGATGCCAGCCAGGCCCACGCCGTGGGCCGTCGCACCCCGCGACCGGCCGCCGATGACGAGCGGCACGGCGGTCTTGATCGTGCTCTTCCTGAAGGACTTGGTCTCGGCCTTCGCATTCTGCGGCTTGCCGTCGTAGAAGATCTTCACGCCCTCGGCCTTGCCCGAGCCGTCGTACGTGACCGAGACCAGCGTCCAGGCGTCGGCATTGAGTTGCGACGACGCCACCACCTTGATCGCGTCGTCGGGGTACGCGTGGACGAGATGGAACCCGACCCGGCGACGTTCCACGCCGACATCCCAACCCCGCTGGGAGTCTGCCTCGTCCATCCGCGCGAGCACGGCATACGCCGTGTCGTTCGCCGGCGGCCGGATCCAAAACGTCATGCTGAACGGCTGGTCGTGCTCGAAGTCGCCGGCGGCGTCGAGTTCGGCCGCCCGCCCGTCGAGGAGCAACGCCGCCGCCCCGCTCGGCCCGACCTGCCACTTCGTGGTCGTGGTCAGCGGCAGGTCGGTCTCCTTGCCGCCGATTCTGGCGCGGGTCTTCGTGCCCTCCCCTTCGAGGAGGTCGAGTTCGATGAGCGGCGTGTCTTGCGGGGCGGTCTTCGCCACGGCATCCGGCGTCGCCGCCTTGATCCAGCCGTCGAACTCCGCCCGGGCGAGTGGCTTGCGGGACTCCACCGCCTTGCGGGCAGCGGGCAGTTCACCCTCGAGCGCCGTAAACCGCTGGCGGTCTTCCGGCTTCGGCACCACGATGATCGGCGGCGTGTCCTGGACATTGCCATCCATCGCCTTCTGCGTCGTGTTGTTGAAGAACGCGGCGAGCTCGTAAAACTCCTTCTGCGACAGCGGGTCGAACTTGTGATCGTGGCAGACGGCGCAGCCTGTCGTCAGGCCCAGCCACACCGCGGAGGTCGTCTCGGTGCGATCGCGGGCGTAGAGCACGAGGTATTCCTCGTCGATGGCCCCCCCTTCGCTGGTCGTGATGTTGCAGCGGTTGAAGCCGCTGGCGATCCGCCGCTCGAGTACCTCGTCGGAACCCTCCGCGGAATCCTTGGCCGCGAGGTCGCCCGCGAGCTGCAGAATCGTGAACTGGTCGAAGGGCAGGTTACGGTTGAACGCATTCACGACCCACTGCCGGTAGGTCCACATCTCGCGAAAGTTGTCCATGTGGATGCCGTGCGTGTCGGCGTAGCGGGCATAGTCGAGCCAGTGCCGGCCACGGTGCTCGCCCCACTCGGGCGCGGCGAGCAGCTGATCGACGAACCGCTCGTAAGCATCGGGCCGCGTGTCGGCGACGAACGCCTCCACCACCGCCGGCTCCGGCGGCAGGCCCGTGATGTCG
>DHLZ01000017.1:0-1199 GCA_002405515.1 Planctomycetaceae bacterium UBA4655
GACGCCAACCGCGCCCTGATGGGATCCAACATGCAGCGGCAGGCCGTTCCGCTGCTCGTGACCGAGCCCCCGGTCGTGGCGACCGGCATGGAGCGGGACGTCGCCGCCAACTCCGGCCTCATCGTCCGGGCCCGCAAGAAGGGCGTCGTCACCTACGTGGACGCCGAGCGGATCGAAATCGGCGGCGGCGGGGCGACTCCGGCGGACGTCTACCCGCTGCGGAAGTACGTCGGCCTCAACGAGCGGACCTGCCAAAACCAGAAGCCGATCGTCACCCTGGGCCAGAAGGTCGAGAAGGGGGACGTGATCGCCGATGGTGCCGCCACGTTCAAGGGGGAGTTGGCCCTCGGGCGGAACGTGCTCGTCGGGTTCATGGCCTGGGACGGCTTCAACTTCGAGGACGCGATCATCATCAGCGAGGAGCTGGTCGAAAACGACGTCTACACCTCGATCCACATCGAGGAGTACGACATCGAGATCCGTGACACCAAGCTGGGCAGGGAGGAGTTCACCCGCGACATCCCCAACGTCGGCGAGCGTGCGCTCCACAACCTGGATGAATCGGGCATCGTGCGGATCGGCACGTTCGTGCGGCCCGGCGACATTCTCGTGGGCAAGGTATCGCCGAAGAGCAAGACCGAGCTGACGCCCGAGGAGAAGCTCCTCCACGCGATCTTCGGACGTGCGGGCGAGGACGTGAAGAACGATTCGCTGGAAGTGCCTTCGGGCGTCGAGGGCATCGTCATCGCGACCGAGAAGTTCTCCCGGCAGATGAGCCTCTCCGAGGAGGAGCGCCGGGAGTTCCAAAAGCAGCTCAAGGAAGCGGAGACGGTCGGCAACGCCGAGGTCGCCCATGCCTTCGGTGCGATGGTCTCGGAAATGGAGAAGGTTCTCCAGAAGCCGCTCACCGCGGTCGATGGGTCCCCGCTCGTTCGCGACCAGGACCACAAGGTCGTCGCGGAGCGGGCGGCCGCATTCCGGCTCGACGGGCTCGACATCCGCTCGCCTCAGCGGAAGACGGAGGTCGAAAAGCTCCACAAGACGATGTGGCCAGCGGTCGAGGAGGCGATCGACGCGAAGGAGCGGAAGCTCAACAGCATGAAGCGAGGCGACGAACTCCGCCCGGGCGTGCTGCAGATGGTGAAGGTCTACGTGGCCGCCAAGCGGGCCATCTCCGTCGGCGACAAGATGGCCGGCCG
>DHLZ01000017.1:1377-3531 GCA_002405515.1 Planctomycetaceae bacterium UBA4655
CACGGCAACAAGGGCGTCATCGCGAAGATCCTGCCGAAGGAGGACATGCCGTTCCTCGCCGACGGCACGCCGGTCCAGATCCTGCTGAATCCGCTCGGCGTGCCGAGCCGGATGAACGTGGGGCAGATCCTCGAAACCCACCTCGGCTGGGCGGGCAAGCTGCTCGGCTTCCAGGCGATCACGCCCGTCTTCGACGGGGCGAGCGAGGACGACATCAACGCGGTGCTCGATGACGCCCGTCTGCCGCGGCACGGCAAGGCGCAGCTGTTCGACGGCCGCACGGGCGAACCGCTCGAGCAGGAGACGACCGTCGGCTTCATCTACATGCTCAAGCTCCACCACCTCGTGGACGACAAGGTGCACGCCCGATCGACGGGCCCCTACTCGCTCATCACCCAGCAGCCGCTCGGCGGCAAGGCGCGGTTCGGCGGCCAGCGGTTCGGTGAGATGGAGGTCTGGGCGCTCGAGGCCTACGGCGCGGCCTACATCCTCCAGGAATTGCTCACCGTGAAGAGCGACGACGTCGAGGGCCGCACGAAGATCTACGAGAGCATGGTCAAGGGTGAGAACACGCTCGAGGCCGGAACCCCGGCCAGCTTCGACGTGCTCACCAACGAGATCCGTGGTCTCGCCCTGAACATGTCGCTGGAAAAGCGTCGGATCTGACCCGCGTCCTCCAGCCAAACCGTCCCGCACCATCCACCCAGGCCTCAGCCGCCACCCAGGCCACAGCCGCAATCCTCCCGTAGAGCCGCAAGGAGACGACCACCATGAGCATCGGCGAACCGACCTACGATCGCGTCAACGACTATTCAGCCGTGAAGATCAGCCTCGCCCGGCCGCACGACATCCGCAGCTGGTCGTTCGGGGAGGTGAAGAAGCCCGAGACGATCAACTACCGCACCTACCGCCCGGAGAAGGATGGGCTGATGTGCGAGCGGATCTTCGGACCGGAGAAGGACTGGGAGTGTGCCTGCGGCAAGTATCGCGGCATGAAGTACAAGGGCATGATCTGCGACCGCTGCGGCGTGAAGGTCACGCACAGTCGCGTGCGGCGGAAGCGGATGGGGCACATCGAGCTGGCGGCGCCCGTCGTCCACATCTGGTTCTTCAAGGCGATGCCGAGCCGGCTGGGCGCGCTGCTCGACATGAAGACGTCGAGCCTGGAGAAGGTGATCTACTTCCAGGATTACGTCGTTCTGGATCCGAAGGACACGCCGCTGAAGAAGCAGCAGCTGCTCACCGAGGAGGAGTATCGCGAGGCCCGCGCCACCCACGGCGACGGCTCGTTCGAGGCCGAGATGGGCGCCGAGGCGGTCCGGAAGCTCCTGCTCTCCCTCGATCTCGTGACGCTCTCGAAGGAGCTGCGGGTCGATCTCGAGACCACGAACTCCAAGCAGAAGAAAAAGGACCTCGTCAACCGGCTGAAGATCGTCGAGGCGATCCGCGACAGCGAGAACAAGCCGGAGTGGATGGTGCTCGACGTCATCCCGGTGATCCCGCCCGACCTGCGGCCGCTCGTGATGCTCGACAGCGGCAACTTCGCGACGAGCGACCTGAACGACCTCTACCGCCGGATCATCAATCGCAACAACCGGCTCAAGAAGCTCGTCGACCTGAACGCTCCCGAGGTCATCATCCGCAACGAGAAGCGGATGCTCCAGCAGTCGGTCGACGCCCTCTTCGACAACAACCGCTGCAAGCGGCCGGTGCTCGCGTCGAGCAACCGCCCGCTCAAGAGCCTCACCGACATGATCAAGGGGAAGCAGGGCCGCTTCCGCGAGAACCTGCTCGGCAAGCGGGTGGACTACTCCGCCCGCTCGGTGATCGTGGTCGGGCCGACGCTGCGGCTGCACCAGTGCGGCCTGCCGAAGAAGATCGCGCTCGAGCTCTACCAGCCGTTCATCATCCGGCGGCTCAAGGAGCTCGGCCACGCCGACACGATCAAGAGCGCCAAGAAGATGCTCGAGCGGAAGGACGCCGAGGTCTGGGACATCCTGGAGGAGGTGATTCGCAATCACCCCGTGCTGCTCAATCGGGCGCCCACGCTCCATCGCATGGGCATCCAGGCGTTCGAGCCGATCCTCGTCGAAGGCAACGCCATCAAGCTGCACCCGCTGGTCTGCAAGGGCTTCAACGCCGACTTCGACGGCG
>DHLZ01000017.1:3662-9296 GCA_002405515.1 Planctomycetaceae bacterium UBA4655
GACGGCGACCAGATGGCCGTCCACCTCCCGCTCTCGATCGAGGCTCAGGTCGAGGCGCACACCCTGATGCTGTCGACGAACAACATCTTCAGCCCGGCCAACGGCGCGCCGATCATCTCGCCCTCGCAGGACGTCGTGATGGGCTGCTACTACCTCACGATGGCGCTCCCGGGCCGCCGGGGCGAAGGGATGGTGTTCAAGAGCTTCGAGGAGGTCGAACTGGCCCACGGACTCGGGAAGGCCGACACGCATGCGAAGATCAAGGTGAAGCTGCCGGCGAAGCGCCGGCTCAAGGTCGAGGGCGACGCCCCTTCGAAGCCGGGCGCGCTCATCGAGACGACCGTCGGCCGCGTGCTCTTCAACTCGATCCTGCCCGAGGGAATGCTCTTCTACAACATCCCGATGCGTTCGAGCGAACTCGCCCGAGTGATCTCCGACTGCTACCAGGGGCTCGGCCGGCGGAAGACGATCGACCTGCTCGACAACATGAACCGCGTCGGCTTCAGTTGGAGCACGAAGAGCGGCCTGTCGTTCGCGACCGACGACCTCATCACGCCGAGCAACAAGACCAGGATCATCGGTGACGCCGAGAAGGGCGTGCTGAAGATCATGAAGCTCTACCAGCGGGGCGTCATCACCGATGGTGAGCGGTACAACCAGGTGCTCGACGCCTGGACGCACGCCCGCGAGCAGATCACGAAGGAGATGATGGCGGAGCTCGAGCAGGACACGGACGCGAAGCCGAATCGCCGCAGCGGCTACGTCAACCCGATCCACCTCATGGCACATTCGGGCGCGCGTGGCGGCGTGGAGCAGATTCGTCAGCTGGCCGGCATGCGAGGCCTCATGGCGAAGCCGTCGGGCAAGATCATCGAGACGCCCATCAAAGCGAACTTCCGCGAGGGGCTGACCGTGCTCGAGTATTTCAGCTCGACCCACGGTGCGCGAAAGGGCCTCGCCGACACCGCCCTCAAGACGGCCGACTCGGGCTATCTCACCCGCAAGCTCGCGGACGTCGCCCAGAACGTGGTCGTGACGATGCACGACTGCGGGACGACCCAGGGAATCACGAAGGGGGTCATCTACCGTGGCGAGAAGGTCGAGGTGAGCCTCGCCGACGGCATCCGCGGCCGCGTCAGCCGGACCGACATCCGCAACCCGATCACGGACGAGGTCGTGGTGCGGGAGGACGAGCTGATCAGCCGGGAGACCGCCCGAAAGATCGAGGAACTCGGCCTCGAGAAGATCCAGGTTCGAAGCCCGCTGACGTGCGAGGCGCCGCTCGGCGTCTGCCGCCTCTGCTACGGGATGGATCTCTCCACCGGGTCGATGGTCGAGGAGGGCATGGCCGTCGGCATCATCGCCGCCCAGAGCATCGGCGAGCCGGGAACGCAGCTGACGATGCGAACGTTCCACATCGGCGGCGTCGGCCAGCGGGCCATCGAGGAGAGCGAGAGCCGCGCGAAGCGGCCGGGCACCGTGAAGTTCACCAGGCTGCGGACCGTGACCAACGAGCAGGGTGAGCAGGTCGTGCTCGCCCGCAACGGCGAGATTTCGATCCTCGACCCGAAGGGCCGGGAACTCGAGAAGTTCGAAATCCCCGCAGGGGCGATCCTCAAGATCAAGGACAACGACGAGGTCAAGGCGGGGACGGTGCTCGTGCAATGGGATCCGCACTCGATCCCGATCCTGTCGGAAGTGGCGGGCAAGGTCCGCTACGAGGACGTGATCGAGAACGAGACGCTCCGCGTTGAGAAGGACCCGAGCGGACACGTTCGGCGGATGATCATGGAGCACAAGGGCGCCTATCATCCGCAGGTGGTGCTCGAGGACGAGACCGGCAAGATCCTCGACTTCTATTATCTGCCCGAGAAGGCCTACATCGAGGTCGCGCCGGGCGAGAAGGTCGCCGCCGGTCACGTGCTGGCCAAGACGCCCCGCGAGGCCTCCGGAACGCAGGACATCACCGGCGGTCTGCCGCGGGTTACGGAGATCTTCGAGGCCCGCAAGCCGAAGGATCCGGCCATCATGGCGGAGATCGACGGCGTCGTGGAGCTTCTCGGGGAAAAGCGCCGCGGCAAGCGGACGATTCGCGTGAAGAGCGAGAGCGGGATCGAACGAGAGCACCTCATCACACACGGCAAGCACCTCCGTGTGCATGCCGGCGACTTCGTGCGTGCCGGCGAGGCGCTCGTGGACGGGCCGCTCGTGCCGCACGACATCCTGAGAATTTCCGGCGAGGAGGAGGTTCAGCGGTACCTCGTCCGTGAGATCCAGAACGTCTACCGGAGCCAGCGGGTCGACATCGACGACAAGCACATCGAGATCATCGTGTCGCAGATGCTGCGGAAGGTGAAGATCGAAACGGTCGGCGACACCAACCTTCTGCCAGGCAGCGTGATGGACAGGTTCGAGTTCCGCGCGATCAACGACAACGTCGCCGGCTGCCTTCGGATCACCGAGAAGGGCGACAGCGAGTTCGTCGAAGGGAGCGTCGTTCCCAAGGACGTGCTCGCCCAGATGAACTCGCAGATCGAGGCGCTTGGCGGCACTCCCGCCAAGGGCGTGAAGCCGAAGCCGGCGACGGCGAGCACCCAGCTGCTCGGCATCACCAAGGCGAGCGTCCAGAGCTCGAGCTTCATTTCGGCGGCGAGCTTCCAGGAGACCACGAAGGTGCTCACCGAGGCGGCCCTCGCCGGCAAGACCGACCGGCTCGTGGGGCTGAAGGAGAACGTCATCCTCGGCCACCTCATCCCGGCTGGGACGGGATTCAATACGTTCCAATCGGCAGAGGTCCGCGTCCGGCCGGAGGCGCTCGAGTCGCTGCGAGTCGACCGAGACAACGTGCTCACGAGGCAGTTCCCGCTTTTGGAATCGCCCTCCGAGGAGGAAGTCCGGATGGCTCTCGAGGGTGGTGGCGACGTCGCCATGCTCGAGGGAGGGGCCGAGGAAGCAGGCCTCTGACGGAAATTCTTCGCCAAAACACCTTCGCGAGATCGCCGTAGACCGCGGACAGCGGGGGGCGATTTGGTCGGACGGCATCATTCTTTTTTCGCGATCGACACGCCGCTAGACTCCGTTCCACCGGTGACCGGGTGGAGCGGCCGCACGGCCGCTGCCGGTTTCCGCTCACGCCCGGACGGCATGGTCCGCAATGACGCTCTCGGCACGATGGACGGTCACCGATGGCCCGGAGGCTCCGGCCCGGGCCGTGGCCGGCCGCATCGTCCGCCACCGCCTGGCGACGGTCTGGGAGCTGTTGGGAAAGGTCGCAGAAGACCGAAGCCTGCGGAGCGAGGACGTCCATCAGCTTCGGGTGGTGACGCGGCGTTCGCTCGTCGCACTCGAGCTGTTCGCCGACCTGGTCGATTCCAGGGAAGTGAAGTGGTTCGAGCGGCAGCTGCGTCGAATCCGGCGCACGGCCGGCGAGGCGAGGGATCTCGACGTGCTCATCGAGCGGCTCGCGCACGACCGTGCGGCGGCAAAGCCCGCTCCGCGGGCCGATGCGCGACCGGAAGCGGCCAAGGAATCCAGGGAGCGGAGACGTCTCCAGCGGCTTCTCGCGATGCTTGCGCGACAGCGGGAGTCCTCGAGGGGGCCGATCCGCGCGGTGCACCGAAAACTCGTCGACAACGACTGGCCATCCCGGGTGGATCGCCTCATCAAGCCGCTCTCCTCCGGCGGCAAACGGCGGTTCGGCAGGCACGCGCGGCGGCGGCTCGCACCGGTCATGAGGCGGTTTTTCCGAACCGCCGACCGGCGGCATCGCAACGCCGAGGATTTGCACGAGTTGCGGATCGAGGGGAAGAACCTGCGGTACGCCCTCGAAATCTGCGGGGTGGTCTTTGACGTCAGACAACGGGCGAGGTGCCTCGACGCGATCGAAGAGCTGCAGGAGCGGCTCGGCGACTTCACCGACCATGCCGCCGCGGCCGATCGGTTTGGCCGATGGAGGCGGCAGAAGGCGGCCCGGGCCTGCAGGACCGAGCTCTCGAAGCTCCATCGCCGTGAGTCGAGGCTCGCGGAAGAGGCTCGGCGAGCGTTCGCGAAGTGGTGGACGCCACGCCGGCGGCGGGAGCTTTTTCGAAGGTTCGAGCGGTCGCTCGGCAGGGAATGACGCGGCTCCACCCATGAGATCCCCCAGGGAAGCTCCAGCCATGCGGGTGTCCGGCCTCCTGTTCGCGGCGTGGCTGCTCGTCGGCTCGGCGGCCGCGAACGATCCGGCGGATGCCCCGATCCCGCTGGCATCGTTCGAGGCGTTCCAGGCCGCCATCGGGGACTTCCTGCCCGACGCGATCAAGGACGACCGCAGGCTCTCGCGGCAGATCACCCCGTCGGTTCGATGGACGCTCGTCGATCATGCGGAAGCGTTCGGGCGACTTCCGCTTGATCGGCAGCGGCGTTCGATCGGCGACCTGGCGGCGTTCATCGTCGATGCCCGCAGGAAGCACGCGGCGACCTCCGTGATCGGCCCGGGGCGTCCGATCACGGCGCTCCTCGACCCCGACCCGGGACTCGATCCGAAGCAGATCACCGCCCTGGCTACGGCCTACCGGACCAAGGCCGACGTGTTCAAGCGGCACGACGGACAGACGCTCGCCGACGTGTCCGAGGCCTTTCTTGGGGCGATGGCCGGGCGTGCCGCCGCCGAAGAGCCCGCGACCGTCGTGGTCGTGGGCCACGGGCTTCCGAAGGAGATCCAGAGCTACGGCATACCGGTGGGCCGAGTCGCTTCCGCGGTCGTGGACGGGGCGATTCGCCGTTGGCAGGCCGGGCGGGCGCAGGGCCGCGTGGCCGTCGACCTTTCCCATGTCGTGCTGCTCTTCGACGACTGCTTCAGCGGCGACTTCTGCCTCAACCTCGCCCGTGGCATCCGTCGTGAGGCCGAAGACCGCGGGGTCGGGCTTCGCTCGCTCCCCGTTCTCATCGCCGGCGCCAACCGCGACCGCTACGGCTTCGTGAACATCGGCGAGAAGTTCGTCACCCACTACTGGGAATCGGTCATCGAACTCTACTTCGTGCGAAAGCCCCATCCAGCGGCCGTCACGCTCGGCGACTTCCAGGGGAACGTGGACAACTTCATGTACGGCTACGGTCGCGCGCCGGTGTTCGAGGGCTCCCGCATCGTCTCCTACCGCCTCGTCGACCCCGATCTCGTGCAGGATCCCGTCTGCTTCCTGCCGCTCTCGGCCGACGAGGTCGAGCGGCTCCGATCTATCCTGGGGCTCGCGGAACAGGACGATCTGCTGCCACTCATCGACGCCGGGTGACGCGACGGTCGCTCCGGGCATTTGAAAGACGACGCATTGACGCCGGGGGAGCGGACGCTCCGGCGCTACGGCGAGGATACGCCTGAGGCTCCTCCGCGATCCCGCCCCCCCGACCACGCCCCCCGGGGGCGTTCAGCATCAAAGTGCCTGTGTGAAGACCGTGAGGGGCTCGGGCAGCCCCGAACCTCACACGTCGGGCTTCATGTTTTCGCTGCAGACTTCCGCTTCGGGGCCGCGGCGAGGAGCTTGCGGAGCCCGGCGAGGGTCCGCGTGTTGACGACGTCGTCGGCCGTGAGGCCCGCGCGGCGGGCCTGGAGGACGCCGTAGCGGAGCACGTCGAAGCCGCGGGTGGAGTGGGCGTCGG
>DHLZ01000017.1:9552-11320 GCA_002405515.1 Planctomycetaceae bacterium UBA4655
CGTGCGGGTTCTCGATCGCCTCGAGGATCCTCGCCGTGATGCGGTCGCGGGGCTGGTTTTGGCCGTAGTGCAGGCTCGCCACGACCCAGTCGGCTCGCGCGAGCACCTCGTCGGGGAGATCGAGGCCCCCCTTCTCGAGCATGTCGACCTCGATTCCCTTGAGCACGACGAGCTTCGGGTGCTTGCAGCCGTCGGCACAGGCGGCCGTCTGCAGCGACTCGTTGAACCGGTCGATCTGATCCCACTGGGCGAGCAGCCGCGTGCGGTCGAGCCCTCCGGCCATCGTCACTCGCTTGCCGTGATCGGTTATCGCGATGTATGAGAGCCCGCGGTCCATCGCCGCACGGGCCATCTCCGCGAGCGTGTTCTCGCCGTCGGTCGCCGTCGTGTGCATGTGCAGGTCGCCGCGGATGTCGCGAACGGAGACGAGGTCGGGGAGCTTCCCCCGCTCGGCAATCGCGATCTCGCCACGGCCCTCGCGGAGCTCCGGAGGGATCCATGGCAGCCCGACCGCCTCGTAGACGCCTTCCTCCGTGTCGCCCGCCACGGGAGAGCGGCGCGGCTCCCCCTTCTTGTCGAGCTCGAACACGCCGTACTCGTTCATCGTGAGGCCACGGTCCCTCGCCCGGGACCGCAGCTGCACGTTGTGCTCCTTCGACCCGGTGAAGTACTGGATCGCCGCCCCGAAGGAGGCTTCGGGAACGACCCGCAGATCGATCTGCACCCCCTGCGGCCCGCGGACGCTCATCTTCGTGTCGCCGCGGAGGAGCACGGTGGTCGTCCCCTCCCACGCGGCGAGTCGGTCCATGACCGCCGAAGCGTCGTCCGCCACCACGACGATGTCGAGATCGCCGACCGTCTGCCGCCCGCGCCGCAGGCTCCCTGCCGACTCGATCTTCCTGCAGCCCGGCTCGGCCTTCAGGTGGGCGATCGCAGCGTCGGCGATCGTCTCCGCGTCGCACCACAGCAGCCGCTCGTGCTCGGGGCTCTTCGCAAACGCGATGTTCTCGAGGATCGCCGCCTCGGTCTTCTCGCCGAAGCCCTTGACCTCCCGCACCCGTCCCTCCCGGCAGGCCGACTCGAGCGCGTCGAGCGAATCGATGCCCAGCCCGTCCACGAGCAGCTTCGCCTTCTTGGGACCCAGGCCGGGCACCCGCATGATCGCGAAGGCGGCCGCCGGCACCGCGGCGGCGAGTTCGTCCAACAGGGGCAGGCCGCCGGTGTCGAGGAGCGTCGCGATCTTCGACGCGAGGTCGGCACCGATTCCCTCGATGTCGGTCAGGCTCCGCTCCGGATTCTCGCGGATTGACGAAAGCGACTCCACCATCCCTTCGATCCGCCGCGACGCCTGGCGATAGGCCCGCACGCGGAAGGGATTCTCACCCTGAAACTCGAGCAGGTCGGCGACCCGTTCGAAGACGGCGGCGATCTCTGGATTCGTCACGGCCGGGCATTCTATCCCGGGACCGCGGCCTGTGTGCGGGGTTCGGCGGTGTCCGTGCCCCTGGCCGGACGTTCGCTTCGCTTCGGCACCGCATTGCCGCCGGGGGAGCGAACGCTCCGTCGCTTCGGCGGCGACATGCCTGAGGCTCCGCCGAGTCCGCTCCCCCGGCGTTCAGCATCGGGGCACGGGCAGCCCTTCACGGTCAACGCTGATCAACGCTGCTGGTTCGGGGCCGCCCGTATGCCGCTCGCCGGACAAAGAAGAAAAGCCAAAAAAAAAAAGACAAAAAAAAAAAGAAACAAGAAAAAAAAAAAACAAAAAAAA
>DHLZ01000295.1:0-3612 GCA_002405515.1 Planctomycetaceae bacterium UBA4655
GCATGATCTCGAGCCCGTCGGGAGTCTCGGCGACCCTCGCCCCGAGCGAGGTGAGTTCCCGTGCGAGGTCGCCGATCCGGTCGGGCTCCTTGGCGCGGATGGGCGCCACGTTGCGGAGCCGCGTCGGACCGTCGGCAAAGAGGGCCACGACCGCGAGCGTGGGCACGGTGTCGCTGATGGCGTTCATGTCGACGTCGATGCCGCGGGAGCCGCGGCCGGAGACCTCGATGGCCTCGTCGAGCCACGCGACGTCGCAGCCCATCCGAGCGAGCACGGACGCGAAGGCGACGTCTCCCTGGAGGCTCGCACTCGTCAGGCCATCGACGCGAACGCGGCCCCCCGTGATCGCCGCCGCCGCGAGGAAATAGCTCGCCGCCGATGCGTCGGGCTCGATGGCGTAGCCGCGACCACGGTAGCCCCCCGGCGCGATCCGCCAGCGGCGAAGCGACTCGTCCACGGCGACCTCGGCCCCGAACGACTCCATGACGCGGCGGGTCATCTCCAGGTAGGGCAGCGAAACGATCGTGCCTTCGAGCACGAGGTCGATCCCTTCTCGGGAGCACGGCCCGATCATCGCCAGTCCGCTCGCGAACTGGCTCGACGTGTCGCCCCGCACCATGACGTCGCCGCCACGGATGCCCCGCGACTCGACGACCATCGGCGGGCAGCGACCCGGGCTCTCCGCGCGGACCTCGACGCCGAGCGCCGCCAGACCGTCGCAGAGGTCGCCGATGGGCCGCTTCCGCATCCGCGGCGTGCCGTCGAGCCGATAGCTCCCGTGACCGAGCCCGCAGACGGCAGCGAGAAAACGAATCGTCGTGCCGCTGGCGGCGCAGTCGATCTCGGCGGAGACGGCTGGAATCCGGCCCCCCAGTCCTTCGACGTCGATCCGCTCGCCCGGCCAGTCGGCGACGAGCCTGCAGCCGAGCCGTTCGAGGCCCGCCACCATGACTCGGGTGTCCTGGCTGTCGAGCACGCCTGTCAGCCGGCTGGGCCCGTCGGCGAGCGCCGCGCAGACCAGGGCCCGGTTGGTCAGGCTCTTCGAACCGGGCGGGCGGACGCCTCCCGTGACGGGACCAGAAACGCAGGGGATCTCTACGGCGTCAAGCATGGGGCCATGGTACCCTTCGGCCATGTTTGATCCAGCGGATGCATCCGACACCCCGTGGGCGATGCTCGAGGAGATTCCGGCGTATGAGTTCGCGTCGCCGTCGATCCGGTTCGGCGAAGGACGTGCGGCCGACCTCGCGGAAGTCGTCCGGCAGCTCGGCCGGTCCGCATGGCTGGTCACCGGCCGTCGTCACGACTCGCCCGCCGTGCGGACGGTCGTCGATGTCCTCGCCGGGGCCGGGGTGCCGGTCGAGCGGATCGCCTCGGCCGGAGGGGAGCCGACGGTGGCCGACGTCGTCGCGGGGCTCGCGGCGATCGCGGGACGCCCGCTCGACGGCATCGTCATCCTGGCGGTCGGTGGCGGTTCCGCGATCGACCTGGCCAAGGCGGTCGCCGCGCTTTCGACGAACGGACTCGAGGAGATCGGTCCCTCGGCCGGCGGCTCCCCCGATCATGAGCGGCTCGACGCGCTGGTGGTGGATCACCTCGAAGGCCTCGGCAGGGCCATGCCGATCCGGAGAGAGCCGCCGCCGGTCGTCGCCGTGCCGACGACGGCGGGCACCGGCGCCGAGGCGACGCGGAACGCCGTCATCTCCTGCCCGCAGCGTCGGTTCAAAAAGAGCCTTCGCAGCCCGCTTTTGGTGCCAAGGGTCGCGGTCGTCGATCCGTCGTTGTCCGCCACCTGCCCGCGATCGGTCGTGGCGGCCTGTGGGATCGACTGCATCACCCAGCTGATCGAGTCCTATGTCTGCCGGTTTCGTCGGCCGCTCACCAGGGCGATCGTCCGCGACGCGCTGCCGCGTGCGATCGTCGCGCTGCCGCAGGCGGTTCGGTTTGCCGGTGAAGCCGACGTTCCGCCGTTCGTGCGGCAGGCGAGGGCGGCGATGAGCCACGCGGCGTTCTGCTCGGGCCTCGCGCTTGCCAATTCGGGCCTGGGGCTCGCGCACGGCGTCGCCGCCGCGCTCGGCATCGAGTGCGGCGTTCCGCACGGCGTCGCCTGCGGGCTCATGCTTCCGGTGGCGATGGAGGTGAATCTCCCGTGCGCCATCGACGACTTCGCCGAACTCGAACGGCTCATCGATCCGTCCTGCACGGCGTCGGCCGCGGAGGCGGCGTCGCGGTTCGTGCTGCGGGTCGGGAACGTGTGCCGCGACGCGGGCATGCCTCGCGGCCTCGCCGAAGTCGGTCTCGCCCGGGATCGTCTCGAGTGGCTCGCCGCGAATTCGGGGGGCGGAAGCATGCGAGGCAACCCGGTCGAGCTTTCGACGGCGAGGCTCGCCGATATCCTCGCCGCCCACTATCGCTGACCCGCGATCACCGACCCGCGATCACTGTTCCGGGCTGGTGCGGGCTCTCTCGGCCCCGCCCGCCTTGACGACGATCGGGTCCTTCAGAAGCGGGATCAGCAGCGAGGCGTCGGCGCCGCCGATCATGGCCTTGCTCCAGCAGGCCTCGGCCTTCTCGAGATTGGGTGTCGCTTTCGTGACGTGATAGGCCCCGAGGAAGAGCTGGTTGGCGGGATTGTCGTCGAACCAGGATTCGACGACGGCCTGAATCACGGCTCCGGGGATGTCGTCCCGTTGCCAGGTCTTCAGCTGCCCCGCCACCATCACCGTCACCGCCTGGGGGGTCGCCTCGACCACGGCGATCCTCTTCGTCTTGACGTCGAACTCGTTGCCGGGCTTCATGGCGGAGATCGCACGTTCCCGATGGCCGTCGAAGGATCTCGCGCAGGACGAAAGCTGGAGCCAGCCCGCGATCCGATTCGCCTCGCGATCGTCGGGCGCCATGGCCTCCACCTCCTTCATGGCCCGCTCCGCGGCGTCGTAGTCTCGGTTCCGGAGAGCCTCGAGACACCTTTTTGCGGCGTCGTCGACCCTCGCAAGCAGGGCCGGATAATCGACCGGCGGCGGGGGCGGATTCTCGGGCGGTGGTGGGGGAGGTGGATTCTGGGCCGGCAGCGTGGCTGGATCGTTCAGCGGCGGCTCGGGGGCCGCGGGCATTGGAGCCGGCGTTTCGACAGGCTCGGGCTCGGGCGTCGCACGGGGCGGGTCGGTCTGGGGCGGCACGTATGGTGGCTCCGGCGACGGCGTCGGCCGGTAACTCTCGAAGTTGAACGGCCTGTTTCTCGCCGCCAGCGGATGTCGTTTCGGTTCGGCGGGCTTCCGCGTCGTCGTCGTCGTCGTCTTGGCGGCTTGCTTCGGAGCGGTCTGCTTGAACGAGAAATCTGGCGTCGTCCACCGATAGGCGATCAGGCAGAGGGCCACGACCACCGTGAAGAGGCCTCCGGCGACAAGCAGCAGGGTGCCACTCCCGGAATCGTGCTGGTAGGTGGGGACGACAGGCCGCGGCCCTCCGGACGGTTGAGCGGACGGCTGAGCGTACGGTTGGCCCTGGGGCGGCTGATGCAGTGGCGGCGGAGCCGGCGGATACCCGCCCTGATACGGGCCTGCTTGATACGGGCCTGCTTGATACGGGCCTGCTTGATATGGCCCTGCTTGA
>DHLZ01000295.1:3826-5964 GCA_002405515.1 Planctomycetaceae bacterium UBA4655
CCTGCTTGATATGGCCCACCTGGATGTGGGTAGAAGCCATGCGAATGCGATCGGTCCATCGATGGCTGGACCATGGATGAATGCTGATGCGGCGAAGGCCGTGGTTCCTCCGGTGCCGCAGTCGGAGAAGGAGGCATCGCGAGACCACCCGGCGGGGGCTGCGTTGCGGCCATGCCGCCGGCCGAAGCCGAGGCGAGCAGGCTGTCGCGGGCTTCCTGGATCCGCACGACGAGGGCACGCCGGGCCACCTCGTACGGCCCGGCGTCAACGGCCTGGAGCCGCGCGAGCCTCACCTCGGCCGCCTGGAGGATCCGGATCGGGTCGTCGATCGAGTCCAGTCCCAGCAGTTTTTTCGGATCGTCGAGATCGAGCGCCGTGACGCCGAGCCATTGTCGGCAAGGGTCGAAGGAACTGCTGCCGGACGCGTTGCCAGTGGCCATGCACACCATCATATCTTCCGAGGCCCATATCTTCCGAGGCCGCGATGCGCAGGTTTCCGCCGGCAACAGAGGCGGGCGGGCGAACCGGCGCCCCCTCCGGTTTCCCGATTTCCAGCGGGCATTATTCCCCCGGGCCGCATGGCCGTGGTTTTGGGGGCTGCAGAGGCGTTCCCGTTCGCCGCCCGCGGCGTCGGCTCACCCGTCGGACGGGAACGACCGCGGCCTGATCGCGAGCACCGTCGCCACCGAAAGGATCGCCAGCGCCGCGAACCCGCCGAAGATCGCGGCGAGAGACACGTCTGCATCCCGCAGCACGCCGAAGCCCCAGTCGGCGAAGCCGCCACAACTGATGCTCACGAGGTTCATGATTCCGTAGCCCGTGGCCCGCAGGCTCGGTCGGGCGATCTGGCAGAGGATCGGCATGTTGTTGCAGTCGAAGAAGCCCCAGCCGAGGCCAAAGAGCACCAGGGAGGCGATCGCGAAGCCGAGCGTGCCCGACAGGCCGACGCCCACGAGCGCCGGCAGGAAGAACGCCATGCCGAGGGCGCTGGTGTAGATCCGTCCCCGGTCGGTGGATTGCATGAGCCGGTCGGCGAGCCAGCCTCCCGCGACCACGCCCACGAGCGACGCCAGCTGCACGAAGAGCACGGCCGAAACGCCGGCCTGCCCCTGGCCCAGGCCGAATTTTTCGCGGAGGATATCGGGCATCCAGTCCTTCACCACCCATCCGGCGATCGCCGGCAGCGTGAAGACGGCCACGAGCAGGAGGAACTGTCGGTTTCGCAGCAGTTCCCCCACCGCCGCACCGAATGCCGGCTCGTCGCCGGCCTCCCGGCCCCGAGGCGGGTCGCGGAGCAGGAAGAAGAGCGGCGCGGCATACGCGATGCCCACGATCCCGCAGACGAAGAAGGCGAACCGCCATCCGAGGGCGGGGCTGTCGGCGACGTAGCCTGAGAAGCCGCCGAGGATCACGCCCGCGTAGATGCCGGTCTGGTGGATGCCCACCGCCCGCGACCGGGTGGGCCCGGTGTGGAAATCGGTGATGAGCGCGAGGGCCGCCGGGATGTAGAACGCCTCGCTGATCCCCATGATGGCGCGGGCCGCGACGAACGCCTCGAACGAATCCACGTGGCCGGTCGCCCAGGTCACGCCCGACCAGACGAAGAGGCTCGCCACGATGACCAGCCGGCGGCTCGTGCGGTCGGCCACGTAGCCCCCGAGCGGGCTCATGATCGCGTAGACCCACTTGAACGACCCGAGCACGATGCCCCAGTTGGCGCGGGTGGCGATGTCGGGGATGTCGGCCATGATCGACGGCTTCATCGCCGCGAGCATCTGCCGATCGAGGTAATTCAAGACCGCGACCGGCACGAGGAGGGCGACGACGAGCCAGGCCATCCGGCTCGCGGCGGGCACGACGCTTTCCCCCGGGGGACCGGGGGGTGGGGGATGCATGGGGCCTGGCCTCGTCGAGGGAATCGGTCGGTTCGGGCAGATCGTGACCGCGGCGGCCCGAGTGAGCCTCGCCCGCAGATTGTGCGGGCGAACGTCGGGCCCTGGCAACCCTCGTGAGTCGGGGCGACCACCAGTCCATCGATGCCTTGCCCCGCCTGAAACCGGAGCCGCGGCGGCGGGCGGCTGGTACACTGTTTTACTACCGGGAGCATCAAGTAATTGACATTATTCTGCAGGCAACTC
>DHLZ01000295.1:6209-10159 GCA_002405515.1 Planctomycetaceae bacterium UBA4655
CAAATCACCCGGCTCTTGGCGCGACCCTGACGCCCCTCTCGGCTTGCGCCTCGGGCTTCCGTGTGAACGGGGTATCGGTCAGTCATGGGAAGACGACAGTCAACAACATCGTGCTCGGGGTAGTATTGCTGGATTCAACCCCGTGGGCTGCGGAGCGGAGCATCGGATGAACCAGTCACCACGTCAGGAATTCGAGCGGGAGATCGAGGGAGTGAAGGACCTCCACGAGTCGCTCGTCCGCGGGGCGGGCGGCACGCCGGGCGGCACGTGGCTGTTTTTCGGAGGCCTCGTGCTTGCCGCGGCCGGCACATGGTTCTTCCTCTCCAACGTGCAGGTCACGACGATGCCGATCGGCATGGTCTCGGGCCTCTTCAACCGCGGGATGTTCGGCGACGGCATGCCCGCGATGAGCACGGGCGTGGTGTTCGCGCCGATCTTCGTGGGGCTCGTGCTGCTGTTCTACGACGCGAGTTGGAAGTCCGGTTGGGCGCTGTTCTACGTGGGGCTCGCGCTCATCGTGATCGAGATCCTCAGCCGCATCCAGTTCCTGATGAGCATGCGGACGAGCAGCCTCCTGCTCATGCTGGGCATGGTGGCGGCCGGCATCGGCATGATGCTGCGGAGCTTTCGCGATGCGAGCGTTCCGCCCGCCGGCCCGACCGGCCCGGCAAAGCAGTCCTGAACCGGCCCGGCAAGGCAGCCGTGAGGCTCGAAGCGTCGGTGCTCCCGCCCCCGGGCGGAAACGTCAGTGGCCGCGCCGCTGCTGGAAGACCCATTCGAGCGTGGCAGGATCGCGGTAGGCGGGCGTCCACGAGTCGTGCTTCACCCCCTTGAACTCCGTGTACCTGACGCTGCCGCCGGCGGCCTTCACCGCCTCCACCATCGACCGCGACCGCGCGGCCGGCACGACCTCGTCGTCGGCGCCGTGGAAGCACCAGATCGGAAGCTTCGCGAGCGTGCCGGCGGTCGCCTCGTCGCCCCCGCCGCAGATCGGGACGACCGCCGCGAACCGCTCCGGCATGCGTGCGGCGAGGTCCCATGAGCCGTAGCCTCCCATCGAGATGCCGGTGAGGTAGACGCGGTCGGGATCGACCGGCTCGGCCTTCAGCACCTCGTCGATCGCCGCCACGGCGGCTGCGAGATCGACCGTCGGCTCGGGCTTCTGCGGCACGCTCTTCGCGTCCGACCAGTCGCAGTCGGCCCAGCGTTTGCCGTCGCGGCACTGCGGCGCGACCACGAAGCATGGGTGCGTGCGCCGAAGCTCCGGTTCGGCGAGGCAGGTCGGCAGGTACTTCAGGTGTTTCTTGTTGTCGCTGCCCCGCTCGCCGGCCCCGTGAAGGAACAGCACGAGCGGGTACCGCTTCCCCGCCTCCACGACGGCGGGCCGCAGCAGCCGGTATCGACATGCGACCTCACGGCCCTCCTCCGTCATGGCGACCGTTCGCTCCTCGAACGCTCCGCCCTCCGACGCTCCGGCGACGGCCATCAGCAACACTCCTGCGGACACCCGGCACCACCACGGAGTTCTTCTACCACGAATGGTGCATGAGGTCGCGTCATGCCGCAGCCCACCGGCTGCACCGCCCCGCCGCGACCGGATCACAGCCGCGTCGCGAGCGCGAGCAGCGCCGTGGCCCAGAGGCTGATGGATGAGATCGCCAAGCCGAATGGACAGTTCATGATCGTTCCCTCCCAGCTCCCCCACCCTGCAAGCCGGTCCGCACCAGCTTCCCTTTCCGGAGGAACGCACATCGCGTGCCAATTCCGTCGCGATCGCCGGGGCGTTGCCCGCCAATGCCGCGTCACCGGTGGGAAGCCGAACATCATTCTTGAAATACTGCTTCCTGGGTGGGTGAACGCGGCGTGAGGCGACGGGCTCCGAATGCCGTTGACCGACCGCCCCGTATGATCGGTCGAGCAGCTGTTGGCGTGGATCACTCCGCCGCCTGGAGCGATCCGCCCCACCCTGGGTGGAGCAAATCGCCGCACCAGCCGCCCGCGCCGCGAGGCTGGCAACAGTCTAAACGATCGACCTTTCCGAACGACCCTCGCCCGCTGGCCGACGTGCCGTCGCCTGGGCTATTCTCTCCATCACGTCACGAAATCGATGGGCGGAGCGGTGGTCTCGGCCCCCGTCCGTCGAGCCGGCCGAATTGTCCTGATTACCGAGCAGCTTCGGAGCAGATTGATGCGAGCCCTTCTTCTTTACTTCGTGTCGGCAGCGGTGGTCTCATGGGCGTTCGGAGGGCCCGCGGCCGCCGAGGAGACGCAGAAGCCGGCGAGACTGCTGGTGGTGACCGTGACCACGGGCTTTCGCCATGCATCGATCGGCACGGCCGAGCCCGTGCTGGAGGAGCTTGGCCGCTCGACCGGCCTCTTCCACTGCGACCACCTGCGGATGCCGACGGGCCGGCTGCCGCAGCCCAAGCCCCCGAAGCGGGCGAAGGACACGTCGGAGGAGGAATGGCTGAAGCAGGAGGCCGATTTCAAGCGGGCTCAGGAGAAGTTTCGCCTCGACGACGAGCCCTGGCAGAACAGCCTCAAGGCCGAGTTCGAGAGGGTGTTTTCGGCCGAATCGCTCCGTTCCTTCGACGGAGTTATCTTTCTGAGCACCACGGGCGACCTGCCGGTGCCCGACCTCACGGCCTTCCTCGACTGGATCAGGTCGGGCAAGGCCTTCATCGGCTTCCACGCCGCGACCGACACCTTCAAGAGCTCCGATGCCTACTGCGACATGATCGGCGGCCACTTCGCCGGCCATCCATGGAACGCCGGCGGCGAGCATGCCTTCGTGGTTCACGAGCCGCAGCACCGCGTGGTGGCGATGTTCCCCGAGCGGTTTCGCTGGAAGGACGAGATCTATCAGTACGACCTTCGCTACAAGCCGGAGAATCTCCGGGTGCTCCTGAGCCTCGACATGCAGGCGAGCACGCCGAAGGAGCCCTTGCACGTGCCGGTGGCCTGGGTCCGTGACTACGGCAAGGGCCGCGTGTTCGCGACCAACTTCGGCCACAACGACGCCACCTGGCGGGAGCCGATGTTCCAGAAGCACATGGCCGAGGGGATCGCCTGGGCGCTCGGCCGGTTCGACGCCCCGGCCACGCCGAACCCCGAGGTGCAGGCGGCGGAGTACCTGCGGAGCGTGGTCGCGGCGGCCGCCGCGGCGACGCGTGCCGACGCCGATGCGGTGCGGGCCAAGGCCGATGCGAAGATCGTGAAGGATGCGGCCTGGGCCGTCGGCTTGAGGCCGATGCTTCTCGAGATTCGCGGCCTGAAGCCGGATGAGCGGGCGGCCGCCTATGCGAAGGTGATCGCCGAAATCGAGAGGCCGTGAGCGACGTCGCGTCGGGCGGTTTTGGAAGCCGACGGTCGTTCGGCCCACGCCTGGCCGCAGAGCGGTGACACCCATGACGCGACGGCGGGCGGCCGCTCGTGGCAGGCGACCGTCCGGGGGTGGCCGAGGGAAAACGAGGCCCGCGGCAACAGTACTCTGGCATCAGCGCTGTCGCTTCGACGAGATTCCCTTGGGACCGTCGAATTTGGCAGGCAAAGGCCTGGAAGATAACCTAATTTCTGAACAGTGCCGATCACCAGCCTGGCCACCGCGACCCGAGAGCGACAGTAACTATGGATTCAGCGGGTTTTTTGCAACGGTTCCGCGAATTTCTCTGGCTAACGCCGCTGATGGCCCTGGCGGTGCCGTGTGGCGTCGTCTTCGCACGGCCGTCCGATTCGGAGGGCGTCCGTCGTGTGGCCGACCGCACGCTTGCATCCACCGTCGGCATCCGCTGTGAACCGGAACACGGCGGCCAATGCGGCGGTACCGGCATCGTCATCAGCCCCGTCGGCCACGTGCTCACCGCCACGAGCGTCGTGCCTCCCGGTGCCCGGAAGATCCGCGTGACGTTTCCCGGCTACGTCGGCCGCGACGCCGAGATCGTGGCCGTTGA
>DHLZ01000222.1 GCA_002405515.1 Planctomycetaceae bacterium UBA4655
ACCACCCCCCCTCTCGCGGTGCGCCCGGGGCGTCCGTATGGGGCACCTGTTCGCCTGCAGGGAAACTTGCGCCTCGGGCTTCCGTATTGGGTACCTGTTCGCCTGCAGGGAAACTCGCGCCTCGGGCTTCCGTGAGTTCAGCAGGCCGGGTTGCCCGCAGAACAATGTCAACTACGTGATGCTCCCGGTAGTATTGAACGCATCAGGTTGTTGGACGCATCAGGGCGTCTGATCTCGGCCGCCCGGCGGTTTTTTGCGGCGAATCACCGTGAGCCGCGAGGTGGGCGTCGTGGACCACGAACTCGTCGCCGATCCGGTGGATGGACTGGCCGCGGCAGCCCGCCCCTGCCAGCCAGTCCTGCTGGATGCCGGAGGCGTCGTTCGCGCAAAACGGGAAGAACAACAGATCGTCCTTGAACGCCCGGGAGGGCGGCCGGCTGCTGGCCGGAGATCCACCGCGGATGTAGTTCGGCGGAGATCACGAAAAAACGCTGCGTGGTCCTTCGAGACGACTCCTCTCGCCCGTGTGCGGCATGAAGCTTCACAGACCGTCGGGACATTCGTCTTCGGGACCTTCATGGAGGCCGCCCGTGTTGACGAGCATCAGGAGCCGCCTCCGCGGCAGATCCGCGATCAGCCCGTTGGCCACTTCCGCATAGATCCGTCCGTCGAGCCAGGAAGATCAACCCGTTGAGCAAGGAAGCGTCGTGGCCGAATCATGGCGGTCCTGCCGGCTTCGGCCGGGCGGCCAAGCCGGCCGGCGCGGCCCTGGTGGATGGGCATCGGCGAGGCCAAGGTGATCTGGCGGAGCGAGGAGCAGACGGGCAGTCGGCGGACGAGGTGATGGTGGCCATGGACGCCCAGACCGGCAAGCCGCTGTGGGAGGCGCCGGCGGGCGTGAGCCATGGCACGAAACTCATCATCGCCGAGGGCATCGTCGTGGCGCCGAAGGATGGCCGCTGGGCCGGATTCGACCTGAACACGGGCGAGCTGGCGTGGAAGCACCAGGAGCCGATCGTCTCGTACTGCCTGTCGGTCCGGTTGATGGCGGAGACCGACCCGGAACTGCGCCGGCATTTGGCGCTGGCGCTCCTGAGGATCCTGCCCAACCACGTCCCGCCGCAGCCGCGGCGCGCGGGTCGTGGGCGGTCTGGCGGCGATGGGCGCCCGGGCGAAACCGGCCCTCCCGGCGCTCGAACGAGCGATGGTCAAGTGGAAAGGCACCCGCTCGTTCCTCAGGGCCGCGGAACCCGCCTCCAAAACGATCCAGCACGCCGAGTAGACGGAAACGCATGGGCGCAACTCGGACATCCATCGACGATCGGCCCCGCATCCTGTTCCCGTACGTCCTGTCCACGCGACTCCGGTTCACGCTGAACCAAGACACGGTTGCGGCGGTGCCGCTGACCGGGCTATCCTGACCCGATGCAGATCTTCATCACGTTTACCGGACCGCTGCGGCAGGCCGGACCGAACGCGGTCGACGTGCCGGAGGGAACGACGCTCGCGGACGTGTGCCGCCGGTTGGCCGACGAATCGGCCGGAGAGGTGCGTCGGCACCTGCTCACGGTCGATGGAGACATCGAGCCGTCGCTGCTGGTGGCGGTCAATGGCGCGGGCGTGCCGCCGGAGGAACGTTCATGCCGCCGCCTGGTCGACGGTGACGAGCTGCTGCTCATGCCGCCGATCGCCGGAGGCTAGCGGGCATGATCGCCGACGAGCAGGGCGGAGGCGGACTCGCCCCCGACGAACTCGATCGCTACTCCTGGCAGCGGTCCGTGGCCGGCTTCGGCGACGATGGGCAGCGGCGGCTCAAGGCCGCCGCCGTGCTCGTGTCGCGGGTCGGCGGGGTCGGAGGCGCCGCGGCGACCTACCTTGCGGCGGCCGGAGTGGGCAGGCTCGTGCTGGCCCACGCGGGCAACCTGCGGCGCAACGACCTCAACCGCCAGACGCTCATGTCGACGCCGGGCATCGGCCGGCCGCGGGTGGAGCAGGCGGCGGAGCGACTGCGGGATCTCAATCCGCACGTCGTCGTCGAGACGGTGCCGGAGAACGCGACGGCCGACAACGCGGCCCGCCTCGTGGCCGGCTGCGACCTCGTCGTCGGCGCCGCGCCCCTGTTCGCGGAGCGGCTGCTACTCAATGCCGAGGCGGTTCGGCAGGGCAGGCCGCTGGTCGACGCCGCGATGTACGACGCCGAGGCCCGCCTGATGAGCGTCGTGCCGGGTGGGCCCTGCCTGGCCTGCCTCTACCCGGCCCCGCCTCCCCACTGGCGGCGCGAGTTTCCCGTGCTCGGCGCCGTCGCCGGCACCGTCGGCGCGCTTGCGGCTCTCGAGACGATCAAGATCCTGACCGGGTGCGGCCCGCCGCTCGCCGGTCGGCTGTGGACGTTCGACACGGCCGCCATGACCTGCCGCACCCTCACGATTCCCGCGCGGCGGGAGTGTCCGGTCTGCGGGCTCGCATGCCCGGCTCCTCCATGAACGCGTAGCAGACCATGTGGAGCACGTGCATCTGCACGTCCTCCACGCGGCCGTAGTGGGTGTCGTCCACGACGATCGCCTGTCCGGCGATCTCGGCCAGCCGCCCGCGTTTGCCGCCGACGATGGCGGCGGTCTCAAGCCCGTGAGCGTTGGCCCATTCGAAGGCCCGAACGAGGTTGGGCGAGCTGCCGCTCACGCTCGCCGCGATCAGGAGGTCGCCCTTCCGCGCGTAGTTTTCGAGCTGACGAACGAATGCGTCGTCGAAGCTGTAGTCGTTTCCGAGGGCCGTGAGCCAGGCGACGTTGTCGGTCAGCGAGAGCACCCGCATCCGCCGAGGCAGCCGGTCGGACGCCCCTTTCCCGAGGTCGGTCGCGAAGTCCGAGGCGTTGGCCGCGCTGCCGCCATTGCCGATCACGAAAATCTGCGCGTCATGCAGCCATGCCGACCGAACGCTCTGCGCCAGCCGCTCGATCTCGGCGATGGACACGCTGTCGAGGGCCTTGTGCTGGGCCGCGACGTAGTTGCGAAGCCAGGTTTGCATCGAACGCTCCTGCCGTATCGCTCACAGTTCCCGCAGCCGTCGGGCGGCCAGCATCACCGCCCCGACCGGAACCGCATCTTCCCGCAGCGTCGCCAGGGCCACAAGCGGGACCGGCTGAAAGGCGTCCATCACGAACCGCGGCAGCTGACCGGCGACCGCCTCCCGCAGCGGTTCCCCCACGAGGGAGAGTCCGCCCCCGACGACGATCGCCTGCGGGCGGAACAGATGAACGACGAGGGTCCGCGTCTCGCCGGCCGCACCGTCGCCCGCGCCCTGGGCGAACGTGGCCGTCGAGTCGCAGGTGGACTTGTCGCCTCCGAAGATCACACTGCCGACCTGGCCCGCCTATCAGTTGAGCAGCACGCTCGCGGCGTCGTTCGACGCGAAGGGGTTTTTCGCCCAGTGGCCCGATTTCGGAAAAATGTCGCACCACCAGGCGTCGCACGCCACGAACTTGAAGCCCGAGGAGGAGGAAGCGAAGCATTACGCGGTCCTCGAGGGAGTCGACAAGTGGTTCGTCGCCCACCCGCACAAAAACTTCCAGGGCCAGCCGGAAAAGGGCGTCGAGCCCGAAGAGACGACCGCCTCCGACGTGCTCCGCACGATGTCCGAGCGGCTCGGCGTCGCCGCGGCTGGTTTTGGCGGCAGCCGGCGGGCGGTCGACGAACTGGTCGCATGACGGATCGCTTGCCGGGCATGGCTTGTTCGCGAATCGTCAGCGGCTCACCCGCGCGAGCCAGGCCAGGCAACACAGCAGCCCGGCCGCGACGGCGAGCCAGACGGCCAGGGGCGGCGTCGCCCGGCCGGCCGCCGGGAAGGTCGAAGTCGGGGCGGTGGCCGCGGCGGGTGTGGCTGCTGGGGACGCATGCACGGTCGGGTTGGGCTCGGCCTCTGTCCGCTCCGGCTGCGGCGTGTCCGCGGTGCTCTCATCGCCCTGCTCGAAATCGGCGAACGCCTCCCCGCCTTTCGGCGGAATGAGCTTGGGCACCGTGTTCCAGTCGGCCGCGAGGAGCAGGTCGCTGCCGGGGGTCATCTCCTTCACCTCGCACGAGCAGGCGCCGGTGAGGAAATCGCACGCCGACCGAAACTCCTCCGCCTCGAGCTTCGCGAGCAGGACGCCGCCGAGCGTCCGTCCGCGACCGAACACCGGGAACACGGCCGATCCCTCGGCCACGGCCGGCTCGGTCGCGGCCACGAGCGACGCGACGAACACCCGCTCCTGCGGGTCGTCGGCCCGGACCCGCAGGAGCGACATGCGGGGTGGCCAGAAGACCGACTTGTCGATCGGCTTTCCGTCCTGCGTCGCGGGTTCGTCCTCCGGCTGGTCATCCTCCTCCGCCGCATCCTTGGCGGCGACGTCGCGGACGTATTCGCCGATCAACGAATCGAGCCGTTTGCGCCCGGCATCGCCGTCGGCCTCCCCGCGTTCGACCACGACCCACACGATCGCCTCGCCGGCGATGAGCCGCTTGGCGAGTTCTCGGCGGGCGGGCGAGTCGGCGATGAGGGCGAGCGATGCGGCCGTCGCTGTGCCGCTCCAGACTTCATCGAACCCGGCGATCCGCGGGCCGTCCGCAGGGGCGAGGAGCGTCATCCGGCCGGCCTCGGGCTCACGACCAACATGCTTTGCCTCCGCCGCATCGAGGACCGCGAGGTTGGGCCGCGGGCCGCGGCTCGCGATCGCTTCAAGCTCCCGCTGCAGCGGCTCCCGGGCGGATGCCGGGGCCACGATCACGAAGTCGTCGGCCGGCCACCGCTCGAGGGCGTAGCGATAGACGGGGTTGTCGCACGCGGACACCGGCCCCGGCATGATCGCCACCGCAACGGCGACGAAACCTGCCCATCCGACCGCACCGCATCGCTTCGCCATCACCGCCTCGCGGTTGGAATGCCTTGGGACCACGCGCGACAAGCGTCGCAACGCCCCTAGCATACCTGGCGGATGGCAAGTGTCGGATGGACCGTATCCGGCGGAGCAAGATTCGCCGGCTACGCGAAGATCGTCTCGACCGGCTTGCCCTTGCCGTCCTCGGTGGCGTAGAAGGGCCGCCCCTCGATCTCGTAGACCGTCTTCGGGCTGATGCCCAGCGCCGTGAAGAGCGTGGCATGCAGGTCGGTGATCGTCACCGGGTTCTCGATCGCCACGCAGGGCCGCTCGTCGGCGGTCTTGCCGTAGACGAAGCCCTTCTTCACGCCGCCGCCGAAGAGCACCACCGTCGAGCCGCCGGTGAAGTGCCGGTGCTGGCCGTAGTGACTGGGTTCCTGGAGAAAGTCCTTGGGCGACTTCGCCTGATCGCCGGCGGGAGCCCCGCCGGGCTTGCCCTCGATGATCATGTCGCGGCTGAACTCGCTGGCGATCACGACGAGCGTGCGGTCGAGCAGTCCCCGGGCCTCGAGGTCACGGATCAGCGTGGCGATCGGCCTGTCGATCATGGTGTGGAGCTTGGCGACCGTCTGGTGCCCCCGGTCGTGCGTGTCCCAGTGCCCGAAGGGAATGTACTCGGTCGTCACCTCAACGTAGCGGGCCCCGTTCTCGACGAGTCGCCGGGCAAGCAGGCAGCCGCGGCCGAAGCGGCCGTCGGGCCCGCCGATGTCATACCGCTCCTGCACCTCCTTGGGCTCGAGCGCGATGTCGAAGGCCTCCCGCTCCTTGGCTCCCAGGAGACGATGCGCGTTGTCGATGCTGCGGAGCATCGACTCCTGGTGGTAGTCGCTCGTGAAGGCGGTGGACGGCGACGACCTGACGAACTTCTTGAACTGCTCGTAGCGGCTCGAGAACCGCTGCGGCTCCATCCCCTTGGGCGGCCGGACGGCCAAGGCCGCCTGCTCGGGGTAGGGAAGATTCATCGGGCCGTATTCGCTGCCGAAGAAGCCGGCCGTGGTGAAAGCCTTGATTTCCTCGTTTTCGCCGACCCCCTCGAGACGCTGGCCGATGTTGACAAAGGCCGGCATGACGGGGTTTCGCGGCCCGAGCACCCGGCTCGCCCAGGCACCGAGGTGCGGGCAGGCGACCGTCTGCGGCGGGACGTAGCCGGTGTGCCAGTGGTATTGATGCCGGGAATGGAGGATGGCGCCGAGGTCGGCCTGCACGTGGGAGCGGATGAGCGTGCCGCGGTCGAGCACCTTGGCGATCTCGGGCAGCCCGGCGACGATCTGCACGCCGTCGATCGCCGTGGGGATCGCCGGGAACGTGCTGATCACGTCGGCGACGGCGAGGCCCTTTTCGAAGGGCTTGTACTTCTTCGGATCGAACGTGTCGGGAGCGGCCATGCCGCCGGCCATCCACAGCACGATGATCGAGTCGGCCGTGGCGGGCGGGTGGACGATCCGCTCGACCTCGCCCGCCCGGCTGCGCGGCTCGGGCAGAGTGAGCGTCGTGGTCGCGGCGGCCGCCAGGCCCTTGAGGTAGTCACGTCGTGTGAGCACGGCAATTCTCCTAACGAACGAGCTGAAACTCCGGCAGCATGACCATGGCCCACAGGCAGTCGGCCACCGACTCGGGCGTGGGCCGCTCGCCGAGCAGGTCGCGGGCCGCCGCGGCCTCTGCCGCCGTGGGCCGGCGGGCGAGGGCCGCGGCGAACATCCACTCCACAATCGTATCGGCCGCGGGGCCTCGGGCCGCGAGGATTCTCTTGCCGCCCGCGGCTAGCTCGTCGGCGAGGCTCTGCTCGTTGGCCAGGCGGATCGCCTCCAGCGTGGTCAGATCGGCCGGGCGGCTGGTCACCACCTGATCGCGGTTGGGGCGGCCCAGTGCGGCCATGAGCGGCGTGCTCTTCACGAGCACGGCCCGCACCATCGGCAGGGGCCCCGGAACCGCGACGCTGCCGACCCCCTCGACGAACGCCTGCTCGCCCGCTGCCCAGGTCGCTTGATTCGTGACTACCGCGGCGGGCTGCCAGTCGGCCGGCTGCTTGTCCTTGGCAAAGCGGCCGTTGTCGTCGGGCAGCGTGTCGGCCCACTGCCACGAGTCGTCGGTCACCACCGTCGCGTCGGCCCCGTCGGCGAGCCGCATATCCAGTTCGAGCCGCAGCCCGGCCATTCCGCCACCGTCGCCGACCACGACGAGCAGTTCGTTGCCGCCGGCCCGCAGTGCGTCAGTGGCCCGGGCCACCTGCGGTGCCTGCCAGTCTTTGGTGGTCATGATCTTCCGGCCGTTGAGGAACACGACGGCGCCGTCGTCGGCCGTCGCGACGAGCCCCGCATGGAGGGCCGCGGCCGGCAGTTTGAACTCCTTGCGAAAGGCCCGCTTCACGGCCTGCGAGGTGTTGCCGGCCGCGTCGAGCCAGATCCACTTTGCGGCCGCGGCCGGCGGCGGTTTTGCGCCGGCTGTCGCGACGAACCGCTGGTGGAAGGGCACCTCCCCCTTCGCCGGCGCGGCTCCCGTGAGCAGCCAGACGGCGTCGGTGAACTGTTCGGCCGTCATCCGCCGCGGCAGCGGTCCCTGAAACACGTAGTCGCCGCCGCGGGGCTGACCTGCGACCGGCGGCGTCACGGCCCCGTAGGCCTCCGCCGTGCAGATCGTCTCCAGCACGTGCCTGATGTCCCAGCCATGGCTCACGAGATCGCCGGCCAGGACGTCGAGCAGATCCTCGCTCCACGGCTTCGTTCGCAGGCTGTCGACCGGGTGCACGATCCCCCGTCCCATGAGCCGGTGCCAGAGACGGTTCACGAGGTTCCGCGACAGCCAGCCGTTCTCGGGCTTCGTCATGATCGCGGCCAACTGCTCCAGCCGCTTGGGCGGCGGCGCGGCGGGATCGACCTGGCCGAGATCGGCGAACAGCCAGGCGGGCGTGGCCTTCACGCCGGTCGCCTTGTCGCAGCGGTTCAATTCCAGCGGCTTGCCCGAGTAGATCGCCGCGAGGTCGTAGGTTTCCTTGAGTTTCCAGCGATCGACGAAGCTGTCGTGGCAGCTGGCGCACTTGAGATTGATGCCGAGGAAGGTCTGGCCCACGTTTTGGGCGAATTGGATCGGCACGGTCTGGCTGGCGTTCACCACGCCCCGCCACACGATGCCGTCGATGAATCCCCGCGACTCGTCCGTCGGCGCGATCAGTTCGCGGACGAACCGGTCGTACGGCACGTTGTCACGGAGCGACCGATGGAGCCACGCGGTGATCTGCCGCCGGCCATTGGTGATGAAGCCGGTGCCCGTATAGTCGTTCCGCAGCAGGTCGCTCCAGAACGTCATCCAGTGCTCGGCGTAGGGAACCGCATCGGCGAGCAGTTCGCGGACGAGGCGGGCCCGCTTCCCCGGATCGGTGTCGGCCGCGAATGTCTCGACCCGCGCGGGATCGGGCAGCAGGCCCACGAGGTCGAGGCTCACGCGGCGGATGAACGTGCGGTCGTCGCACCGCGGCGGGCGGTCGACACCCCGCTCCTTCCAGTAGGCGTCCACGATCCGATCCACCGGGTTCGTGCGGCCGCCCGTGGCCGGCGGCAGTGCCACCTCCCGGAGCCGCAGCGGCGGCTCCCACGAGGACCGCTGGAAGGCGAAGCCCGGCTCCCACGGGGCCTGCTCGTCGACCCACCGCTTCAGAACCGCAACTGCCTCGGGCGGCAGCGGCTTCCCCTCGCTGGGCATCCGATAGTCAGGGTCGTCGCTCACGACCCGCCGAACGATCTCGCTCTCGGCGGCCTTGCCCGCGACCAGTCCGGCCGTGCCCGAATCGCCCCCCGCGAGGAGATCCTCCCGGGTGTTCATCGAGAAGCCACCCTGCCGGGCGTCGCCGGTGTGACACTCGCCGCAGTGCTTCTTCAGCAGCGGCACGACCTCGTGGGCGAAGTCGACCGCTCCGGCCGTTCCCGCCAAGCCGGCCAGAAGCATCACGGTGCCGATTTTCGCAGAGCCACGCATCACGGCCTCGCCAGCGAACGGACCTGCTCTTCCCTAAGCGGTCGATTCCAGATCTTCACGTCATCGATCACGCCGTCCATGAACTCGTTGCCCGCTGAGCAGCCGATCCGCAGTTTCTGTCCCGGCTGCATGAGCCGCGGAGTGCCCTTGTAGGGAAAAGTCTTCTTCAGGTCGCCATCCAGATACACGCGACACTCCTTCGTCGCGTCGTCGACCACGTAGGTCACGAGGTACCAGCGGCCCACCTCGAGCCGCCCCCCCTGCCCATTCGTGCCGACGTCATTCGCCCCGAAGTCCACCTTCCGGATCCACTGGGAGCCTGTTCCGATGTCGCCGTGCACCTGGGCGGCATTGACCTTCATGTCGAAAGTGAACTCGCCTCCGTGCCGCGTGCCGACAATGCCGGAGTAGGTCGGCGGCTCGGTCAGCCAGATCCAGGCCGACACGGTGAACGACGGGATGTCGAAGTCGGCGTGGTAGGGAACCTCTACGTGGTTCTTCTCGCGGCGCACGAAGAGCCGCCCGCGACCAACCACTCCTTGCTCGTGCGGCTTCGCGCCGTGTACCGTGCCGTGGTGGCCGCCGACCGCGTCACGGGCCTGGTCGCCGTCAGGTTCGTCGAGCGTCCAGTGGGCAATCGGGGCCGCCGCTGGAGGCGGAGCCGTCGCGGGAGGATCGGTAGCCGCACCGATGGTTGCGAACGCCATCATGGCGGCGAGCGGCAGGACCGTGCGACGCATCGCGGACGGTCGCAGAAGGTCGAAGCCAATCATTCTTGAACCTCTCTAAAAGGATATCGCCTGGAATAGTATGATCAATAGGGGAAAGATCTCCATTCGATCCAGCACTCGGGTTGCAACTGCCGTGGCTCCCGGATTTGGGGCGTGCTCCCGAACCGTGACGCGAAGCCCCACCATGTCTTCCCTTGCCGGCGTCCGCGATGCCGGACCGGAGCCAGCCCCATGATCATGCTCGATGCGGTGACCGTACGAAGCGGTGGCTTCGAGCTGCGGGACGTCGGCTTCACGGTGCCGGCAGGGGCCTACGGCGTCTTGATGGGCCGCACCGGCAGCGGTAAGAGCACGGTGCTCGAAGCGATCTGCGGGCTGCGGCCCTTGGCGGCGGGAGCGATCCGGCTGGGCGATCGCGACGTCACCCGCCTGCCGACGGCCGCGCGAGACATCGGCTACGTGCCGCAGGACCGGGTGCTCTTTTCCCACATGACGGTCGGCCGGCAGATCGCGCTGCCGCTGGAGGTGCGCCGCTGGCCGCGGGCCACGATCGGCCCGCGTGTCGCGGAAGTGGCGGCGCTCCTCGGTATCGAACCCCTGCTGACCAGACATCCCGCGGGGCTCAGTGGCGGCGAGGCGCAGCGGGTGGCGCTCGCGCGGGCGTTGGTCTTTCGTCCCGAGGTGCTGCTGCTCGACGAGCCACTCACCGGGCTCGACGAGGCGACCCGGGCCGGCGCCTGCGATGTGCTCGCCGGCGTCCACAGGTCCACCGGGGTCACCGTGCTGCACGTCACCCACGATTCCCGTGAGAGCCGGCGGCTGGCGGATGTATGCTTCGTGCTGGAGAAGGGCGGTGTCGTGCAGGGCGACGAAGCCTGCGCCGCCGGAGCCATGGCATGATCTGGTACCGAGACACTAAGACGACGGCAGGCCGCCGCCGCGGCATCATCTCGCGGTCGGCCCTGCTCCTGCTGGCCGGGGCCGGTGTGTTGGCGGTGGCGGTGGGCATGCTGCTGACGGATCGGCCGGCGGGGCCGGCGGCGGAGGTCGTGGAGCTGGCGTGCGCGGCCGGGCTGCGGCCGCCTGTGGAGGAGGCCCTCGCCGCCTACCGGCGCGAAACCGACGGCCGCGTGCTGCTGCAATACGGCGGCTCGAACACGCTCGTCAGCCAGATCGTCATCGCCAAGACCGGCGATCTGGTGCTCCTCGCCGACGACTCCTATCTGGCGACGCTGGCCGAAGCGGGCCTGCTTGCCGAGACGCTGCCGGTCGCCGAGCAGCAGGCGGTGCTCTGCGTGGCCAAGGGCAACCCCAAGGGCATCGGCGGACTGGCCGACCTGACGCGTGCCGACGTGCGCACGATGCTCGGCAGCCCCGAGCAGGCGGCGATCGGCAAGGTCACCCGTGCGGCCCTCGAGCGGGCGACGCGCTGGGCCGAGATCGAGCAGGCGGTGCGGGAGCGGGGCGGCTTTCTGCCCACGGTGCCGGAGGTCGTCAGCGCGGTGAAGCTCGGCGCCGCCGACGCCGCCATCGCCTGGCGGGCGAACGTCGCCGCCGAAGCGGGTCTGGAGGTCGTGCCATGCCCCGAGCTCGACGGTGCCCGAGCCCGGGTCGTGATCGCCGTGCTCACCTCCGCGCGATCGCCGACGGCCGCCCTGCGGCTGGCCCGCTACCTCACGGCCCGCGACCGCGGCCTCGAGGCGTTCGCCGCCGCCGGCTACGACGTCATCGACGGCGACCCATGGGCGGTGCGGCCGGAGCTGACGTTCTACTGCGGCGCCGTGAACCGCCGGGCCGTCGAGCCGATCCTGGCCGACTTCGAGCGGCGCGAGGGGTTGAAGATCAACACGGTCTACAACGGCTGCGGCATCCTCACCGGGCAGATGAAGGCGATCGCCGACTGGCAGCGGGGCCGCGGCTTTCCCGACCTCTACATGGCCTGCGACCGCTACTATCTCGACGAGGTCGGCGGGCTGTTCCAGGACGCCACCGACATCTCAGAAACCGAAGTTGTGATCGCCGTGCCCAAGGGCAACCCCAAGGGCATCACCTCGATCACCGACCTCGCCGCGCCCGGACTGCGGCTCGCCGTCGGCCAGCCCAAGCAGTGCACGATCGGCGTCCTCACCCGGCAGCTGCTGCGGGCGAAGGGCATGCTCGAGACGATCATGCCCAACGTCGTCGCCGAGACGTGCAGCTCGTCGCTCCTCCTGCCGATGGTGACCACGGGCTCCGTCGATGCCGCGTTCGTCTACGAATCCGATATCAAGCTCGCGGATCGCGAGGTCGACATGATCCGCGTCGCCGTGCCGGAGGCGATCGCCGTGCAGCCCATCGGGATCGCGCGGCGGAGCGAGTTCAAGTGGCTCACCCGCCGGCTCATGGACGCCGTCACCCGCGGCCGCGGCTCCTTCGAAGCCGCGGGCTTTCGCTGGCGGCATGCCGCCTCCACCGCCGCGCCATGACCGCTTCCGCCCCGCCGCCCCCCTTCACACCGCCCGCTTCGTCCGGCTCCGCCGCCGCGGACCGCATCCGCCGCGCCGATGCCGTCTTCCTGGCGGTGCTCGTGGTGTTGGGCGGGCTCTACGTCGCCGCACTCGTGGCGTTGATGACGGCCGACGTCGCCTATCTGGCCACCGCCGGCGACGCCCCGCCGGCGCCGCTGCCGCTGCTCCAGCCGCTGTGGCATGCCGGCCATGCGCTCCTGGGCGTGTTCGCCGATCCCGCGATCCGGCATTCGTTCGCCCTGACCATGATCTCCTGCAGCATCACGACCGTGCTCGCGCTCGCCGTGGCGATTCCGCTGGGCTACCTGCTCTCGCGGTACGACTTCCGCGGCCGGCAGCTCGTCGACGCGATCCTCGACATCCCGATCGTGCTGCCCCCGCTGGTGCTCGGCATCAGCCTCCTGATCCTGTTTCAGTTCTGGCCCTTTCGGCTGGTCGCGGATCGGGTGGTCTTTCAGGTGCCGGCCGTGATTCTCGCGCAGTTCATGGTGTCAGCCGCCTTCGCCGCGCGGATC
This sequence comes from Planctomycetaceae bacterium UBA4655, assembly GCA_002405515.1. GTDB lineage: Bacteria > Planctomycetota > Planctomycetia > Pirellulales > UBA1268 > UBA4655. The sequence continues at coordinate 12,632 of DHLZ01000222.1, forward strand.
ATGCGGGCCGGCTTCGACCAGATCGACCCGCGGCAGGAACGGGTCGCGGTCGTGCTCGGCTGCACGCGGGCCCAGGCCTTCGCCCGCGTCGTCCTGCCGCAGGCCGGAGGGCCGATCCTCGCCGCCGGCACGATCGCCTGGGCCCGTGCCCTTGGGGAGTTCGGGCCGCTCTTGGTGTTCGCGGGGGCGACGCGGATGAAGACCGAGGTGCTCTCGACGACCGTGTTCCTCGAACTTTCGATCGGCAATCTCCGCGCCGCGGTGGCCGTCTCCGTGTTGATGGTGCTCGCCGCGGTGGTCGTGCTCGTGGTGACCCGCACCTGTGCCGGTGGCGCGAAATCGCCATCGCCCGGGGTGAGGTAGGCGATTCTAGACCTGCCCCACGCATCCCGGCGGGCCCATGAGTCATGGGCCCGCGGCGCACGAGTGTGAACCGGTTCCTGGCCCGGACTACACTTGCCAACCGAGGTCCGGTTCCGAACGAGTGGAGGACAAGCCTGCCATGATGCTCCGAAACATACGCCTCGTCGTCGCTTCACTTGCCGCCTCGGCATCGATGCTGCTGGCGGCCGCCTGCTGCGCCGCGGCACCGTTGCAGCAGCCCTTGCAGCAGTTTGAGGTGCGGCTCTACGACGCCGTGTTTCGCGGGACCGAGCCGAAAGAAAACGGCGCGATGATCATGGTCGTCGGCCGCGAGGGGAGCAACTGGCAGCGCGGCTGGGGCGTGGCCCGCGAGATCAGCGTGTGGGTCAACGAGGTGCGGGTGGTCGAAGGCAGCGTCTCCGACCAGGAACTCCGGCTCGATCTGACGGTGGAACTGGAAGCAGGCCTGGCTCTCTACCAGGCAAAGCTCAGCCGCGGCGAGGACGGCCGCTACCACGGCGACTACCGCGGCCGGTTTCGCGGCGTGCCGCTGCAGGGCAAGGCCGAGGCCATCCCGCTGCCGCCGCCGCGGCAAGCGGACGCCGATTTCCCGCCGCTTCAGCCCGGCGAGCATCCCCGCATCCTGTTCCGCAACCGCGACCTCCCGGAGGTGCGTCGGCGGGCCGAAACGCCGATGGGTCAGGCGGCGCTGAAGAAGCTGGCGGCGCCCGTCGGCCTGGGCATCCAGTACCAGCTGACCGGCGATCGCACACACGCCGAAGCCGCGATGCCGGTCATCGAGCAGATCATCGCCCGCGGGCACCTCTCGGACCAGTACGGCAACAACCTGGGCGACCGGCTCGAAAAGACCGCGGTCACATACGACCTCTGCTACGACGCCTGGCCGGCGGACTTCAAGCGGCGCGTCGAGCGGTATCTTCAGTGGGGCGCGGACTGCGTCTTCCACGGCCGCCGCGACATGGGCCGCGGGATCAACTGGAACATCGTCAGCAACTGGTCGGCGCCGCTGTACGCAGGTGCCGGCTTCGCCGGTCTGGCCCTGTGGGGCGAGAAGGGCCCGGCGCCGACCGCGGCCTCGCCCTGCGCCGCCGGGAAGGACATCGAGCCCGCAGCGGGTTACGAACCGGCGGCCGGCGTGCCGGTCGGCCGTTTTGGCAGCGGCACCATGCCGGATCACTGGCTCTACGTGTCCGGCTTCAGCGTCGAGCCGGATGAAGACGCGTTGGCGGCGGTCGGCGGCATGCTTCAGGCGCGTCCGGCGGAAGGCACGGTGGTCGAGTTCAAGGGCCGCCGCGACACCTTCCGGCCACTTTCGCACGACGCAGGCAAGGGCTTCCATCGCCCCGCGCCCCCGAAAGATGCCCCGGCCGGCGCGGAGCCGCCGCCCCAGGTCATCGATCTGACCGATGCCAGCGAGCGGGCCTACTTCACCACCGGTTACTACTACACCGCGATCTCGAACGACCGCGGCCGCTGGGTGCGACTGAGCCTGGGCAATGGCCAAGCGACCGCCGTGCTGGCCGGCACGCCCGTGGCCGAGGGCGATTGCGTGCGGCTGCAGCCGGGTCTGTATCCCCTCATGGTTCGCGCGGGCATCGATTGGACCGCGAGCTCCAACCGGCAGACGATGCGGCCGCGGTTGACCGAGGTCGACGACGAGACCGCCAAGGAGTCCATCGAATGGCGGAAAGCCGAACATGCGGCGCAGCAGGCCGGCTTCGAGACGGACGTGGCGGAGTGGAAGGCCAGCGGCGGCCAGAGCGTGGCCTATCGCAAGCTGTACCACCGCGGCCGCCACAACATGTACGTCTTCGGACGCGAGGCGGTGGGAACGGGCGGCATGCAAGGCGAGGTGGCGCTCTACTCGCAGATCGCCACGCCGCCCCCGATCCGCTACGCCGCGGCGCACCGCGGCATGTTCGGGGTCGATGCGACCCCGTGGGCCGACATCGTCGACGTCGTGCCGCGCAAGATGTTCGCGCACGTCTATCGCCCCACCGGTCCGGTGGCCCTGGAGATCAACGGCTACCCCGAGTTGAATGCCGGGTTCTTCGCCCCGGGTTTCCCGTTGGTTCAGGCGTCCTGGCAACCGGCCGTGCTGTGGGCCTGGAACCAGACGATGCTGGCCCAGCCCACGGGCCGCGACGGAGTGGACCGCGATGCCGCCGTCGTGTCGGCCGAGGCTGACCCGCTCTATACGCTCCTGCACTACCCGCTGCAGATGACGCCGCGCGAGCCGCAGGGGATCATGCCGCTGACCTGGCAGGCCCCCGATCATGGCTTCTACGGCTTCCGCAACGCATGGCGAGGCGCGGACGACTGCGTCGTGCAGGTCTTTCTCAAGGCGCACACCATCGGTGGCTGGGCCGGATCGAACGCCGGCACGTTCCGCGTGATGGGCCTGGGCCACGCGTGGGCCACCGGCCCGACCAGCCGCAGCCGTTCTCGCTGGGACGAGAACGTGGTGATGCTGCCGGAGAACCCCGAGATCAACGAGCGTGCCTGCGGCACACTGAGCTTCATCAGGGCCGAGCCCGATGGCTCCGGCGTGGTGAGCATCGACTACGGCGACGTCTACGCAACCAGGAACACAGGCGCCGACGAGCAGAAACTGCCGCTCTACGAGCGGTACGGCAACGTGCGGAAGGAATCGGCGTTTCGCGACTCCGGGATTCGCGGCATGCGTTCGATCGGCGTGGACTATTCCGGCCGCAGCGGGGCCACGTGCCTCCTGGCGATCGTCGATCGGATCGAGGGGGGCAAATCGAAGCTCTGGATGTGGCACGTCGAGGGGGGCACGGCGGAGAAGAAGACAAAGGGCCTGCAGCCCGACGGCGTGGACGTGCTCGCCCGCACCAAGACCGACGGCGACACGTTCACGATCGCCCACGAAGACGGCGCGACGCTCCGCGGCCAGTTCATCACAAGGCACACGCTCACCGCGGAGACCCGCGAGCCCTCGACGATGAGCATCCCGGACAGGGATGCGGCCAAGAAGGGCACGCCGAAAATGCCGGGCATCTACGCGGAGGGGGGCGATGCGTTCTTTGTCGTGGTCACGCTGCACAAGGGCGACCCGCCGCCGGTGAAGGTCGAAGGCTCCGGCCTCGATGCCCGGGTGACGGTGGGCCGGCAGAAGGTGCGGTTCGACGGCACGAAGATCGTGTTCGGCGATTGACGTTTCTCCAGGTCTTGACTGCGATGCGCCGGATGTCGCCGCGGGCCCGCGGCGTGACGAACCACACGGCGGTCGCACCGCTGCCTTCGAATGGCAGGGCATCGAGCTGGCCGCGACAACTGCCCAGGAAATTGCTTACCATGAGGTTTTCTTCCCGGCCGCGGGTTCTCGGAGGAGTTGTCATGGGTCGCAGGGTACGCGAAGTGATGCCGCAGGTTTGGCTACGTGCGCGACACGGCGACGGGCAGGTGCCCGGGGGCGGCCGCGATGCGATTCGCCGGAGGCCGGGCATGGTAGGACTCGCTGCCGCGTTCGCGGCCCTCGCCATCCTCGCGGCCTCGGCGCCGGCCGCCAAGGCCGACGAACCAGCCATCGAGGCGGTCCGCCGAGGAACGGGGATCGCCAATGGCATTGCCGTGCATGTGGGCGTCGAGACCGGTGAACTTGCCGCCAGTCTCGGCGCCGAGGCGCCCAGCGATGCCGAGATCAGGCGGGTTCTCGTCCCGGGTGACCGCGGGGCCGCCTGGGTCAAACGCCAAGGCACCTGGGCAAAGGTCGCCGTCGCCATGCCCGCCACGCTCGATGGCTGGCCGCAGTTCAACTACGACGGCCAGGCCACCAACCGCAACCACGATGAGGAAGTCGGCATTCCCACCGGCATCCAATGGACCACGGGCCCGCATCGGGCCACCGCCAACAACGGCTATCGTTTCGCCCACGGTCTCGCGGTGTACGAGCGGCCCGACCACACCCGCGGCGAACGGCCGGATGGCGACCATCTCGTCGCCCGCGATGCCTTCAACGGCACTCTCCTGAGGTGGCAGGGCACCCATGGCGGCCACGTCATCGGCTCGAGGAAGCTCAAGCCGTTCCTGATCGCGGGCGACAGCGTCGTCCGTCTCGCCGAGGCGGGCAAGCCGCTCGTCGAATACGACGACCGCACCGGCGTTATCAAGCGCAGCCTCGAAGCATCGCTGGTCGGCGTTCCGCAAGGCCGCAACTGGCCCGACATGGGCGAGGCCGTCCTCGATGGCGACACGCTTCTGCACGTGGTCGAGGATCGCGTCGCCGCGATCGACTGGCCGGCCGGCACGCTCCGCTGGACCAAGCAGGTCGGGAAGGGCGGATGGCTCCGCTACCCGCTGATCGACGCCGACAATGGCATGGTCTAGGTCGCCGAACACGGTGCGAAAGAACGCCGCGACGGTCGCTGGCCCGCCGCCGCCATCGTCGGCCTTCACGGACTCGACGCGAAGACTGGCGACCTGAAATGGTCCAACGACGGCGGGAAGTGGGGCGCAAATGCCAACGGCATGGGCTGCGCCGGCGGCATGATCGTCGTCATGGGGGCGCAAGACAACGGCGGCGGCGGCGTGTTCATGGGCGTCGACGGGAAGACCGGCGCGATCATCCACGAACGCGGCGGCAAAGGCGGCAACAGCTACCGCTTCGTCGACGGCCCCCAGTACGGCGGGATGGGACAACGCAAAACCCTCGTCCTCGCCGACGGCAAGGCATACCTCGGCGGCAGCGGCGTCTCCACCTTCGACGTCGCCACCGGGTCGCTGCTCAGCGTCTCCGACTGGTTCAATATTCAGTGTGAAGGCACCCATGGCACGGGTCGATGGATTCTCGGTGGCTTCAGCAACCTCATGGAAATCAAAAACCAGGGAGCGTCGTTCGCGACCTACCCGATTTCCCGCGGCGCCTGCAGCACGGGCTACTGGCCCGCCTACGGCATGCTGCACTACATGCCCACCGGTTGCGGCTGCATCGACCCGGTCAACGGCTTCACCAGTGTCGGCCGTGACGCGGTGCCTGATCCCATCCCCGACGACCAGAGGCTGATCAAAGGGCCGGCCTTCGGCCGTCAGCCGATCGCTCGACCTGGAGCATGGCCGACCTATCGCGCCGACATCGGCCGCAGCGGATGGACTGATGCCGGCATCGACGACTCCCCGCTCGAGCCCGCATGGTCCACTCCCATCGCCCCGCCGCTGGCCGCACAGCCCGCCGGTCCGGTGGAGGAAGAGTGGCGCTGGGCCCCCCACTTCACCGGCGTGGCCGAGGGCCCGGTCAGCGACGGCGTGGTGGTCGTCTCGGTCGACCGCGAACGCCACACCGTGGTCGCCGTCGATGCCGCCACGGGGAAGCCTGTGTGGCGGTTTGTCGCCAGCGGCCGCATCGTTTCGCCTCCGGTCATCGCCGGCGGCCGCTGCATCTTCGGCGGCCGCGACGGCTACCTCTACTGCGTCGACGTCGCTTCCGGGCAGCTCGCGTGGCGTTTCCTTGCCGCCCGAGCCGAGCGTTGGATGAATGCCAACGGACAACTGGAAAGCACATGGCCGCTGTTCGGCAGCGTGGGCGTGCAGGATGGAGTGGTCGTGGCCCTCGCCGGCTACGCCCCGCTGGCGAACGGCGGGATTCACGCCTGGGGCATCCGGATCGCCGATGGAAGCGTGGCCTGGAAGCGGATCATCGACCGCCCTGTGGAAAAACAGCCGCTCCGCGCGGCCGTCTCCGTCGACACGAACAACGACCGCGACAACAAGATCACCCACATCACCAGCGACGGCACCGGCGTCAACCGTGTCATCAATCGCGTGCCCTACGGCGACGGCAGACTCATGGCCCTCTCCAGCCGCATGATCATCGAGCCCTCCACAGGCAAGCTCTATTTCACGGAAAGCCGCTCGGGTGATCTCGAGATCGCCCCGCAGCCGCAGGGCGAAAACCAGCAACGCAAGGGCAAACCCGCCCCCGCCTGGCCCTTGCCCTTCACCATCACCCAGAACCACGGCCACATCCAGAATCGCTGGGGCCGCGGCGACGGCATGGGGGCCAGCCATGAGTCGTACATGGCGTTCTTCCGACTCGCCGCCGACACGCCGAGTTTCACGAAACTCTTCTGCTTCCCCGCCTTTCGCGGCAGCGAAGTCATCCTGGCGACGGCTTCATTCGGAGGCTCGGGCAAAGATGCCATCGTGCGGATCGACGTCGGCAGGATGGCGAAGGAGAATGACATCAACGCCGCCCAATGGGCCTTTCCGCTGCAACGCGGCATCCGTCCCACCTCGCTGATCGTCGCCGGCGACAGCGTCTTCGCCGCGTGGCGAACATCCGAGCAGAACGTCAACACCGCCTTTCAACCTGCATCGGGCACCATCGTGCGAATCTCCCTGGCCGACGGCGAGGAGCGGCAGAAGCTCGACGTCGACACCGCGGTCATCGTCAACGGCCTGATGGTCGTCGCCGGCCGGCCCTACGCCGTGCACGAGGACGGCACGCTCCGCTGCTATGCCCCGTGACCCCGGCTCGCCGCCGGTGGCCGCGGTATGCTGCTGCGCGAAATCCAACAAGAAGGGAGCACGAACCATGAGCTGGCATCGCGATCGATTGCTGTGCGCAGTGACGCTTTTGTCGGTGGCGGCCAACGCGGCGGCCCAAACACCGGCGAGTGTCGCGACGAAGCTGCATGCGGCGGCGGACTGGCGGCCCCCCATCGTCTGGTACTTCGGCGGCGCCGACCCGTCCTTGGCCCTGGCCTTGGCGGACGAGCACACGAGCGTGCAGGTCATCGCCCGCGATGAGAGAAGCCGTGACGCATGCCTGGCGGCGGTGGCGGACAAGAAGCAACTCGGCCGCATCCAGGTCGGTCTCGCGGACGACTGGACCGACATGGCGGGGTGGGCGCCGCGGGTGGTCTCGGCGGCGGTGCTCGACGACGCTTTCCCGGGGATCGAGCCTGCAGCGTTGGCGCGGGCGGTGAACGACCGCGGCGTGGTGGCCTTGATCGGCGGCGCGCGTACGCTGCGGCCGGGACTGCAGGCGGCGGGAATGGAGCTCGTGGCCGGCGACAGCGCGGACATGGACCTGATGCGCGACGGCACGACGGCCGGTCTCGACAACTGGCCGATGTACCGCCACGATCCGGGCCAGACCGGCCGGAGCGCGGACACCGAGGCCGGTCCGCCCCAGGTCCCGCGGTGGATTGCGGGAGCGGCGCTCGGCGAATTGCCGGCCGTGGCCGCACACCGGCTCGTGTACTGCGTCGACATGCTGTCCGCGGACGCGCAGCGCCGCCAGCCGCCCATTCCCCAGGCCACCCGGGTGGTGGCGCGTGAGGCCGCCGCGGGCGGCATCGTGTGGGAACGGGTGCTGAGTCAGGAGCGGCCGGGGGGGTGGAATTGGG
>DHLZ01000278.1:0-3257 GCA_002405515.1 Planctomycetaceae bacterium UBA4655
CCGGCCCGCCGACATCACCGCCGCTCGCGCCGTCGTGATCACGACCGCCAACGACGTCGACAACCTCGAGGCGGCCCTCGAGGTCCGCGGCGAGGCGCCGACCGTCCGCGTGGTGATGCGGCACTCCGAGCCGCGCTTGTCGCGCCGGTTCGAGACCGACTTCGGCATCGCCGCCGCCCTCGCCCCCGCGGAACTCGCCGCCGGCGCCTTCGTCGAGGCGGCGCTCGAACTCCCGGCCGCCCGCGGCCCATGCCGTCCTTCCGAACGGCCGCTGCCGCTGCCGCGGCGGCCGATCCGCATGGAGTTTCTTGCGATCCCGCTTTTGCTCATCGGCATCTACGTGACGGCGATCGTGGTCTTCCGGTTCACGATGGGGCTGTCGTGGATCGATGCGGTCTACTTCACGACCACGATCGTGACCACCGTCGGCTTCGGCGACATCAACCTTCACCACTCGCCGGCGTGGCTGAAGCTCTTCGGCGCGGGGCTGATGTTCGCGGGCGTGCTCCTGATCGCGGTCACGGCCTCGCTGCTGGCGGTGTTCGTGGTGACCGGCACCGCCGACCACCTGCGGAACGAGTTTCGGGCCCGCGGGCTGCGAGACCATGTCGTGGTCTGCGGCCTCGGCTCGGTCGGCACGGCCGTGGCCCGCGACCTCCACGGCCGGGGAATCGCGGTCGTGGTGATCGATCCCAAGGCCGACGACGAGCTCCACCGCGAGACCAATCCCCGCTGTCCGGTGATCGTGGGAGACGCGACCCGGCCCGTGATCCTCCACCGGGCGGGCATCGAGCGGGCGAGGGCGCTCGTCGCCTGCACGAGCAACGACGCGCTCAATCTCGAGATCGGCCTGATCGCGCAGTCGGTGGCCGAGGCCAGCCGTGCCGGCATGCCCCTGCGGCTGGTGCTACGATGCTTCGACGCCGAGCTGGCCCGGCGGATCCACGCCGTTTCGGACAACTACACGCTGCTCTCGGAGGCGAAGATCGCCGCCGACATCTTCGTGCGACACGCGATGCATCCATGAAGTTTCTCACAGGGCTTGCCCCGCTGCTTCTCTCGATCCCGGTCGGCGCCGCCGCGGCGGACCCGTATCTGGTCGCCCGGTACGACTCCCTCCACGACACGCCGGCGCAGCGGCGGTTCCGGGAACTCGCGCCGATGCCGGCGGGGGTGGTCTACATTCAGCAGCCCGGCGAGGGGGAAGCCGAGATGCGGGCCCACTTCCGCCAGATGCGGAAGCTCGGCTTCAACGCCCTCAAGCAGATCATGCCGCTGCGCGACTGGACGGTGGAGCGGATCCAGCTGATCGCGCTCGAGGAGGGGATCATTCCCTGGTGGTTCGGGGAGGGGGGCTACGAGCCGGTGACGCCGGAATTGTCGGCGCGGCTGGGGCTGCCGGCCGGCACGTCGATGGTGGACGCCCTGCGGCATCCCGCGATGATCGCCCACCAGCATGGGCAGCTCCGTCGGCGGATCGACCGCACGGTGGAGTTCATCCGGCAGAGCCCGCAGCGGCGATTCCTCCGCACCGGCTCGGTCGCCTTCGATCCCGAGTGTGGAGGCCGCGGACGCGAACTGACGGAACGGGGGGAGAAACTGTTCCTCGCCTGGCTGCAGGAAACCTACGGCTCGGTCGAGCGGCTCGGCGAGGCCTGGAACCAGGGGCACGCCGGCCTGTTCCTCGGCGCGAACCGGGCCTTCCGCTCCTGGGACGACGTGGCGGCGCACTGGAAGCGGCTGCCGGCGCGGGAATACCGGCACACCCGCGACATCCTCCGCTTCAAGGCCGATCACAGCCTCGGGCGGATCCGCGACTTCGCGCGGGAGCTGGCCGCCTTCGATCCCGGATATCCCTTTCGCGGCGGAGGGGAGACGGGGCTGTTCATGCCCGTGGCCTGGCTCGGCGTGGATCTCGAGGGGATCGCCGGCGCGGTGGCCGAGCACGGCTCGTTCTACCCGTCGATGCACTTCTCCTGGCACTTCGACCAGGTGAACCACGAATTGACGCGGCCGTTCTACATGCAGGCGGCCCTGATGGCGGATCTCTTCAAGGGGGGCTGGACGGGGGGCTGGGAATCGACCGGCGGCCCCCAGCAGTTCGACGGCAAGGCGGATGGCGGCACGCCGAACGCGTATTTCGTCGGATCGGGTGAACTGATGCAGCTCTATCTCAGCCAGCTGGCGGGCGGCTTTCGCGGTTTCGGCATCTGGTGCTGGAACCCACGGTCGGCGGGCATGGAGGCCGGCGAGTACGGACTGCTGGACCGCAGCGGGGCGGTGACGGATCGGGCCGTGCGGATCGGGCAGCTCGCCCAGGCCATGCAGCGGCACCGCCTCGAGCTCTGGCAGGCCCGCAAGGAGCCGCTCGTCGGCGTGCTCTACGACTGGGAGAACGAAGCGGTCTGGGCGGCGATGTCGGCCGTCGGCCGGGCGAGCTTACAGCTCGAGCCGGTTGAGGCGCGGATCGGCGCGAGCCGTGCCCTGATCAACGGCAACGTCCCGTTCGAATACGTCACGCCCGCCAACCTGCGACGCGGACTCGCCGGACGATACCGGGTGATCTACCTGCCGGCCGTGCTCGCCCTGCAGCGGGATCTGTTCGATCTGCTCGCCGACTACGTGGCCGACGGCGGCCGACTCGTGATGGATCTCCCCTCGGCCTGGTACGACGAATCGACGCGGCTCTTTCCGACCGGCCGTGGCTCGAAGTTCGCCGAGGTGTTCGGCGTCACGCTCGACGATTTCCAGTACTCCGGCGTGAACCGCCAGCTCCGGCTGGGCGAGCACCGGCTCGAAGGGTTCGTCGCGTCGCTCACGCCGGGCCCGGCCCGGGTGGTGGCGCGGTACGACGACGGCCGCCCGGCGATCACCGAACACCGCCATGGCCGGGGCACCGCGGTGATCCTCGGCTTCGAGGCGTCCGGCATGTGCCATCGCGCCGACAACCCCGCCGGCGAAGCGGTGCTGCGGGAGCATGCGCTCGGCGGGCTCGCGGCCCCCTTTGCCTGCGAGGGGGCCATCGTCTATCGGCTCGCCTCCCCCGCGGCCGATCACTACTTCCTCGTCAACGACGGCCCGGCCCGATCAGCGACCCTGCGGCTCGACGGCTTCCGTTACCGACGGCTGAGCGACGCGATCTCCGGCGAGGAACTGGACGCGAAAATGCCGATAGCACTCGACGGCCACGACGCCCGGTGGGTGCGGGCGGAACGGGCGGCAGAGTGAGCTGGGCTCTGCCGAGTGAGCACAGCTCT
>DHLZ01000278.1:3428-9323 GCA_002405515.1 Planctomycetaceae bacterium UBA4655
TCTGCCGAGTGAGCACAGCTCTGCAGTGAGCTTTTCTGTGAGCCTTGCCCCAGGGGGCCGCCGGCGATCCCCCGTCTGCGACCGGCCGCCGTCAGCCCTTGGCCTTCTTGAGCCGCTCGGCCACCGCGTCCCAGTTGATGACGTTGAAGAACGCCGAGACGTAGTCGGGCCGCCGATTCTGGTAGTGCAGGTAGTAGGCGTGCTCCCAGACGTCGAGGCCGAGGATCGGCGTGTTGCCGTGCATGAGGGGGCTGTCCTGATTGGCCGTGCTCTCCACGACGAGCTTGCCCTTCGGATCGACCGACAGCCAGGCCCAGCCGCTGCCGAACCGGCCGACCGCCGCCTTCGTGAGCGCCTCCTTGAAGGCCGCGAACCCGCCCAAGTCGACACGGATCGCCTCGGCGAGGTGGCCCGAGGGCTCGCCCCCCTTGCCCTTGCCCATGATCTCCCAGAAGAGCGTGTGGTTGGCGTGGCCGCCGCCGTTGTTTCGCACGACCGTGCGGATCGCCTCCGGCACCTTCTCCAAGTTCGTGATCAGCTGCTCCACCGGCTGGTCGCCGAGCGGATTCCCCTCGAGCGCCTTGTTGACGTTCGTAACGTAGGCTGCGTGGTGCTTGTCGTGGTGGATCTCCATCGTCCGGGCATCGATGTGGGGCTCGAGCGCGTCGAACGAGTAGGGCAGGGCGGGCAGCGTGTAGGCCATCGAATCGACTCCGTCGTTGCTGGAGGGAAAGGGATCGGGTTCGGTTGGATCTTCGGCAGCAGGATAGCCGAGCGGCCCACACCGGGCAATCGACACGGCCGCGGCCGCTCCACCGCCGGACATGCCGGGGAAGAACGCGCCGTCCGTGACGAACCTGCGGCCCGCACCGTTTGGTGAGGCTGGGAACCCGCGACTTCACCCCGTCCGCTCCGCCTGCCGAATCCCTTCAAGCAAGGGTTGCGGCATGGAAGCCGCCGAGCCCATCGGGCCGATTCAGGGATGGCAGGGATGTCGATGACGCTGCAAGGAAGCCAGCGCCGGGGATTTCGCCGCCGCATGCTGCAGGCGGGAGCCGCCGGGGGCCAGGAAACGCCTCCAGCCGATCCGCAGCCGCGGCCCGACCGCGGCACGCCCTATTCGCAGGAGGCGCGGCCCGAAAACCATCCCGCCTTCGCCACCCGGCTCCCCTCGCGGCCGCTCCATCTCTGGGCGGCCTGCCTCGGAGTGATCCTGCCGATCTCCGCCGTGATCGCGGCGGCCGCCACGGTCGATCGATGGCTGCCGCCACCGGACGCCGCCGGACGCTGGGCCCACTCGGTCGAACGCGTCCAAGAATGCGTCGCCGTGGAGGCTCGGACCGGTCTGGCCGCCTGGATGGGGCAGTGCTCACTCGTGGCGGCCGCAGCGATCGCCGCGGCGATCCGCCAGATGCGGCGGTACCGGCTCGACGACTACCAGGGCCGCTACCGCGCCTGGGGATGGCTTGCGGCGCTCGCGGTCGTGGCCACCCTCGAACGGCAGATGCCGCTTTCCGAACTCGTCGCCGCGACGATCGCAAACGCCTCGGGGATCGTGCTCGGGCCGGGCGGCTCCGGCTGGTGGCTCTGCCTCGCGGTGCCCCTCTGCCTCGCGGCCGGGCTGTGGGCCGTGCTGCCGATGCACGAGCGTCTCGCGGCGGGGCTCGCGCTCGTGGCGACGGGGCTTGCGTGGCTGGCGGCGTCCGGCTGCGGATGGCTTGGGCAGGGCGACGTTCTCGGACCGGTGCGACTTGTCTCCGGCTGCCTCACGCTCGCGGGTGACGGCCTCTTTGTCGTGGCGATGCTGCTGGCGGCCGGGAGCGTTCTCCGCGAGGTGCGAGGAGAGGCGGCGAAGCCCGCACGCCAGGCGAAGGACGAGCCGCGGCGGACGGCGGCTGTCGAGCCGCAGGAGGCGGTGTTGCCGGCGGACCCCGCGGAGGGCGTCACGGCCTGGAGCGACGGCAGCGAACTCGATGACGAGGACGGCGACGCGTGGGACGAGAACGGGACGCGAAAGCTCTCGAAAGCGGAGCGGAAGCGGCTGCGGAAGCTCGGCCGCATGAACCGCGCGGCGTAGCCGTCCCGTGAATGCCCACGCGGTGTGTCGTGTATTCTGACCTGCCTCACGGAGCTCCCATGACCGTCCGCACCCGTTTCGCCCCGAGCCCCACCGGATACCTCCACATCGGCGGCGTCCGCACGGCGCTCTTCAACTGGCTCTTCGCCCGACAGCGCGGCGGCCAGTTCATCCTGCGGATCGACGACACCGATGTCGCCCGCAACGTCGATGAGGCCCTCCAGCCGATCCTCGACGGGCTCCGCTGGCTCGGGATCGACTGGGACGAGGGGCCCGGCGTCGGCGGCCCGCACGCCCCCTACTTCCAGTCGCAGCGGGCCGACCGCCACAAGGCCGCCGCGGCGCGGCTGCTGGCGACCGGCCATGCCTACCGCGACTTCGCGCGGCCCGAGGAGGTCGACGAGGAACGCAAGGCCGCGCAGGCCGCCGGCAGGCCCTTCCTCTACAGCCGACGGTTCGCGGCGTTCACCGACGCCGACGCCGCACGGTTCGAGGCCGAGGGCCGACCGAGCTTCGTGCGGCTGAAGATGCCGCGGGAAGGGTCGCTCGTGATCGACGACGCCGTCCGCGGCCGTGTGGAATTCGCCTGGGAGCGGGAGCAGGACCACGTCATCCAGCGGGCCGACGGCTCGTGCCTCTACCACCTTGCGAGCGTCGTTGACGACCACGACCTCGCGATCACGCACGTGATCCGCGCCGAGGAGCACCTCTCCAACACGCCGCGGCAGGCCTTCATCGCGACGTCGCTCGGCTATCCGCTGCCCGCCTACGCGCACCTCCCGCTCGTGGCCGAGCCGGGCAGCCGCACGAAGCTCTCGAAGCGGAAGCTCGCGCAGTACCTGAAGAACAACGACTTCAAGCAGGTGATGGACCACGGCCTGCGGATCGCCGAGCGGATGGGCGTTTCGGCCGACGCCGACACGTTCAACCCCGTGATCGTCGATTTCTACAGGGAGGTGGGCTACCTCCCCTGGGCGATCGACAATTATCTGGCGCTCCTCGGCTGGTCGTACGACGACAAGACGGAGTTCTTCAGCCGCGAGGAGCTCACGAGACACTTCACGCTCGAACGGATCAACGCCTCCCCCGCGAGCTTCGACCCGAAGAAGCTCTGGGCCGTGCAGGACCACTACATGGCGATGCTCACTGCCGACGAGAGGCTCGCCATGATGCTGCCGTTTCTCGCGCGGGCAGGGCTCGTGGCGGATCCGGCCACGCCCGGAGAGCGGGAGACGGTGCGGAAGGTGATCGAGGCCTCCGGCGACCGGCTCAAGGTGGCCGGTGACATCCTCGCCTACGCCGATTTCTTCCTCGTGGACGAGCCGGCGATCGACCCTGCGGCCGTGAAGCAACGGCTCGCGAAGCCGGGCGTGCGGGCCCTGCTCGAGGCCTTCTCCGGAGCACTCGCTGCGGTCGAGCCGTTCGAGCCGCCGATGATCGAGGCGGCGCTCAAGCAGGTGGTCGAGGCCGCGGGGCTGAAGGTGGGGGACCTCGTGCATGCCGTCCGCGTGGCCGTCACGGGCAAGACCGTGGGGCCCGGACTGTACGACTGCCTCGCCATCCTCGGCCGCGAGCGGTCGCTCGATCGGATCCGCCGGGCGCTGCCGGCCTGCGAGCCCATCGGCTGACACGCGCGGACCGAGCCGCGGGACTGGCTGAACGGACCTTCCAGCCGCTACGATCTGCGAGTCGTCGCCCCTTCCCGCGGATGGAGAACCCTGATGCCCCTGCTCGTCGTCGGTAGTATCGCCCTGGACTGCGTGGAGACCCCGACCGACCGGCGGGACGACGTGCTCGGCGGATCGGCCGTGTTCTTCTCCTATGCCGCCAGCTTCTTCTCGCCGGTGAAGCTCATCGGCGCCGTCGGCGAGGACTGGCCCGCCGAGCACACGAAGCTGCTCGAAGGGAAGGGGATCGACACGGCCGGGCTCGAGGTGATCCCGGGGGGCCGGACGTTCCGTTGGCGGGGCCGGTATCTCCCCAACATGAACGACCGCGAGACGCTCGAGGTACACCTGAACGTCCTCGAGACCTTCCGCCCGAAGCTCAACGGCAACCACCGCGACTGCAGGTTTCTCTTTCTCGGCAACGCCTCCCCCACGGTGCAGATGGAGGTGCTCGAGCAGGCGAAGGGGGCGACCCTCACGGTCGCCGACACCATGGACCTCTGGATCAACATCCAGCGGGACGAGCTCGAGGCGCTCCTGAAGCGGATCGACGGGCTCGTGCTCAACGATTCGGAGGCGAAGCTCTTGGCCGAGGATGAAAACCTCGTGCGGGCCGGCCGCAAGGTGCTCGCCATGGGGCCGAAGTTCGTCGTGATCAAGAAGGGGGAGCACGGGGCGATGTTCTTCAGCGCCGACGAGACGTACGTCATGCCGGCCTACCCGACCCCGCAGGTGCTCGACCCGACCGGGGCGGGCGACAGCTTCGCCGGGGGGATGATGGGCCACCTCGCCTCCCTCGGCCGGAGCGACCCGCAGGCCCTCAAGGAGGCCCTCGCCTACGGGGTGGTCACGGCCAGCTTCACGGTGGAGGATTTCAGCCTCGACCGGCTCGAGGGAATCAACCGGGCCGACCTCGACGGCCGGCTCGCGGAATACCGGAAAATGCTCTCATTTTGAGGAGTGGCCGCCAAAACAACGCAAAAAAATCCTGCTTGCCAAGCCCACGGCGACCCGATACTATACCAGCGTTCAGTATGCGTCGTCGCGACCGCCCGTTGACCTATGGTGGCGAAGCAACCACCCCGACAGGCGGCCGCCCGACGCGATCAACCGCGGGCCCGCAAAGCTCGCGTGCAGGAGGCTCGTGTTATGGTGGGAATCGCAGAATCAAACGGGGTTGCGAAGGAAATCGCGATCGAAAACAAGAACAGCGATAACAAAATCTACAGCGATAACACAAACGGCGATAACAAAAACAGCCAGGCGGACAACAGGACCGAAAACAGGAAGACTGAAAAAAGGGAGACAGCAACAGTGGCAGGCAGAACGGCTCAGTCAAGCAAGGCCCCGAGCAATGGCCGGGCGGCAGACGCCCCGAAGAAGCGGGCCGTGGCCGCGAAAACGGCGGCCTCGTTCGTGGACGACCACCCGCTCCTCAAGAACACGCTCGCCCAGATCGAAAAGGAGTTTGGCGAGGGGTCGATCATGCCCCTCGGCAGCGAGACCCACAAGGAGATCGAGGGGATCTCCAGCGGCAGCCTCTCGGTCGATCTGGCCCTCGGCGGCAAGGGATTTCCGAAGGGGAGGATCATCGAGGTCTTCGGGCCCGAGTCGAGCGGCAAGACGACGCTCGCCCTCCACGCCGTCGCGGCGGCCCAGCGGGCCGGCGGAATCGCGGCCTTCATCGACGCCGAGCACGCCCTCGACCCGAGCTGGGCCAAGAAGCTCGGCATCTCGCTCGAGACGCTGCTCGTCAGCCAGCCGACGAGCGGCGAAGAGGCGATGCAGATCGTGGAGCTGCTCATCAAAAGCAACGCCGTGGACATCATCATCGTCGACTCCGTGGCGGCGCTCGTGCCTCAGAAGGAACTCGACGGGGAGATGGGCGACTCGTTCGTCGGGCTCCAGGCGAGGCTCATGAGCCAGGCGATGCGGAAGCTCACCGGCGCGATCGCCAAGGCGAAGACGACCGTGATCTTCATCAACCAGATCCGCGAGAAGATCGGGGTGATGTTCGGCAGCCCCGAGACGACGCCGGGCGGCCGGGCGCTCAAGTTCTACTCGTCGTGCCGGGTGGACGTCCGCCGGATCGGCACGCTGAAGGACGGAGAGGACGTGATCGGCCAACGGGTCCGCGTGAAGATCGTGAAG
>DHLZ01000278.1:9650-10183 GCA_002405515.1 Planctomycetaceae bacterium UBA4655
GAGAAGATCCTCGCCATGAAGGACGAGGTGATCGCCGTCGAAACCGAGTCGGCTGGCTCCTCCGACGACTGACCCGCCCCTCAGTCGACTGACTGCTCCGATGACCGATCGCGGCTGATTCCCGCATCCGAGTTCGCAAACAGCCCCGCCCCACGGCGGGGCTGTTTTGCTATCGAAGGATTGCCCGAGGCGCAAGTTGAGAGGAGCGTTGACGATGCGCTGCGGCGGACGTCACGGTGCTGGAAAACATCACCACCGAAACCGATCCATTNNACTGCTCCGATGACCGATCGCGGCACCACCGCCGTCGCGTCCCGATTCACACTTCGAAGTTTGCAAAACAGCCCCGCCTCACGGCGGGGCTGTTTTGCTATCGAAGGATGGCACAAGGCGCAAATTTCCCCGCTGGCGTGTTCACTCGAAACCCGGAAGCCCCAGGGCGCAAATTTCCCCGCTGGAGTGTTCACTCGAAACCCAGAAGCCCGAGGCGCAAGTTGAGAGGAGCGTTGCCGAAGCGCTGCCGCGGACGCCAC
>DHLZ01000319.1 GCA_002405515.1 Planctomycetaceae bacterium UBA4655
CCCCCCCCCGGGGCCGGGCCCCCGCGACTCGAGGTAGCGGCCCACGTAGTAGGTGCCGTAGTCGATCCCCACGCCGATCATGGTCACCGTGAAGGTGACGCTCAGGATGTTGAGGTGGCCAACGGACGCGGTGGCCCAGGCGAATGCCCAGGCCATGCCGATCACGAGCACGAGGTTCGCGAGCAGCGCGTGACGGATGCCGCCGAAGCCGGCGATCACGACGAGCAGCACGGCGGCCATCGAGAGGCCGCTCGCCCAGACCATCGACTGCTGGCTCGACCGCATCTCGTCGTCTTCCATGACCGGCAGGCCGGTCAGGCCGATGCGAACGTCGGGATGCCGGTCCCCGACGAGCCGCATCAGTCGTCGCAGTTCGTCGGTCGCCTCCGAGCCGCCGGCGAATCCCCCCTTCGACTTCACGAGCCGCAAGAGCACGAACCCGAGCCGCCCGTCCTTGGCGAGCAGGTGCTGGCTGGCCAGGTCGGAGAGCGTCGAGAGCGAGCCCGGCATGCCGGGCCACGGACTCCTCCACTCCCCCGCCCCGTTCGTCGCCGAAAGGCTCCCGAGCAGGCTCTCGGCATACCGCTCGAGCGAGACGATCGCCGGCTCGTCCCCCGTCGCGCCGCCGCGGGCCGGCTCCCCCGCGACCATGCGTCCCGCGAGCCCGGCCACCATCGTGCCGACCTTCAGCTGCGACCAGCCACCGTCCACGATCAACGACGCGCTGTCGAGGAACCGGCCGATCGACTCCAGTTCTCCGGTCGGCAGATAGTGGAGCCCCTTCGCGCGGACCGCGGAGAGATCGACCTCGTGCAGCACCGAACGGAAGAGCGAGCCGTCGCCGCCGATCTCCCGGGAGACCTCGCCGAGCACCTCCACGACCCGCTTCTTCGACGGCCCCTCGACGACGATCACCGCGTCGTCGTCCTCGCCAAACTCGGCGATGTACTCGATCCAAAGCCGGTTGTATTCGTTCTTGGGATCGAGCAGGTCGAGCCGGCTCACCTTGTAGCCGAGGTTGCCCGCCGTGTAGACGCCGGCGGCGACCGCCGAGAGAACCGCAACCACCGTCACGGCCGCGGGCGCCGCGAGGCAGACGCGGGTCCAGGCCGTGAGCAGCCTGCCGAGAATGCTCGTGCGGTCGGCGGCCATGGACGGCTCCGGTGGGAAACGGTCGGTCGGAAGGAGGCCGGGGGCGGCCGGGGGGCGGGGATCGTAGGAAACGTGAGCAACCCCGCCAAGCCGGGCTTCCCGCCGCGGAGGCAAGCCGGGCAACCTCGGGAACTCCGCGGAAAAACGCCCTTGCGTCGCCACCGAAAAGCCTGTTCCGCGAGCCCGCCGGCGGCCGAAAGAAGTCCGGCGGCCGGGTCCAATCGTCGCGAACGATCACGGGACCGGGACGAGGGGACATGGCGTTTCGGGGGGGCATGGAAATGAGAGGCTCGATCTTCAGGACCGCCGCGGGTCGGCGGGCAAGGGCCGTGATCGTCGCGGCTTCGCTCATCGTGGCCACGTCGCCGCCCGTGACCGCCGACACCGCGACGGTCGAGGGCAACGGCACGTCGAGCCGCGCCGCCTACCGCGAGGCGATCGACGCCATCCCTCTCGGGCGGCTCACGCAGCCGCAGGCCGATGCCGTGCGCCGCTGCCTCCGCTCGACCACGCTCTACCGCCGGCTGCCCTCCCAGACGATTCCCTGCGACCGCGGCCTGCTCGAGTTCTCGCTCGACCATCCGGAGGCGATCGTCGATCTCTGGAGGGTGCTCGACATCAGTCGGCTTTCGCTCGATCCATCCGGTCGTGGCGAATGGCGGCTCGCCGACGGCTACGGCACCGTCGGCATGCTGCGGCTGCTGCACCGGGAACGATCTCCCGCCGGCGGCACGATGCTGCTCATCGGACGCGGCGGCTACTCCGGCCCGCTCACGCCCAAGCCGCTCACGGGCAACTGCCTCGTGCTTCTGCGACACGCTCCTGCCACGCCGTCGGCGGACGGCCACGAACGGCACACGATCGTGATCGACGCCTTCCTCGACACGGACGGCATCGGCCTCGAGATCATCACCCGCACGCTCCAGCCGCTCATCGTGAAGACCGCCGGCTGGAACGTCCGCGAGATCTGCACGTTCCTCTCGGAGCTCTCGAACGCCTGCGAGGAGAACCCCGAGGGCGTCGCCCGGCTCGCCGCCCGCCTGTCGCGGACGGAGCCCGTCGACCGCGAGCGGCTCGCGGCGATCGCGCGGGCCGCGGGAGGTCTCAAGCCGGCGGCCGCGGTCTCGGAAGGCGACCCGGATCGGCTGTCGCTCGAGCTCGCCTCCCGTTGGCTTCCCTCCGCCGAGATGCCCGACGTGCGGTGATCCGGCAGCGGGTAGCGCAATCCCTCACGAATGCGATTCGCTCGCACGGCTCGGGCTTCCGGATTCACTGCCGTGCGGCGTCGGTGGCGGGCGGACGCTTGGCCGCGACGCGGAGCCTCGCCTCCGAGGCCACGAGGTAGGGCCGCTTGTATTCCGGCATGTAGCCGCGCGCGCCGCGGACCGAAACCTCCTGACCGACGAGCGGCGCGAGGTTCGCCGACGACTGCGGCGAGATGAACGCGATCACCTGGTTGCTCTCGTCCACGATCGCCCACCGCGGCGCATCGGGCCGCCTCGAGACGACGGTCGCGAGCCGGCCGGTCGTCTCCATCTGGTCGGCCGGAGTCCAGTCGGGGGTGCCGTCGGCCGGCTTGCCGCCCGGAAGCACTCCCGGCCGCACCGGACGCGAGCCGATCGCCGAGAGGGCCGACCACATCCCGCCGAGCCGCAGCGTGTTCGATTCACCGGCCTGCGCCGCGGCGAGCGTCGCATGGCGACCCTGGATCGACTCGAAACGCGAGAGCCTGGCGTCGATCGCGTCGGCGCGGTGGCGGTCCTGCATCGTGACCGCACGGCCTGCGGCGAGCCGCAGCCGGTCGCGCACGGGCGAGAGATCCCACGACTCCGGAGGGCCCACGACGGCGAGCGAGAGCGCGAGGTCGATGTCGGCGAGCTCGTCCCCCGACGCCGCGAGCGGCGTCGTCTTCGCTGGAGGCGCGATCAATCGCGCGAGCGGATCGAAGATGCCCGAGCCCTGAGGCATCCATCCCGCCGGGGGTGAGGAAGCCGGTGCGGGCGGGATCGAGGCGGCGGGCGTGTCGGGCAGCCGGAGCGGTTCGGCGGGGGGCGGCGAATCATCGGACGGGAGCGTGCCGGCTGCGAGCCGGATTCCGTCGTCGTTCGCGGCGGGCCGAGGAACGATCGCGCGGAGCGACGCGGGCAGTTCGAGGTCGTCCGCCATCGCCCAGCGAAACTCGCCCGGCGGCGGTTCGATCCGCAGCCAATGGCCGGCGTGGCGGCCCTCGGCGATCCGCACCTCCTCGATCACCCTCACCCGCTCGCCCGCCTCGAGCCGAACCTGCGCCACATGCCGAAGGTCGTTGAGCTGGGAGCCGATCCTCGCGACGGCGCCGTCGGCGACGACGATGCCGACGCCACCCACCGCTCCGTCCGCCGCGGAGTCCGCGCCGGCCCGATCGACGGCGGCTCGTCGATCGACGTCGGACCCGCGAACCCAGCTGAAGCTGCCGGCGACCGGACGCACGGCGCAGCCGCCCGAGGGGTCGATCGCCCAGACCTCGACGCGGTCTCCGCGGACGAGTCGCTCCGTGGGGTAGTAGTCACCGCCAGGACCGGCCCGCAGGTAGGCATGGTTGGAGACGACCCGCACCGTCATCGGCAACGACGGCTCTTCGGCGGCCGCGGAGGACGCACCCGTCGCAACGGCCCAGATCAGGAGCACGCCTACGGAAGCCCGAGGCGCAAGCCGAGAGGGGAGTTGGGGTGGCAGCACCGCACGCAGCGGTTTCACGACAAAACCGTCGCCGATTCTCGCGTCAACTCGCAGCACGGTCGTCGACGCTCCTCTCGGCTTCCGCCTCGGGCTTCCGGGTTTTTTGCAATTCCCATGGCCGCCGCGATTCAAACAAACCCCGCGCGCGGACGAGGCTTGGGCTTCCTCGTCCACGCGCCGGGCAGCCTCCGTCGAGACGGATGCCTCAGGTCTTGTAGCCCCTCGTGCCGCCCGGCTCAAGCCTGGATTTTCAACCTCGATTCCAAGCCGCTCGCGGGCGTTTTCGACCGAGATTTTCCGGAGTGAGCTGCCAGAGGAAACCGCTGCCAGCATGCTGGCGCCAGCAGTCCTGCGACCCGTGCCAACTGCGGCTCACCAGCGGTCCACGGGCCGGTCGAGGATCTCTCGGATCACGACGAGTTCGCGGAGCGTGGCGGGAGACCGAAGCGACCGCACGATCTCGGAGGCAGCGGGCGAGCCGCTCGTCGCCACGCCGCTCGGCGGCGTCGATGCGAGCCCGCGATCGGCGGTGAGCGGCGTCGAGAGGTGCTCGAGATTCTTCGCGAAATCCTGCCTCACCTTCTCCGCGATCGACTCGCCCGACACCCGGGACGGCATCGGCTCCGGCATCTCCTTCGACCGCTCGACGAGTTGCGGCGCGGGCCTCGGCCTCGGTGGCCGCGGCTGCGGCGGGCTCGTCGCGGGCGGCGGCATGGCCCGGCGGCGATCGGGCGACTCGCCGCGGAGGAACTCGCGGATCTCGTCCTGCAGGTCGCCGCGGCCGTCGCCATCAACCGCCACCGGACGCAGCTTGCGGATCGGCGGCGGCTTCGGCGGCTGCGGCTGCGGACGCCCGCCCCCGCCGACGACCTTCTTCACGACCCCGACGAGCTGCGAGAGGATCCAGAACAGGAAGAAGAGGATCGGCAGCAGGGTCTCGAGCCAATCGAGCCCGTTGGCGAGCAGCGGCATTCCGATCGCGAGCGGCATCATGTCGGAGGGAGCCCTGCTACTGCGCGACCGCGACGTTGGGCGTCGTGCCCCCGGCGATCGTGCGTCGCATGTCGGTGTCGGCCTGGAGGTTCCGAAGCTTGTAGTACTCGATGATCCCGAGCGAGCCGCCGCCGATGGCCTCGGCGATCGCCTTGGGCACGTCGGCCTCCGCATCGACGAGCGACGCGCGGCTCTCCTCGATGCTCGCGACCATCTCCTGCTCGCGGGCCACCGCCATGGCGCGTCTTCCCTCCGCATTGGCCCGGGCGACGCGGGTGTCGGCCTCGGCCCGGTCGGCCTGGAGACGCGCACCGATGTTCGCGCCGACGTCGATGTCGGCGATGTCGATCGAGACGATCTCGAACGCCGTGTTGGCGTCGAGCCGGCGGGCGAGCACCGTCTTCGAGATGATGTCGGGGTTTTCGAGCACGTCGCTGTGTCGTTCGGCCGAGCCGATCGCCGAAACGATCCCCTCGCCGACCCGCGCGATGATCGTCTCCTCGGTGGCGCCGCCGATGAGCTGGTTGAGGTTCGTGCGGACCGTGACGCGGGCCTTCACCTTCAGCTGGATGCCGTTCTTGGCGACGGCGTCGAGCGACTCGCGGCCGCTGTTCTTGCCGGGGCAGTCGATCACCTTCGGGTAGACGGAGGTCTGCACCGCCTCCCGCACGTTCCTCCCGGCGAGGTCGATCGCCGTCGCGAGCTTCCAGTCGAGTTCGGTCATCCTCGCCTTGTTGGCCGCGATGAGCGCCTGCACCACCAGCGGAACCCGGCCGCCGGCGAGGTAGTGGGCCTCGAGGGCCTGCCGCGTGACGCCGGCGGCATCGCCGATGCCCGCCTGCACCGCCATGATCTTGCTCCGCACGATCACGGTCGGATTGACCTTCTTGAAGCTCATGGCGACCAGGTCGAAGAGGCCGATCCCGGCATTCGAGGCGTATGACTGGAGCCAGAGCCGAAGGTAGCGGGCCAGGACGGCCAGCACGACCAGGACGGCGAACAGTCCCAAGCACAGGAGGATGAGCGGCAGCATCGGCGGAATCTCCGGAAACGGGTGCTCGAGGGGATCCCCGAATGGTTGATTCGGGACCGGGGCCGGTCAAGCCGGCGGGCGGCCGAGACTGTCGAAATCGAACGCCTCCAGCGTTTCGCTGCGGATTGCGGCCGGTTCGACCGGCTTGTTGGGGGGCTGAATCGCCTCACGGCGACGGACCACGAGGCTCGTTCCCTGGGTGCCGATGACCTCGATCGGCGTTCCGGCCGCGACGACGCCCCCCTCGCTCATCGCCTCGTGGAGCCGGTCCGCGACGAGCACCCTTCCCCACGGCACGAGCTCATCGACGACCGTACCGACGAGGCCCACCGCCGCCTTCGCCGCATCCCTCGCCGCCTGCTGCGGCAGCACGTCCGATGGCTCCGGCGGAGGCGGCAGAACCCGCCTGCCGAGCGGCGTCGCGGGGAACCAGCGGAAGGCCACCACGAGCACGGTCGGCACGAGGCCGATCGACATCCCCAGCATCACGAAGCCCGCGAGCACTCCCTGCTGCACGAACGCCGTGACGATCGCCAACACGATCGCGACCACGCTGACGAACCCGAGCACGCCCCCGGAAGGCAGGAACACCTCGAGCATCATCACGGCCAGCCCGATGACGAGGAGCACGACCGCCCAGACGATGCCGTTCATCTCACGCTCCCGCGACGCGACCCGCTTCTGTGACGATGATCCTGCCGCCGCGGACCGCCTCGACCTGGACCGGGCGGCCGGGCTCGATGAGCCTGCCTTCGGTCGTGACATCGAAGAGACGCCCGTCGATCCGGGCCTTCCCGGCGGGAACCAGACGCGTCGTCGCGACGCCCTCCAATCCCACGAGGCCGGAGAGATCCTCCGCGAGGAGCGGCTCCGGCGGAGGCGGCTCGAGCGCCACGTGCCGAAGCCCCGGGGCCGAAGGGAGCCACCGCCGGAGCACCGCCGCCACCGCCACGACGCTCGCCACCGCCGCCAGGATCCCGCCGAGCGACCACTGCATCTGGCGGATCTGGTAGGCGTTCGCCGGGAGCACGAACGACTGGCTCGCGAGCACGATCGACGCGATCACGAGCACGCCCCCGCCGAGGCCGAGCACGCCGAACCCGGGCAGCACGAAGAGCTCCGCCGCGAGGCAGAAGAGACCGGCGAGGAAGAGCATCACCTCGAGCCATCCCGAGGTGCCGTGCAGGTGCTGGCCCCAGAAGTAGATGATGAAGGCCACCATCGCGATGAAGCCGCCGAGCCCGACGCCCGGCGTGTGCAGCTCGAGGTAGAGTCCCACGCCGCCGATGACGAGCAGGAGCCAGGCGATGCCGGGGCTCGCAAGCGCTTCCAGGAGCGTGTCGGACCACCGCGGTCGGACGACCTCCATCGGCTCCTCGAGCCCGTAGACCTTGAGCAGGCCCTCCGGCGACTCGACCAGGTGCGTCGAGAGGCCGAGCGATTCCGCCGTCCGGCCGTTCACCTCGATCGGCCCGACGCCCACCTGCGGACCGACCTGCCAGGAATCCCGGTCGTCCAGCCCGGCGAGTTCCTCGTCCGAAAAGTAGTCGATGGCGCCGGAGTGCTTTGCCGTCGCCCGCCGCACGACGATTCCCGGCTTCACCATCGCGACCGGCAGCGACCAGCTGCGGCCCTTCCTCGCGGCCACGCCCTCACGCCAGGCCGCGGCGATCGCCTCCGCCGCCCGCTCGTCGATCGCCGCCGTCCCCTCGCCGCCGAGCACCGCGTCGGGATGCATCACGATCTCGTCGCAGGCGAGCGCCACGAGCGCCGCGTCGGCCCTGGCCTCCTTCGGCACGTAGGCCACCGTCCGCACGGCCGAGGGGTCGATCGCGGCGATCGATTCGGCGAGCGCGAGGCTCCGCTCGGGGGATCCTCCGGCCGTCTCGATGCGGAGGCAGAGCAGGTTCACGCCGTCCGCGACCGCTCGCTCGATCTGGGACTTGAGCCGCGACACGCTCGCGGCCTCGAGCGGCCCGGCGATGACGATCTCCCTCGTTTTCCACCCGCCGGCGACGAGCGGGTCGGCCTTGAGCGAATCGGCCGCGAGGCCGAGCCCCCGCTCGACCTCCGCCGGCGTCGATGCCAGCAGTCGCACGATCCCAAGCGATCGGCCGCGGCGGCCGGTCGGCGCGATCGGCGCGGGCTGGAGCTCCTCGACCTCGAGCACCGCCTGTCGCCGCCGCAACTCGGCCAAGTCCGACTCCGCGACGAACACCTCGCCGTTTCCGGTCACCGCCCGCACCGTCCTCGCCTTCGGATCGACGAGCGCCACGGCGATCGCCGACGGCACGGCTCTCCGGACGTCGGCGATCTGCCGGTAGCCCGCCCGCACGGTCTCGTCCACCATCGGCTCGTCGGCGTTGGCCGGGCCGAGCACGGCGTCCGGCGCCATCACGATCTCCTCGCAGGCGAGCGCCACGAGCACCGCGTGGCCGCGGACGGTCTTCGGCAGGTAGGCCACGGTCTTCACCCCTGCCAGCCGTGGCCCGACGAGGAATCTCGCGAGTGCGAGCGAGCGGCCGAAGTCGCTGCCGGCGCCGCCGTCGTCGGCGTCGAACGACAGCACGAGCACGCCCCGCCGGCCGGGCCGGCTCTCGAGCTTCGGCAGGCTCCGCTGGATCGCGGCCTCGACCTGCTTGTCGCGGCTGCCCGTGATCGGCAGCGGCAGCGACACGGTCACGACGACGGGCGTGGCTGCATCGGCGGGCGGCCGTTCACCCCGCGGCGGTTCCACCGCGGGCTCGACCTGCCTTGCGGCGGCCGCGGGCTGATCCAGGCCGGTGAACGGGTCGGCGTCGAAGGCATCGTCGGCCGCTCCGGCCACCGCCGTGAGTGCCAGCACGATCGATGCCGCCATCACCGCACGACGACGCTTCCATCGGCTCGAGACGATGGACCGCATCGGATCGCTCTGAAAAAAAAGGGGGACAGCCACGTCGTCATCATATAATGTCGGCAACGGCCGTTCGGCCGAAATCCCCGCCCACGGCATCGAAGAAAACGGAATTCGCATGACAGTCTCCGCCGCCCCCCGCTCCGACACCGCGCTCGATCGGCTCCGGACGATGGTGGAATCGCGGGCCCTCAGGCGGGGCAGCTTCCGGCTGGCTTCGGGCCGCGAGGCGTCGTACTACCTCGACTTGAAGCAGGTGGTCCTCGATGCCGCGGGGGCGATGCTCGTCGGGCGGGCGATCCTCGAGAAGCTTCGCGGCTGCGGGGCGATGCCCGACGCCGTCGGCGGAATGTCGATCGGCGCCGATCCCGTGACGTCGGCCGTCGTCACGATGGCGGGCGTCGAAGGGGTCGCGATGAAGGGATTCCTGATCCGCAAGGAGCCGAAGGGGCATGGAACGCAGCGGTACGTCGAGGGACCTGTCGAGCCCGGCATGAAGGTGGTGATCGTCGAGGACGTCGTGACGACCGGAGGCTCGTCGCTCCTGGCGATCGACCGTGCCGTCGAGTTCGGCCTCGTGGTCGATCGGGTGGTCACGGTCATGGACAGGCTCGCCGGCGGTGTCGAAGCCTTCGCGGCCCGCGGCATCCCGCTCGACCCGCTCCTCACGATCCGCGACCTGGGCCTGGAGCCCGAGTGACCCTCTCCGTTGGATAGCGGCGCAAGTTTCC
This sequence comes from Planctomycetaceae bacterium UBA4655, assembly GCA_002405515.1. Taxonomy (GTDB): domain Bacteria; phylum Planctomycetota; class Planctomycetia; order Pirellulales; family UBA1268; genus UBA4655. The sequence continues at coordinate 9,524 of DHLZ01000319.1, forward strand.
CTGTGAGCCGACTCGCCGAAAAACCGGACGCCCGAGGCGCAAGTTTCCCTGTGAGCCGACTCGCCGAAAAACCGGACGCCAGCGGCGCAAGCCGAGAGGAGCGTTGACGATGCCATCTCGCGTTGACGTCACGTCCTTCTTCACCTTCGCGC
>DHLZ01000273.1:0-4407 GCA_002405515.1 Planctomycetaceae bacterium UBA4655
ACAGTCTACAACATCGTGCTCGGGGTAGTAATCAAGGTGCAGACCGCCATTCTGTACCCCCTGGAGGAACGCCGGGCGAATGTCCTTCAGATCAAGGGTCGTTCCGGGCGACGAGCGGGGTGCCGACGATTCCCGCATCGGTCGACTGCACGAGCACGAACGTATCGCGGCCGTCGGCGGCCGTCGCGGCAATCGCCACGGCCCTGCCGATCCGGCGACCGGCGCGGTCGAAGGGCTCGAGCAGGATTTCATGGTCGCCCGCAGGCAGCTCGAGCCTCGCGACCTGGATCGTGTCGGGGAGCAGGCTCCAGCACCGTGTGTCGGCCCGCTCGCCGGCCTGCCAGGCGATGCCGGCGAGATCGACCGCGACGCCAGGCAGCGAGCCCGCTCCGCCGAGCGTTTCACGGGCGCCGACGACCGCGGCCTGCTTCACCGACCGCCGCACGATCGCGCGGGCCACGGTCGTCGCGAGCATGGCGTCGCACTGGCTCTTCGCCATCTGTGAGACGTTCGTGATCGTCTCGGTGGCGACCGGCGAGGACGGCATGGCTCGCGGCGTCGCCCTCACGCCCGCCACGTTGCCCGGCGCCACGACGACCCGCGGCACGACGATCGGCGCGACGACCGGCGGCAGCGGAGTGCGGTTCGCGGTGGCGAGCAGGCCGCTTGCGATCGCAAGCGACGCCGTCGATGGGATCTCGGCCGCCTCCACCTTCACGGGGCCGTGGCCAACAAGCGCGATCAGATGCACGACGCCGTGCCCTTTTTTCGAGTGGACGCCCTGCCTCGCCCTCGCGAGGTGCTCATGCCCCGGCCGGAAATCGGGCTGCCAGGCGGTGACCATCGCGAAGTGCCGCGCGGCGTCGTCGTAGTCGCGGTGGGTCGACTCTCGGAGCAGGCCGCGAAGCAGAGGGGAGAAGGCGACCTGCCCGTAGGTGGCCTTTGGGTTCGTGCCGTCGGGCCGTGCCGCCTCGGCGACGATCCTCCCCTGCTCCTCCACCATCTGCAGGCTGTAGGCCTCGGCGTCGTCGCCATCCTGCAGAAGGTTTGCGACCGCGAGCAGGCCCCGCAGGAGCACCCGCTCGTGATCCTCGCCAAAGTAGGCCCGGGCGGTGTCGTCGGTGAGGGCCGACCAGGTCGTCTCCGCGGCGTCGGCCTGCGCGAGCTGGTCGAAGCGGTCGCGGGAGCGGCGAAGCAACCGCTCGGCCTCCTCGGGGCGGCCGTCGGCAAGCGCCACCATCGCCCGGTCGAGCGCGAGGAGATCGGCGTCGCGGCTCGTCGTCTTGGCATCCTCGTCGAGCAATCGCTTCGCGGCAGGCAGGTCGCCCCGGTGGAACGCCTGCCGCACCCCCTGCAGCCGGAGCGTGTGGGTCATGCAGCCGGTGGTCGTGATCGCCACGGCGACGACGAGCGTGATCAGTGGATGCCGCACCATGGGCCACCGCGGGCGTGGGAAGCGATCACTCCACCGCCGCCTTCGCCGCGGCCCGCCAGCGGGCGAGCCGGCTGTGGTGGTAGCCCTTGCTGATCTCGGCCGACTGCTTGTCGTACTGCCCTGTGCGGACGTCGATGAGCTCGAGCGTGAGCAGGTAGTCCCGCTGGTAGTCGCGGTTCTCGCGGGTGGTGCCGGAAGTGAGCGTGGCGTAGAGCAGGTAGTCGATCGGCTGCCCCTGTGACTCCATCATCGCGGCGAAGGCCCGCATCGAATCGGGCACGAGCAGCTGGTCGGGCCGCAGCCGGCTGTCGCGGAGGCCAGCATCGACATAGCGGCGGTTGACAGGCTCGAACACCTTCGAGTCGAGGATCCGCCGATCGATGATCTCGTAGATCCGCTCCTTGAAGTCGCCGATCTCCTCGGCGCTCTTGTTCTCGACGGCGACGAAGCAGATCCGGCGGATCGGGGCCGGGAGCGGCGTGGCATCGCCAGCCGCGTCGGCCGGGGTCGCGATCGACGCGGCGGCATGGCGTCCGAGAAGCTTCGCGACCGACTCCTCGACGAGCGGGCGGAAGGTCTCCTGGCCGGCCTGGTGGCTTCCCATCATGCCCTCTTCACCGGGCGACATGATGCGGGCGAACTGCACGCTCCGGCAGCCGGATGAAAGGGGGGCGAGGGCGGGCGTGACTGCGAGGAGGCGAAGCAGAACGTCGCGCCGGTGCATGGCGGCTCCTTTCAGGGCTGCTACGGAGTGGCCGTTGAACTCGGCCGGAGAGCGTAGCGGGCCGACGGGCCGTGGCGGAGAGCAGTCTTCGCCGGGTTTGCCCCTGCTTTGTGGGGTTTTTGGCCAGGATCAGCGTGCGGCGTCCTTCTCGGGCAGCCGCCAGACGGTGACGCCGTCTTTGATCGTCTCGGCGACGGCGATCGCCTCGATCCGGTCGGGGGCCACCGTCAGCGGATTGCCCGTCAGCACGGCGAAGTCGGCGACCTTGCCGACCTCGATCGAGCCCTTGCGCTCGTGCTCGCCATACTGACGGGCGCCGTCGATCGTGATCGCCTCGAGGGCCTCGAGCGGCGTGACCCGCTCGGCGGCGCCGAGCGGACGCCCCGACCGCGTCATCCGATTCACCGCGGTGTGGATCGTGAAGAGCTGATCGAGCGGCGAGACGTTGAAGTCGGTGTGGTTCGAGGGGCGGATGCCCAGCCCGCGGGCCGACTTCATGGGGCTTATGAAATCGGCCTGGGCCTGGCCGCGGTTCGCCACGTGCGTGTCGCCGAAGTAGAAGCAGTGGAGCGTGAAGAAGGAGGGTGTGATGCCCCATGCCCGGAACTTCGCGAGCTGGTCGGGGCGAATGAACTGCGCGTGGACGGCGACCGTGCCCCGCGGCTTGGCCGGGTCGTCTCCCGAGGCGAACCGATGGGCTTCCAAGAGCGAGTCGATCGCGGCATCGCCGTTGCAGTGGACGAACAAGGTCGCGCCGCCGTCGTAGACCCGCTTCACCATGTCGTTGATCTCCCGTTGGGGGAAGGTCGGCTCGCCACGCCAGTCCTTCTGCCCCGCGGGGCCGCCATCGAGGTAGGGCTTCGTGAAGAAGGCGGTGCGGCCCTGCGGTGAGCCGTCGGCCACGATCTTCACCCCTCCGATCCGCAGGCGATTGCGGTATTCGGGCTCGTTGCGGGGCGGCTCTTTGCCGAAGATCGCGTCGAGCTCGGTGATGAACGGCAGCGAGATGACGTCGAGCTTGAGCAGGCCGCGGTCGGCGGCCACCCGCAGCAGGTCGAGCTGGTCCTTGAGCGTGGCCCCTTCCTGCGCCGTCGTGATGCCCGCACGCAGGTAGAGCTCCTGCCCCCGCGCAAGGAGCGCGAGCCGCTCGTCCGCCGGCGGACCCGGCATCTTGCCGAAGACCGGCAGGAAGGCCGTCTCGAAGAGGAGGCCGTCGGGCTCGCGGGAGCCCTCTTCGCGGCCGATCACGCCGCCGGGGGGCGTGGGCGTGGCGGCCGTCACGCCGTAGGCGGCGAGCGCCTTGGAGTTGAGCATCGCGCCGTGGCCCGAGACATGCACGAGGATGACGGGGTTGTCGGGAAACGCCGCGTCGAGCTCCCGCTTCGTGGGCCATCGCTTCTCCTCGAGCAACGTCGGGTCGCAGCCGTAGCCGTTCACGAACGCGCCCGGGCCGAGCTTCCGCCGGTCGCGGAGATCCTTCAGCTTTTCGATCACGTCGGCCACGCTCCGGCAGCTGCCTGCCGGCGGCGAAGCACAGAGCGCCTGCAGCTGCACGTCGATCACCGACATGAAGTGGCTGTGGCCATCGATGAAGCCCGGCACGAGCGTCTTCCCCCCGAGGTCGGTCAACGTCGTCGAGCTTCCCGCGAGCTTCATCACCTCGGCCTCCGTGCCGACGGCCATGATCCTGCCATCGGCGATCGCGACGGCCTCCGCCGTCGGCTGGGCGGGATTGACGGTGACGATCGAGCCGCCGCGGATGATCCGTTCGGCCGGCGCCGCCGATGCGACGAGGGCCGTGGCAGGGGCGATTGCGATGAGCATGCAGGCGGTCGAAACGGCGGCGAAGCATCGGCGGAATGGCATCGGGGGCTCCGGGCGTGTGGTTGCGGCACTCGCTGGCCTGACCGCCTCAGCGTGACGCCCCTCCCCGCGTGAATCAAGGCTGCGCTGAAGCCCCGCGAGGATCGTGCTTCATGAGCTCCAGTGGCAGGCGGCCGTTCGCTCGCGGGTTGACAGCGAGGGTACGGGCGTATACTATACGTGCGTTCATACTTTGGAAGGTGTGGAAAGGCATGGTCGAGAAGAAGCCGAAGTGCGGGCGGCCGGAGATCGAGGCCGAGGTCAATGCTGAGATCGATGATGCGATCAAGGCACTGGCCCGCCGGCTTCGCGACGGCTTGGAGGAGCGGCCGGTCGTCGTGTCGAGCGGCTTTCGGGCGATCGACTCGCTTCTGCCGGATGGCGG
>DHLZ01000273.1:4484-4819 GCA_002405515.1 Planctomycetaceae bacterium UBA4655
GTCTGGGCGTCTGGAGTCTGGGCGGGCTGAGATCAATGCCGAGATCAAGGCACTGGCCCGACGGCTTCGCGACGGCTTGGAGGAGCGGCCGGTCGTCGTGTCGAGCGGCTTTCGGGCGATCGACTCGCTTCTGCCGGATGGCGGGGTTCGACGGGGGAGTCTCATCGAGTGGCTCTTGCCGGGCGGGGCCGGTTGCTTGCCGGGCGGGGCCGGTCGCTTGACGGGCGGGGCCGGTCGCTTGCCGGGCGGGGCCGGTCGCTTGCCAGAGAAAGGGTCGGCGTCTGGCGGGGTCGCGCTAGCCAGTGCGGTGGCGGTACGAGGGCTGTGATCATCTC
>DHLZ01000061.1 GCA_002405515.1 Planctomycetaceae bacterium UBA4655
GTAGAAGTCCACTCACTTTTATGGAGGCGCGCCGATTTTCAGAGGCCAGTTTCAGCCCGCGAAGTTGCCCTCAAAAACTGCAAAAGTCGAACTGAGTGTTCCCGCCATTTCGGCCCCAGACAGATACTGCTGGATGGACGTCGTCCCTGTCTTCGGGGTGCCGATATGCAGCAGTACGGTCTTCGACGTCATGCCTGCAACGTAACATGCCGGTCGGATCAGGCAGACGGGCGGACGTCACCCGGACCGAAGCTTCGCCATCCGGCGGTATACCTCCTCGTGACGACGCACCATCGCTGAGACTGAGAAATGTCGCTCGATGCGTTCGCGGGCGGCGGCGCCGCGGGAACCGCGGATCACCGTATCCTCCTCAAGGCCGCGGAGCTCTTCCGCGAGCGATTCGGGGTCTTCGGGGCCCACCGTGGCCACGCCGCCGTCGGTGCCGATGACCTCCGGGATGCCGCCGGTCGGCGCGGCGATGCAGGGCAGCCCCCAGGCCATCGCCTCCATCAGCGTGTTCGGCATGCCCTCGTAGAAGCTCGGCAGCGCGAACGCATCCAGCGCGGCATAGAGCGGCGCGAGATCCTGCTGGTAGTCGAGGCACAGCACCCGTCCGCCGAGCCGCGCGGCCTCCGTGTGGATGGCCGTGTGCATGTAGTCGTCGCCCGCAAACACTGCCCTCCATCCGGGAGCGGCCGCGAGCGCCGCCAGCAGCGTGCGGTGCCCCTTCTGCGGGCGGTAGTTGGCGACGAGGCCCACCAGCAACGCCTCCTCGGGAATGCCGTGGGCGGCGCGAAACTGCCTGCGGAGCGTCTCGCGGTGCGCGAGATCCGGCGGCGGCGTGCCGTTGGGGATCACCTCGATGCGGTCCGCGGCGAAGCCCTCGCGGGCGATCCGCAGGCGACGACCGGCCTCGCTGTTGGCGAGGAACAGGTCCACGTGGCGGGCGCTGCTGCGGTCAAGCCAGATGCGCCACCAACTGCGATACGGCTCCGCGTTGCGGATCGCGCTGATGACGGCGGCACCGTGCTCCCGCGCCACGCGCCGTGCCACGGCATCGACGCGCAAGCCGAAAAGGTGGGCGACCCGCGGGCGGAATTCGCAGAACACGTCGCGCGTGCGAGCCCGCCAGAGCCAGGGGGGACCGCCGAGCACATCGGCCTCGTGGCCGGCCTCCCGCACCATCGCGGTAAGGCGGCCGTCGCCGCCGAACGCGACCACTCGCAACGCGAACGCGGCGGGGTCGATGTGCCGTGCGAGATACGAGACCTGCCGCTCCGTCCCGCCGATATCGCTGGAGGCCGTGAGTATCAGGACGCGGGTCGGGGAGGATGCGATCGGTGCGGGGGGGGCCATGCGTAATCGGGGTGAGGATAGGCGGGCAGGAGGCTTTTCGGCAAGCGTCGTTTAAGCGGGAAACAGCGGCAGATTGGACGGCCGCGGTCGCGGTCCGACGCCGAGGTTCGAGGCACCAGCATCAACCGATCATCGACCCCAGTTCAGCCATCGACCGGAATCGCCCCGGGCGAGCGATGAGTTCATCGTACCTGCCGGAGTCCACGATCCGGCCCCGATGCAGGACCACGATCCGGTCGGCGCGACGGACCGTGGAGAGGCGATGGGCCACGACGAGCGTGGTGCGATCGCGAATCGCCCGGTCGATGGCCTTCTGCACTTTGCGTTCCGAGGCGAAGTCCAGCGCGGAGGTGGCTTCATCCAGGACCAGGATTTTCGGGTCCCGCACGAGCGCGCGGGCGATGGCGATCCGCTGGCGTTGACCGCCGGATAAAAGCGCCCCGTCCTCGCCGATCCGCGAGTCCAACCCCCGCGGCAGGTGCTCGACGAATTCCATCACCTGGGCATCCTCCGCCACCTTTCGCAGGTGCTCCTCCGTGACGCCGCTCAATCCATGCAGGATGTTTTCGCGGATCGAACCGGAAAACAACATCGTCTCCTGCGGCACGACGGAAATGAAGCGTCGCACCGAACGCATGTCGATTTCCTCCACCGGCATCCCGTCGAAAAGGATGCGGCCGTGCTGCGGACGCCGGAACCCGATGACGAGCTGTACCATCGTGGATTTTCCCGCGCCGCTTTCGCCGACCAGCGCCACGCATTCGCCCGCTGCGATCTCGATATCGATGCCCTCGACGGCCGGCTCTCCCTGCCCCTCGTAGGAAAAACTCACGTTCTCGAATCGCAGTCGGCCGGTGATCGTTTCCACCACCCGGCGACCTTGATTCAGTTCGAGATCGGGACACTCGAGGATCTCGCCGAGGGACCGCAACGACTCAACGCCACGCGCCATCTGCGGATAGAAATTCAGCAATTGCGAAACGCCCATCACCATCATGCCGAGCAGGCTCTGATACAGCACTATTTCGCCGGGCGTGATCCACCCATTCACGCAGAACCACGTTTGCACGGCCAGGGAGCAGACCATCGCCACCTGGAAAGTCACGAACGCCGAGGCGCCGAACATCGCGTTGATCACATCGAGCCGGCGGCCGCGCTGGTTGACGGAACGCAATTGTTCGCCGAGCCGCTGGACCTCGATTTCCTCGAGGCCGTGCGCGCGGGTCACCGGGATCATGTTGATCATTTCCGCCACGTCGGCGGACATGCGTTCCACCTCGGCGCGGAAATCCCTGTTGCGCTTCTTGATGTGACGCCTGAACAGCTGATGGAATCCCGCCACCAGCGGCACGAGCAGGATGATGAACACCAGCATCCACGGCTCTCGCCAGGCGGTTACCGCGAGGGCAAAAAGGGTGGACGCCACCGACAGCGTCGCCGCTTCGAGCACCGTCATGCAGAGGCTGTGGATTTGTTCGACGTCCCGCAGGACTTTCGCCTGCAGGCGGCCGTTTTCCGTGCGATCGTGAAAGGCGATCGAGAGTTGCTGCAGGCGGGTGACGAGGGCATTGCGAAGCGTTTGCTCGAGATCTCGCACCGTGCCGCTGAGCATCGAGATCATCAAGGTGTGCATGGGGATGTTTTGCAGCAGCAAAACCAGCACCCCGACGAAGTACCACACCAACTGGTTCACCGGAACCGAGCCGCCGCGGCTCAGGGTGTCGATGATGTGCGCGATCAGGAATGGAATGACCCATACCGGGGAGTGCTTGATCAACAGCACGGCCAGCAGCGCGGCATAAAACCGGGCCGGTCGATCGATCAGCCGCAGCAGGGTTCGTATCGGCTGGTGGCTGCGGTAGTCGTAATCAAGGGGCTCGAAGACGCGATCCCGGGCGGTGTATCCGGCCGATGACGACTCATCTTTCTTGCTGTTTTCCGGCATAAGTGGATGCAGCACGGAGGTCGCATCCTATCCGCAGATCGTTCGCCGACGCCAGCCCGAACACGTCACGCTCCGTGCTGGTTCGAGCCAGCGGCGACCGCATGCGTCGTGTGCAGCACGCCGCCGACATATCCCGGCCACCGAAAGCCTTCCGGATCCTGGCCCGGGCGGTCCTTCATGAGCAGATACGCTCCGACCACGACGACTCGGGAACCATTTCGGCGTACGCCCGCCCTCGTCTCCCTGCCTGTCGCGCCTCGAGCAGGTGCAGGAGTCGCCGCTCGGAAAACATGCCGTGGCGGATGGCGGCATAGAAGCGGTATTCGGCATAGGTCAGATCGCGGCCGAGGATGTCGGCCAGAGCCGCGAAGCTCCGGTCGGCCGCCTCGAACGCGCCGAGTCGCTCGCAGACCACGGCGTGCATCCCCGGGAGGTCGGGATGCTGCGGATTGAGCGCCAGGAGCGATTCCAGTGCGGCGCGGGCCGCCGGCAGGCGGTCGTCATCCCGCGGCCAGACCTCTTGGTAGAACATGGGCGCCACGTGTCGCACCGCATCGCCCGCAGCGATCGCAGCGAGCGTCTCGGCCCATGCGTCGGCGTCCTCGGAGATCGTGTCCGCCTCGGGCGTGAGCAGGCTGTGCAGCGTCCATGCAAGCCAGAAGCGGCCGACGGGAGTGGCCGGCTCGCGCAGTGCCTCGATCAGGGCGTTGCACCAGCCGCGGATCACCGCGTCGTCAGGTTTCTCCGTGAAGTTCCTGGGCCGGTTCGCCCGTGCCTCGTCGAGGACCGCCTCGCTGAGCGGCCAGGCCTCGCCGGGGTCGATGCCCGTGCCAGCGGGCCGACGATCTCGGCGAAGTCGAGATGGCCAGGCCGGAGAAGCCTCACTCCGGTGACCGGATCCAGATTGAGACCGCCGAGGATAGCCAGCTTCAACAGTCTCCGCCGTGTCTCCGGCGGGCAGCTACCGGGAGGGTCGCACCTTCATGGCATCCGAAACCATCGGTTGCATTGTAGGAAATACGGGGAGGAGGCGATTTCGAGCCCCCGACGAACGGCCGCTCACGTCCCCCGTTTCCTACCGGGCACTTCGCTTCCGGAAAATGTGCGGGTTGTGACGGGCGTGACGACAGGGTTCCTCCGCCCAAAGAAACCGCTTGTTCCGGACGACAAAGTACTGCGGGTCGTCTCAACCGGTACCGTCGTCCAATGTCCGAAGCCGCCGCCCATTCGCCGATCCAGCGGGCCCGCAGGCTCATCGCCGACCTGCTCACGCCGAACCCGGTGATCTTCTGGGCCGACTTCCTCGCGAGCCTCACGGTCGGCTACGCCGCCGCGGTCGTCTACCTGAAGGCGTCCTTCCTCGCGCCGGAGCAGATCGTCGCGTGGCTCGTGGCAGGCGTCGCGCTCTTTCGCGTGTCGCTCTTCATGCACGAGATCGTCCACTTCCGCAAGGGGGAGATGACGGCCTTCAAGGTGGCCTGGAACGTGCTCGCAGGGATACCGCTGCTGATGCCGTCGTTCCTCTACGAGCACCACCTCAACCACCACAACGCGCACCACTACGGCACGCCCCGCGACGGCGAGTACCTGCCGCTGGGGGTCGCACGGCTGCGGACGATGCTCGGCTACCTGGCCGAGATCCTGCTCCTGCCCGTGCTCACGACGCTGCGTTTTTTGGTCGGGACGCCGATCTCGTTCCTCCACCCTCGCCTGCGGCAGCTCGTGCTCGAGCGGTTCTCTCCCCTGGTGATCAACCTCTGGCATCGCCGGGAGATTCCCGCCGACGCCCCGCGGGCCACGTGGGCGGCGATCGAGATCGCCTGCTTCCTGCGGGCCGCGGCGATGTTCTCCTTTCTCTTCGCAAGCTCGCTCGTGATCGGCGGCGAGGTGGTCGAATTGTCGTGGCACCGCCTCGCGAAGCTCTACCTGCTTGCGGTGCTCGCGCTCGGGCTCAACCACGTCCGCACGCTCGCCGCCCACCGCTACAAGAGCGAAGGGGAACGGATGAGCTTCGCCGAGCAGCTCGACGACTCGATCAACGTCGAGGGAAGAACGCCGCTGGTCGTGCTGTTCTTTCCCGTGGGGCTGCGATTCCACGCACTCCACCACCTCTTCCCCTCGATCCCCTACCACAACCTCGCCGCGGCCCACCGCCGGATCATGATGGAGATGCCCGAGTGGCAGGCCTACCGCGACGCGACCTATCCGACCTTCTTCGCGGCGCTCGCCGACCTCTTTCGGTCGGCCCGTGCTTCCTGCGCCCTGCCGCCGCCGGGCGAGGACCGCTGGTTCCAACGGCTCGGCGAGGAGCTCGCCTCGCGCCGGGCCGACCGGGGAAACGAGCCGAGCCAGCTCAGCCGCACGGCCTGAACCGCGGGCCGGCGCGCGTATGACGGCCCGACTCACCCACCGGCGAGCAGCCGCGCGATCTTCCGGGCGGGCGAGGGGAGGGGAACGGCGTCGAGCGAGGCGATCGGCACCCAGCGACTCGGGACGCCGCGAGGGGGTTTCGTGCCGGCGGCCGCGGCACGCTTGGGCACGCGGACGATCTCGAGCGTGATCCGGTGGCGGGTCACGCTGTGGCGGATCGTGCCGAGGTGCTTGCCGAGCCGCTCCGCCGCTTTCCGCGACTTCACGGCCACTCGCGGGAAATCCCAGAGCCCCGCCCACCATTCCCCTTCCTGCCTTTGGACGAGCCTCGCCCGTCCACGGCTCACCTCCACGATCGCCGCCTCGTGCCGCTCGATCGTCTTCACGCGGCATGATTTCGCGGGGATGCGATCGACGCGGCTGGTACGACGCGCGACGCAGAGATGCACAAGCGGGCAGGCATCGCACGTTGGCCGCACGGGCGTGCAGACGGTCGCCCCCAGATCCATGACCGCCTGATTGAAACGGCCGGCATGCTTCCGCGGCACCATCGCCGCCGCGAGCTTCCAGATCGCCTCGTCGCCGCCGGGCCCGTCGAGCCGGCGAGCATGGCCCGCGAGCCGGGCGATGACGCGGCGGGAGTTGGCCTCGACGATGGGCTCGGGCTCGTCGAACGCGATCGACGCGATGGCGGCGGCGGTGTAGCGGCCGATGCCCGGCAGGCGACGAAGCCCCTCGGCCGATCGGGGGAATTCTCCGCCGTGCTCCGCGACGATTTTCCTGGCGGCCGCGTGCAACTGCCTCGCGCGGCGGTAGTAGCCGAGGCCCTCCCAATGCGCGAGCACGTCCGCTTCCGCGGCACGGGCGAGCGACTCGACCGATGGGAACCTCGCCATGAACCTGGTGAAGAACTCCTTCACGCGGGCGACCTGCGTCTGCTGGAGCATGATCTCGCTCACCCACACGCGGTAGGGATCGCGGTTCTTCCGCCAGGGGAGCGGCCGCTGCTCGCGACCGAACCATTCGAGGAGCGGCGAGACTGCCGGGTGGTCGTCGATGGCCGGCGGAGGAACGGTGTTACTGGGCGGAGGAACCGTGTTACCGGGCGGAGGAACCGCTGCAATCCAGCCTTCGAGCGGATCGATGTCGTCGGGCAGGCCGTATCGCGGCAGCACCGCCGCATGGGCCGCCTGCATCGCCGCGATCACGGCATCGACGAGATCACCGCTGCCGTCGTCGAGCAGCCGTCGCCGCCAGGCCCCCGACATCGTGAGGGCGACGTGGAGGCCGGCCTTGCCGGCGACGAGCGCCTCGACGATCTGGCCCCTCGCCTGCCCGCGGGCAGCCGTCTGGTTCGCGGCCGCGTCGCTCTTGTACGACGCCCGGGTCACCATTCGCGCCGTGAAGCCGGGGTAGGCCTCGAGGGCGATCCGCCGGCTGCCGCTCAAAGGCCCGGCGAAAGCCTCCGCTTGCGAAGGATAATGGTGCGCGGGAAACGCGAGTCCCGCGTCGAGCATGCGGCCGATCCCAGCCTGCATCATCCAGGCGACGGGCGGATTCGTCCATCGCATCGCGGGACTCGATCCGGCCGGCTTGTCGGCCTTCCGCCAGGCGAACTTGTCGCCCGCGGGCCTCGCCCCGCAGTAGCGACGAAACGTCTCCCGCAAACGCTCTCGCCTCTCGCCGCAGAAGAACCGCACGAACGACGGCCAGTCGTCCGGCCAGCCCTCGTGCTCGATGAGCGTCCTCGGCTGGCCGAACGGCAGATCGAACCCGCCGATCCAGCCGCCGCTCCCGGCGAGGAACGCCTCGAATGCGTCGAAGCTCGAAAGCGGGAGCACCTCGTCGAGCGTGTAGCGGCCGCCGAACGCCTCCCGCGAGAACTTTCCGACGGCGACGGTGATCGGCTTATGCCGCGAGGGGGCGGAGGTGAAGTCGACGCCGATGACGTCGATCGCGACGCCCTTGCCGATGCGGGCCGTTCGAAAGGTCGATCGCTTCGCGGTCACGTGGCAGGCGGGGCGAACGGTGAGACGCCGGCCGCCTTCGCCGGCTCGGCCGGCTGCTTCGGGAACGGCCGGCTCTTTACCGACTCCACCGTCGGAAAGTCGGGCGGAATCGGCAGCGAGACCTCGCCGGTCGCCGCCCACTCGCTGCCGCGGACGAGCGTCGTGATGAAGCCGACGCACTCCTGGGAGTCGTCGCCATGCCCCATCGGCGTGTGGAACACGCGACCCTTTCCGTAGCGGATCGTCATGATCATCGGCTCGTGCCGCTTCGACTTCCCCGAGTAGGCGGTCGCGAGAATCTCCATGTTCTCCGCCGGCCCGCGGAGGCTGTCATAGAGCTCGTCGTTGGCATGCATCCAGGCCGCCGGCATCCCCTTCATGATCGGGTGGTTGGCATCGCGAACCTGGATCGTGAATGAATGCTGCGGCCCGTGGCTGCCCCCCCGACCGGCGGCCGTGTCGCGGACGAGCTTGCCGTCGTCGGAGTAATAGACGTACGGACCGCTCTTCTCGTTGCGGCCGCCCCAGCCGCCGACGCCGATCATCCGGTTGTAGGCATCCCACTCGGGAAACGAGTTGTCGGCCGCGTGCACCGCGACGAAGCCGCCGCCGCCGCGGACATACTCCTCGAAGGCGGCCTTCGTCTCCGGCTTCCAGGGCGCGGCACCGTAGCCGAAGTTGCTCACGACGACGTCGAAGCGATTGAAGGACGGCTCGAACGACGAGTCCGTTCCCTTGGCCGCATGCGTGATGACGTCGACCTCGAACCGGCCTGTCTCGTCAAGGTAGTGCCGCATCATCTTCGTCGTCTGCGGCCAGTTGGCGTGATTGTTCTGACCGTCGACGATCAGCGCTTTCAGTTTCGTCGGCTTGCGCGATGGGCTCGGCTCGGCCGCGACGCAGGTCGGGGTGATCGTCGGCAAGGGGAGCAAGGTTGCGATCGCAAGCAGAGCCATCGCAAGTAGCATGGAGCGACGCGGCATGGCGGATCCCTCGGGGAGGTCACGAACTCGGGCGGCGATTACCAGGAGCTGCAGTCTAACGTCGACGAGAGCCTCCATTCATCCCGCGGGCATGCGGCGGTCGTGGCATGCTCACGAGCCGGCACCGCCGAGGATCGCCGCCGCGTCGCCGACGCCGATCCGCGAGCAGCCCTGCTCGAGGTAGGCGACGCACTCTGCCCAGGTGCGGATGCCGCCCGAGGCCTTCACGCCGAGCCGCCCGCCGACCGCCTGCAGCATGATGGCCACGGCCTCGTGGGTCGCCCCGCCCGACGCGAATCCCGTGGAGGTCTTCACGAAGTCGGCACCCGACTCCTCGGCGATCCGGCAGGCTGCGGCGATTTCCCCGTCGGACAGCAGACACGTTTCGAGGATGACCTTCACGAGCACGTCGGATCGTCCCGCCACCTCGACGACCGCTGCGACATCACGGGCGACATCGGCATGGCGGCCGGAAAGAAACGCCGGAATGTTCATCACCATGTCGAGCTCCGTGGCGCCATCCTCGATCGCAAGCGCCGCCTCGAGGGCCTTCACCTCCAGCCGCACGTTGCCGTGCGGAAACCCGACGACGCTGGCGACGACGACGCTCCCGCCCCGCAGCAGCCGCCCCGCCTCCGCCACGTCACAACTGCGGACGCAGAGGCAGCCGACGCCCCGCGCGAGGCACATCTCACTCGCGGCCGCGAGCTCGCCGTCGCCGAGCGTCGGCTTCAGCACCGCATGGTCGAGCCGTGCCGCGACCGCCGCGCGGGCGAATCGGACTGGGTCATCCGCATTTGCCACGCGGTCCTCCGCGCAAGAAACACCGCGGTCATCCGCATTTGCCACACGCGGTCATCCGCATTTGCCACACTGCCCCTTGAGAAGCACCTCGGTGACCGCGCGAATCCCGCTGGATCGCTTCGGTGAGATCGCGACGTTCACGTCGTCGAGACAGGACACTTCGCCACAGCTCGTGCAGAGGAAGTGCGGGTGGTCCTTCCCGTGCTTTCCCTTCGCATCTCCCCGCTTCAATTCAAATCGCCAAACGTGATCGCCCAGCTCGACCCGCGAGACGAGCCCCGCCTCGGTGAGCTCGGTGAGGTTGCGGTAGATCGTGGCCCGGTCGAACCCCCGATCGGCGAGATCGTCCGACACTTCGGCGTGGGTCTTCGGCCCGCGAGCCTCGATGAGATGGCCGAGCACGGCCACCCTCGCGGTCGTGCACCGCAGGCCGGCCTTGCGAATCTGGCCGCGCAATCGTTCGAGTTGACTCGTCGGGACTGTTTTCACGCCCTTTATCGTAACAGCCCAGCGAGGTGGCAAAAACGGCTCCGCGGAAGACCTCGCTTCGAAGCCGGCGGAGTGGGTGCGACATCGACCTGCCGCCCTGCCTCGGAACACGGCCCCGGAACACGGCCTCAGAGACCCGCCTCCACCGGCACTGCTGACAAAAGCTCCACAATCGCGGTCATGAACTGGGGCAGGTCGGCCGGTTTGCGACTGGAGACGAAGTGTCGGTCCACGACGACAGGAGCATCTTCCCAGATTGCCCCGGCGTTGACGAGATCGTCCTTGATTCCCGGGCTCCCGGTGACCCGAACGCCCCGGTAGACGCCCGCAGAAATCGGGATCCAGCCGCCGTGACAGATGGCGGCCACGAGCTTGCCATGCTCGGAAAAGTCGCAGACCAACTGGAGCACCTTCGCGTCGCGGCGAAGCTGATCCGGCATCCAGCCGCCCGGAATGACGATCCCGTGGAAATCCGATGCCTCCATGTCGGCGATCGCCGCTTCACTCGCGCACGGATAGCCGTGTTTTCCCGAGTAGGTCCGGCCCTGGGCTTTGCCGGCGAGCGTGACATGCGCTCCCGCCTCTTCGAGCCGGAGCTTCGGATACCAGAGTTCGAGGTCCTCGTAGTCGTCGCCGACGAGAATGAGAATGCGGAGATTTTCAAGCGGGCGGCGTGAAAACAACTGGTGAGGCATGGCCTTGGACTCCGGGTGCGGGGCGGAACGGACGCGGCCATTCTTCACGCCGCGGGGAGCAAAAGGCGAGAGCACCCCGCGCGAAGGGGGTTTTGCTGGACAATCGGCCCGTCCGGTGGAGCGGTTCCGGCGACGGTTCTAGGGCGGAAAAGACTGCCCCAAGAGGGGGTGCCAAAAAAAACCTTGACGGGGCCGATTCTCACGCTACATTCACGCCCTCGGCCATATGGAGTGGTTGCACGGAAGCCCACCACAATATCTTGCGATAGCATGCAGATGGACCTGCCCTCCCGATTTTCCGCGATTCCGCCGATGAACCCCTGGTAGGCCGGCTCCAGTCGGCCCGAGTCCAGGGCCGATACGAGTTGCAAAGGAATCTGTACGGAAGTATACTTTCAGTCAGCTGACGAACCCTGCAAGGAGAGCCCCGCATGAGCCATTCCGCGTCGTCCACAACCTTCGCCGGTTCGTCCGCTCCTCCCCACCACGATTCCGCCCGCCAAGATTCCACGAGCGGGGTCGCTGCTCCCCGGCAGCCGATCGAGATTCGGCCGACCTTCTGCCCGACGGACGTCGCCAGCCCCTTCGACACGACGGAGTGGGAGCTCCGCACGGCCGCCATCAAGGGGGAGGACGGCAAGGTGCTCTTCGAGCAGCCGGCCTGTGAAATTCCGGCCGCCTGGAGCCAGCTGGCCACGAACGTCGTCGTCAGCAAGTACTTCTACGGCGAGATCCACACGCCCGAGCGGGAGCACTCCGTCAAGCAGCTCGTCCACCGGGTCGCCCGCACGATCGCCGACTGGGGCATCAAGGACGGCTACTTCAAGTCGAAGCAGGACGGCGAGAACTTCTACCGGGATCTCGCCTGGCTCTGCGTGCACCAGCACGGTGCCTTCAACTCCCCGGTCTGGTTCAACGTCGGCCTCTACAACCAGTACGGCGTGAAGGGGGCTCCCTGCAACTGGCGATGGGACGAGGCGAAGCACGAGGTCGCCATGCCCGACAACCCCTACGAGTATCCGCAGGGGAGCGCCTGCTTCATCCAGAGCGTGCAGGACAACATGGAAGACATCATGGACCTCGCCCGCAGCGAGGCGATGCTCTTCAAGTTCGGCAGCGGCACTGGCACCGACCTCTCGACGCTCCGCAGCCAGCGGGAGAAGCTCGCCGGCGGCGGCAAACCTTCCGGCCCGCTCTCGTTCATGCGGGTCTACGACCAGGTCGCGGCGGTCGTGAAGAGCGGCGGCAAGACCCGTCGCGCCGCCAAGATGCAGTCGCTCAAGGTGACCCATCCCGACATCCTCGAGTTCATCGAGTGCAAGAGCAAGGAGGAGAAGAAGGCACGGGTGCTCATCGAGAAGGGGGGCTACGACGCGAACTTCAATGGCGAGGCCTACAGCTCGATCCTCTTCCAAAACGCCAACCTCTCCGTCCGCGTCACCGACGACTTCATGGAGGCCGCCGACCGCGACGACACCTGGACGACCCGCTGGGTCACCGATCCTTCGAAGGCGGGGCCGAGCTACAAGGCCCGCGAGCTGATGGGTCGGATGGCGGAGTGTGCCTGGCAGTGCGGCGACCCCGGCGTGCAGTACGACACGACGATCAACCGCTGGCACACCTGCCCGAATTCGGGCCGGATCAACGCGAGCAACCCGTGCTCGGAGTACATGTTTTTGGACGACACGGCCTGCAACCTCGCGAGCATCAACCTCATGAAGTTTCGCCGTGCCGACGGCACGTTCGATGTCGAGCGGTTCTCGGCCGCCTGCCGCATCTTCTTCGTCGCCCAGGAGATCCTCGTCGATCACGCGAGCTACCCGACGAGGCGGATCGCGAAGAACAGCCATCTCTTCCGACCGCTGGGCCTCGGCTACTCCAACCTCGGCAGCCTCCTGATGGCCGACGGGCTTGCCTACGACAGCGATGCTGGCCGCGGGCTCTGCGGAGCCCTGACGGCGATCCTCCATGGTGCCGCCAACCGCACGAGCGCCGAGCTCGCCGCGGCCGTCGGTCCCTTCGAGGGCTTCGCGGTGAATCGCGAGCCGATGCTCAACGTCATGCAGATGCACCGCTCCGCCGTCGACCGCATCGACCCGGCGTGCCCGCAGTATCTCCGCGACGCAGCCAGGAGAATCTGGGACGAGGTGCTCGCGGGTGGCCGCCAGCACGGCTACCGCAACGCCCAGGCGACCGTGCTCGCCCCGACCGGGACGATCAGCTTCCTCATGGACTGCGACACGACGGGAATCGAGCCCGATATCGCGCTGGTGAAGTACAAGCAACTCGCCGGCGGCGGGATGCTGAAGATCGTCAACCAGACCGTGCCGCTCGCCCTGCGGACGCTCGGCTACGACGAGCCGGCGGTCGAAGGAATCCTGGCCTACGTAGACAAGAACGACACGATCGAAGGGGCGCCGGACCTCAAGGAGAATCACCTGGCCGTTTTCGACTGCGCGTTCAAGCCGCGGCTTGGCAAGCGGTCGATCGCCTGGGAGGCGCACGTCAAGATGATGGCGGCCGCGCAGCCGTTCATCTCGGGGGCCATCTCGAAGACGGTGAACATGCCCCGCGAGACCACGCCGGCGGACATCGCCGGTGCCTACATGGAGGGATGGAGGCTCGGGCTGAAGGCACTGGCGATCTACCGTGACGGGTCGAAAGAAAGCCAGCCGCTCAACACGAGCACCGAGACCGACAGGGCTTCGGACAGGGCTGCGGCCAAGGTGACCGCGGCCCCGCGGCGGGAGCGGTTGCCGGACACCCGCCGGAGCGTGACCCACAAGTTCAACGTCGGAGGCCACGAGGGCTACATCACCGTCGGCCTCTACGACGACGGACGGCCCGGAGAGCTCTTCATCACGATGGCGAAGGAAGGGAGCACGATCGGCGGCCTGATGGACGCCTTTGGCACCGCGGTCTCGATGAGCCTGCAGTACGGCGTGCCGCTCGAGGTGTACGTCAAGAAGTTTTCCCACAACCGCTTCGAGCCATGGGGATACACGAAGAACCCCGATATCCCTGTGGCGAAAAGCCTCGTCGACTACATCTTCCGCTGGATGGGAACGGAGTTCATCCCGGGATACCGGGAAGCCAACCGGCCCGGCGGCTACTCCGGGGATGCGGGTGAAGGTGGCGGAGGCGATGATACGGAAACCGAGCGCAAGCCCGCCGCCACGATGGCGCGCGGGCTGGCTGATGGTCAAGGAAAGGCCAAGAGCACGGGCGAGCAGGTGAACAGCCGCGGCAAGTTTCCCGGCTCGGGTACGAACGGTACCAACGGTGCGAGCGGCAGCAACGGTGCGAGCGGCGGGAACGGCGTGAAGACGGCAGCCAAGCCGAAGCAGGTCGCGGCGTCGGCGGCGCTCCTCGAACGGGCCGGGATCAAGATGGCGGTCGATCCCTCAGCCAGCGCCGTGGACCGGCAGAGCCAGTTTGCGAACTTCCAGATCGACGCCCCGGCGTGCGACAACTGCGGGGCGATCACCGTGCGAAACGGCAACTGCTACCTCTGCCACAACTGCGGCAACTCGATGGGCTGTTCCTGACGCCACCTTCGGCCGCAGCTGCCCGGGTTCGTGAATCCGCAGCGTGTATCCTAGTCGGCATGCTGAACCTCGAATCCGTCACGTCCGGGCGTTGGCTCGCGGAGGTCGATCGCGGCCTCGACGATATCCTGATCGACCACGCGCACTGCGAAAAGAAGGCGGCTGGCACCGCCATGAATCTCCTGTTCGCCTACGTCGACCAGGTCGAGTTGGCCCGAGAGATGACCGGGATCGTTCGAGAGGAGCTCGAGCATTTCCACATGGTGCTCGACCTGCTCGAGCGGCGAGGCATACCATTTCGGAAGATTTCTCCGAGCGGGTACGGCAGAAAGCTCAACGACCTCGTCCGGCGGCAGGAGCCCTGGAAGGCCGTCGATCGCCTGCTCGTCGCTGGGATCATCGAGGCCCGCAGTTGCGAGCGGTTCGACCTCCTCGCCCGCCGCTTCGACTCGGGGCCGTCACACGATCCTGAACTCGCGGCGTTCTACGGAGGTCTCTTCGAGTCGGAGGCTCGCCACCACTCGACGTACGTCCGGCTTGCGAGGCTCTTCGCTCCGGAGGATGCCGTTCGCGATCGGTTGCGGGAACTCGCAGCGGAGGAGGCCGGAATCCTCGCCGAAGGGGAGCCGCTCCCGAGAATGCACAGTTGATGTCTCCGGTCGGCTGACCCTGCCGATGGCGGCGACGGAGCCGGTGCGCGAGGTTTTGCGGACAGGCCGAAACGACTCCAGATTCCCTGCCTTGCCGGCCGATCCTCTAGGTCGCCGCCGGATCGCACGCCCAAGCAGCAACCGACGGCCGAAACGAACAAACCGTCATCCGCATTCCGTCGGTGGTGCCACAAACATTGCGTTAGTCCGGGGCCACTGAAAGGCCGTGCCCGTCACGACCCGCCCCGCACTCTTCTCGCAGCCCTCACCCCGTCGCATTCGCGGATACGTTTCTCGAGGGCCGTGGCAGCCTGGTGCTGCCACGGCCCTTTCTTTTTTCCCGATGCTTTCTGGCTTTTTTGCCGTTTCAAGCGGCGGACGGGCCCGGGAATTTGAACCTGGCTTCCGGGAAATTAGGATTTCCGGGAAGGGAGGCATACTGTTCCGAGCCGGGCCCCATCGGACCCCGCCGCCCCGCCCCCTGCAGAACTCGAACCGAGGTGATCGATGCGCCGTTGGATGCACATCCTGATCGTTGGGATCCTGACCCTTGGCATCTCGATCGATTCGGCCTCCGCCTGTCGCATCTGGCGACGGCCATGTCGGCCCGTCTGCCATCCGTGCCGGCCGGTCGCCGTGCATCGCCACGTGCCGGCATGCGGCGAGGTCGTTCTCCATGAGTGTGTTGGCCCCGTCGTCGTATCGTCATCGACACCGGCTGCGACGGTAAAGCCGTCCGAGAAGCCGCAACCGGCGGCCGTGACGCCTGAGCCCACAAAACCCGAGCTTGTGAAGCCCGAGCACATACCGACTCCAGCACCTCCGAAGCCGCTCGTCGTCGGCGAGGAGAAGCCGATGCCGGTGGAGCCCGCCTTGCCGGCCACCAAGGAGCCGCCGCTCGAATTGCCGGCCACCGTCACGAAGCCCGTGGAGCCGCCCGAGCCTGCACCGCCCGAGCCTGCACCGCCCGAGCCTGCACCGCCAGAGCCTGCACCGCCAGAGCCTGCACCGCCCGAGCCTGCACCGCCCGAGCCGAAGGACATCTTCTCGGAAGAACCGCAGCCAGCGAAGCAGCCGAGAGTGATTGAAAAGCCAAAACCTGCTCCAGCCGACGACGATCTCTTCGGCGGCGAGAAGCCCTCCAAGCCGGCCGCAGAGCCCCCTGCGGCAGCCCCCGAAGAACCGGCGACGCCGGCGCAGAAGCAGCCGGAAGAAGTACCGGAACCCGTTCCCTCTCCGAAAACGCCGGAGCAGGGCGATGAAGATCTCTTCGACGACCGCGGTGCACCGGCGGTCGTGAAGCCCGCCCCCGCAAAGCCCGCTGCTGCCGAGCCGGAGGAAGATCTATTCAGCCCGGAAGTCGAGCCGAAGAAGGAGAATCGGCAGCCGGCGGACGAACCAGCGGAGGAGCCGACATCGCCGAAGCCGGCAGAGGACAAGCCGGCCCGGGAGAAGAACGAAGGCAAGGCCGACGAGGCCGAGGAAGATCCGTTCGCAGGCATCCTCCAGACGCCCGACGAGCCGATGCGGATCTGGATCGACGATACCGGCCGCCACCGGACCGTCGCCAGGCTCGTGGAGGTGCGGCCCGAGGGAGTGCGGCTGCTCAAGGCCAACGGCAGGTTCTCGAACGTGCCGTTCTCCCGGCTGAGCGACCATGACCGGCTCTACGCGACCGCCACCGCCTCCCGCGTCGAAACCCAGTTCGTCCAGCAGCCAAAGCCCAACGATACCGCCGGGCTCTGAAGAAGCATTCGACCGCGGCGGAGCAATCGGCAGGAACCGCACGGGAGTTCGCCAGGCAGCCGCAGGCCGCAGTGGCGACGGAGTGCCGGGGAGAAGCCTCGCGACGATCAGAGCAACAGCGGCAACAGGCTGCCGTACTCGTCAGTCCACAGCGGAACGTCCCGCGGCTTGCGGAAACGGGGCGGCATCGCCTCGATGTCCTCCGGCGTCGCGAGGATGAAGTCGCGGTCCTTCGACAGCAGCATGTAGCAGTTGCGAAACAGCATCTTCTCCGGCACCGCCGGCCGGTAGATTCGCGTGTGATGAAAGCCTTGGTGCTCGGCCAGCCGACGCACGACCGGATAGAGGTCGAGGTAGGTGTTCGTGATGTGCACCGCCAGAACCCCGCCGGGCCGCAGGTGGCGATCGTAGATCGCGAACGCCTCGGCGGTCAGCAAATGGGCCGGGATCGCGTCGCCGGAGAAGGCATCGAGGCAGAGCACATCGAACCCATGCGGCCCGGCGGCGTCGAGTTCCCGCTCCAACTGCAGTCGGGCATCGCCGAGCACCAGATCCACCTTTCCCTTGCAGTCGGCGAGGTAGCGGAACCAGGATGCGTTGCGAGCAACCTCGGCGACCTGCGGATTGATCTCGTAGAAGCGGACGCGGTCGCCGGGCCGGGCGTACGTGGCCAGCGTGCCCACGCCGAGGCCGACCACGCCGATGTGGCAGCGTTCGGACGACCGCTGCGCGTGATCGATCGCCATGCGGACGCCCGAGCCTTCGCCGTAGTAGGTGAGCGGCAGTTGCCGCCGCTCCGGGCGGGAGAACTGGCGGCCGTGGACGATGTGGCCGCTGTAGAAGGTGAAGCTCGCGTCTTCGCCACCGGTGTTACGCTCCTGCACGCTGAGCGTGCCGTAGAAGCTGCGGCCGCGGTACGTGGTGCGGACCGCGGCATCACCGGCATCGTCGGGGGCCAGCCGCCAGCGCCAGATGCCGAACAACGCCAGCATTCCGCAGATCACGGCCGCCACGCGGCCAACCGGGCGGGACCGCCCCACCACCGGGGCCCCGGCCGCCGAATCAACCGCGGAGCCGCCGCTCGCCACCACGAGGGTTGCCAACACCACCGAGGCGAAGAGGCCGAGGGGAAACTCGTGGAAGGTCGTGAACACCTGCGGGGCCACGAGATTTACCAGCAGGCCGCCGATCGCTCCCCCCAGGGACATCGACAGGTAGCAGGCGGTGAGGTGGTCGGCAGCCGGCTTGAGCCGGGCGAGTTCGCCGTGGCACATCAGGAGCACGAGCGACAGTCCGGCGAAGTGGACGACCGTCTCAACCCACCAGTGGTCGAAGAACACTTCGGCCGAATCGCCGACGAGCGTCGCGACCACGTCGGTGATCGGACCGTAGCCGGCCATGAGCACGAGCGTCGCCGCCGCAGCCACCGCACAGCCTCGCCTCCAGTACCAGCGCGGATGGTCGAAGGCGATGATGAACGAGAGCAGGTAGAGGCTCAACGGCACGATCCAGAGGAGCGGCACGCTGGCAACGTTCTGACAGACCTCGTTGTTTACCGCGAGGAACATCACCGAGGCGAGGGCGGGGAGGGCGATCCAGGCCGTCCGGAGCGAGCCGCCCGCCGGAGTCGACCGGACCGGCGGCGGCGCGTCTTGTGCGGCGGTCCGTCCCCTCGCCATGCGGACTTCGTTGACGCAGATGCCGCAGCAGACCGCGAAGACGACGAAGCCGATCGACCAGCAGGCCGCCTGCGTCCTGCCGCCCAGGAGCGGCTCGATGCACAGCGGGTAGGAAAGGATCGCCAGAAGCGAGCCGACGTTCGACAGGGCGAAGAGGCGGTAGGGCGAGCGGCCGACGATCACCTGCGAGAACCACCGCTGCAGGAGCGGTCCGGTCGAGGAGAGGGCGAAGTAGGGCAGCCCGACGGTGACGCCGAGGAGAACGAAGATACGGGCCAGAGGCGACTCCCCCGCCTCGCCGCTCGGCCGCAACCACGCCGGAGGCACGATCCGCGTCAGCAGCACGGCCACGACCGCGGCGGTGAGCAGGCCGACATGGACCTGCCACTGCCTCGCGGCGGAGAGCTGCGACGTCGTCAGGTGCGCGTAGAGGTAGCCACCGAAGAGGGTCGCCTGGAAGAAGAGCATCGCCGCCGTCCAGACGGCGGGGCTGCCGCCGAACCAGGGGAGGATGAACTTGCTGATCAGCGGCTGCACCTGGAAGAGCAGGAAGGCGCTGGTGAATATCGTCAGGGCGAAGATGGGGATGAGCCAGCGGTCACGGTCGCGGGAGGTCGCCATGGGCGGGCATCTTGTGGAACGTCTACGGAGACGGTCGTGGAGTCTGTCTCTCTCGCCGCGGGGTTCATGCGAGGCCCGGGATCACTTCTCGTCGAGCACGGCGACCGACTCGAATGCCCTTCCTTCGAGCATTTCCAGCGACGCCCCGCCGCCGGTGGAAACGTGGCTGACCTTGTCGGAAAAGCCGAGCTTCTCGACAGCGGCCGCCGAATCACCGCCTCCGATGATCGTCACACCGCCGTGCGCCGTGGCCTCCGCCACCGCCTCCGCCACCGCCTTCGTCCCCGCGTCGAACGGGGGCATCTCGAAGACCCCCATCGGGCCGTTCCAGACGACCGTGCCGGCCGATCGGATGATCCCGGCGTAACGCGTCGCCGTCTCGGGGCCGATGTCGAGCCCCTCGAAACCGTCCGGAATCTCGCCCGCCTTCACGATCCGTCGGTTCGCGGCCGCCGAAAAATCGTCGGCGCAGTGCGTGTCGACCGGCAGCACGAGCTTGGAGCCTCCCTTGGCGAGCAGTTCCTTCGCAAGATCGACCTTGTCGGCCTCGACGAGCGACTTGCCCGTTTTGCCTCCCTGGGCGAGCGAGAATGTGTAGGCCATCGCCCCGCCGATGAGCACGTGGTCGCAGACTGATAGAAGGTTCGTGATGACGGCAATCTTGTCGGAGACCTTCTTGCCGCCGAGGATCGCGACGAACGGCCGCTTCGGGGCGTGGATCGCGTCGGCGAGGTAGGCGATCTCCTTCTCGACGAGGAACCCGACGACCGCCGGCTTGCCGAGCTTCTTCATCGCCACTGGCACGCCGTGCATGCTCGCCTCGGTGCGATGGCAGGTGCCGAAGGCGTCGTTCACGTAGGCGTCGGCAATCGACGCGAGGCCGCCGACGTACGCCGCGTCGTCCCCCTTCTTCTCCCCCTTGTTGAACCGGACATTCTCGAGCAGCAGCACGCCGCCGGCCGGCAGCGGCTTCACCTTGGCGTGCGAATCCGGGCCGCCGGTGTCGCCCGCGAGCTCTACGGGCCGTCCGAGCAATTCCGCGAGTCGCCTGGCGACGGGCTCGAGCGAAAACTCCTTCTCGAAGCCCTTGCCGGCGGGACGACCGAGGTGCGACATGAGCACCGCCTTGCCACCGCGGTCGATGATCGATTTCACGGTCGGCAGGGCCATGCGAATCCTCCGGTCATCGGTGATCCCGCCGGAGTCGTCCTGCGGCACGTTGAAATCGACTCGGACGAGGATGGTCTTTCCGGCGGGGTCGATGTCGGCGACGGTCTTCTTGGGCATGGTGAGGCTCCGGGTTGTTGGTGGATCAGACGTCGAGATTCTTCACGTCGAGGGCGTGCCGCTCGATGAACTCCCTCCGCGGCTCGACCTTCTCCCCCATGAGCACGCGGAAGAGGTCGTCGGCGGCGGCCGCGTCGCTCATCGTCACGCGGAGGAGCGTGCGGTTGGCCGGATCGAGGGTCGTGTCTCGCAGCTCCTCGGCGTTCATCTCCCCGAGGCCCTTGAAGCGGGTGATCGAGAGGCCCTTCTCACCGGCCCGACGCACGGCCGTGAGCAGCCCGCGGAGGTCCTCGAGGCCGATCTCGTTCTCCCCGCGGCGGAGCGTATACCTGGGCGCCTCGCTGCCGGTGCGATCTATCGGCATGAGCGACTCGATCCCGAAGCCCATCGACTCGAGCTCCTTGAGGCCGGCGTTGATGCTCCGAACCTCGTGCAGATCGATGACCACGAGCTGGTCGTGCCCGGTGTCGTGGGCCGTGCCGGGGGTGGTGTCTCCCGCCGCGACCGACTCCTCGATCCTGCCCACGGCGAGCGTGCCGCCGGCGGCCTTCTCCTTGCCCTTCACGAAGGCCTCGAGCTCGTCGCGGCTGGTGAACCACCTCTCCTCGACCCCGTAGTAGACGTGGTACATCGGCAGCTTCCCGCTCTCCTTGTCCCGCCTTGCGGCGTGGTCGCGGAGGCTGATCCCTCGCTTCTCGAGCGCCACGAGCGCGTCCTCGAGGCCGGCGAGCGTCCGGCAGAGCTTCTGCATTTCGCCGCCCGAGATCTCGCGGCCGTCGCCGGGCAGGAACACCCCCTCGCCGAGCCCCTGATCGAGGAGTTGGGTCTTCATCTCCTCCTCGGTCTGCACGTAGTAGGTCTGCTTCCGGCTCCGCACCCGAAACAGCGGCGGCTGCGCCACGTAGACGTGCCCCTCCGCCACGAGCCGGTACATCTGCCGGTAAAAAAAAGTGAGCAGGAGCGTGCGGATGTGCGAGCCGTCGACGTCGGCGTCGGTCATGATCACGACCTTGTCATAGCGTCGCTTCGAGAGGTCGGACTCCTCGCCGATCCCGGCGCCGATCGCCGAGATCACGCTCCGCACCTCCTCGTTCGCGAGCACCTTGTCGTCGCGGCTCTTGTAGGCGTTGATGATCTTGCCTCGAAGGGGCAGGATCGCCTGATACTCCCGGTGCCTTCCCCCCTCGGCGCTTCCGCCGGCAGAGTCGCCCTCCACCAGATAGAGTTCGCACTTCTCCACGTCGCGGCTCGTGCAGTCGCGGAGCTTTCCGGGAAGGCCGCCGCCCGAGAGTGCCCCCTTGCGCTCGCGGAGGAGCTGCTTCGCCTTCTTCGCGGCCTCGCGGGCCTCCGCCGCGAGCACCCCCTTCTGCGCGATCGCCTTCGCGCTCTTCGGGTTCTCCTCGAGGTACTTCGAGAGGTAGTCGCCGACCGCCGAGTTGATGATCCCCTCGACCTCCCCGTTGCCGAGCTTCGTCTTCGTCTGCCCCTCGAACTGAGGATGCGGCACGCGGACGCTGATCACGGCGGTGAGTCCCTCGCGGACGTCCTCTCCGGTGGGAACCAGGTCCTTGTAGAGGCCGCTCTTCTTGCCGTAGGCGTTGAGCGCCCTGGTGAGCGCGGCGCGGAAGCCCGACACGTGGGTGCCCCCTTCCGTCGTCGAGATGTTGTTGACGTAGCTGTGGAGGCTCTCGGTGTATTCGCCGGTGTACTGCAGCGCGATGTCCCAGGTGATCCCGTCGCCGGCACCCTTGATCGTGATCACGTCGGCGTGGATCGCGTCGCTCGCCTTGTTGAGGTGCTCGACGAATTCCTCCACGCCCCGCTCGTAGAAATACTCCTCCGTGTTGCCGCTGGCCGCGTCGGTGAACGAGATCCGAACGCCCGAATTGAGGAAGGCGAGTTCCCGCAAACGGCGGGAAAGGATGTCCCACGAAAACTTCGTCTGCGGGAAGATCTGCGGGTCGGGCTTGAACGTCGTCTTCGTGCCGGTCCGCGGACTGGATCCCATCTTCCTCACCGGCCCCGTCGGCTCGCCCCGCTGGTACTCCTGCTGCCAGACGTGCCCCTCGCGGGAGACCTCCACCTCGCACCATTCCGAGAGAAAATTCACCACCGTCACGCCGACGCCATGGAGGCCGCCGGAGGTCTGGTAGGCCCCCTTCTCGAACTTGCCGCCGAACTTCAGCACCGTCATCACGCCTTCGAGCGTGGAGACGTCCCGTTCCATCTCCTCGGAGAGTTGCGGGTGGCGATCGACGGGGATGCCGCGGCCGTCGTCCTCGACCGTCACGCTGCCGTCCACGTTGACCGTCACGCTCACGTGCTTGGCGTGTCCGGCCATGCACTCGTCGATCGAGTTGTCCACGACCTCGTAGACGAGGTGGTGGAGGCCCCGCGACGTGTTGTCGCCGATGTACATGCCGAACCGCTCGCGGACGTGCTCGCGGTCGGAGAGGTGCTTGAGGTCGGCGGAGGTGTATCCCTCCTGCCGCGACGCGTCGCCGCTGTGCTGGTTCGAGTCGGGGTGTGAATCGTTCGCCATCGATCTGTCTCCTAGGAAACGTCGCCGACCCGGCACTTGATGTCGGCGATCCCCTCCGCGGGGACCGCCTCGCCGAGCCTCCTGAGCACTTCCTCCTTGTGGAATCCCATCTCCTGAACGAGCGCCGAATGCGACACGACCACCTCGAGCACTCCGCGGCGGACGGCGCCCGCGCGGGACCGGTTCCGGAACGACGGAGGAGCGACCTCCTCCCACACGGCCGCCAGGCGACCGGCCGACTGCTCGCGGTCGTAGCCCCGGCTCGACAGCAGCCGCGATATCACCCGGCCTACCGACTGCGGCCCGGCGGATTCACGACGCCTCTCCTGAAACCGTTCGTCCACGCGTTGAGATCGCCCTCCCCGCTGCCTTGGATTCTGTTGTCTCTGATTGAACCGCGTCAGTGCCACGTGCCTCTGCCCCGCTAGTCGGCAGCCAGGGGCATGATCACGTAGCCGTAGCCGTCGTCGGTGTGGAAGACCGCCGCGCTCTGGGCGTCGGTGAGTTCGATCGACACGCTGGCGGCCGGGTCGAGCACCCGCAAAAAGTCGCTCGCAAACCGTGGATCGATCTTGATCCGAACGGTCTGCCCCGCGTGGTCGATCGGCAGTTCAACCCGGCTCTCGCCGCTTTCGCTCGAACGTCCCGACAGCACGAGTACACCGGGCTCGAAGGAGAAATCGACCCCCTTCGACTGCTCGCTCGTGGTGATCGCCGCCTGGCGAACCGCCGCCAGGAGCGGCCCGGCCGTCACCGAAACTCTCGTCGCGTCCGGCCGTTCCGGGAACACGTCCCGCCACCGGGGAAACCGCCCCTCCACGAGCCTCGCGGAGATCGTGGTGCCGCACGTGCGGACGAGAATCTCGCTCGGCCTCACCGCGACGTGGACCGGCGCCTCCTGCGAGCCGAGACACCGCTCGACCAACTGCATCGCACGGGCCGGCACGATCGGCTGCCCGCTGGGCGGCGTCCCGCCTGACGCCGCGACAGGCCCTTCCATCTTCGCCAGTCGCCGCCCGTCGGTTCCAACCGCGATCACACGACCGTCGGCGAGTTCGACGAGCACACCACCGAGCGCGTAGCGGCTCGACTCGTTGTCGGTGGCGAAGACGGTGCGGCGGACGATCTCGCGGGCCAGCGGCGTCGAGAGTTCGAAACACGCCTCTTCGGGGAAGGTCGCCACGGAAGGAAACTCCATCGGATCCTCCGCCGGGAGCCGAAACTGGCTCCGCGCCGCCTTCACGACCGTGGCGGTACCATCGGAGTGGATTTCAAACTCCGTACCCGAAGGGCTTTCCCGCACGATCGCCGAGAGCCGCGAACTCGGCAGAAGCACCGATCCGGCGGCGGCGACTTCGGCGACACCGAACTCGACACGGATACCGACCTCGAGGTCACTGGCGAGGAGCACCGCCCGCGGGGAACCGTCGGCGGACGTGGAAACATCGAGCTTGACGTTCGTGAGCACCGGCTTGGTCGAGCGGGCGGGAACCACGGCCGACGCCGACTGGAGAGCCGCGGAGAGCGGCTCCCGATTGCAACGCACCTTCATCGGGCAGGATCGTCCTTTTCGGGAATGTTTTCGCAGTCGGGATTGTACCCGCTGGAAGGGCCTCGAGGCAGGTGCCCGACTGCCACGGCCGTAACACGATCCTTCGCGGCCACTCCCCTGATTTCTGCTTCTATTTCTCTTGAAAAAACAGGATTGGTAGCAGGGGGCAGCAGGAGTAGTAAGAACCCTGGCGACGAGGGACCGCACACGCCGGATTCCCATCCGCCCGAGGTGGCATGAAAGGGGCCGATAGGGCCTGAAAACCCGATCGTTCGAAGAGGACGATGGCTGTGGAAAACCAGTTGTGTTGGCCGTCGGCTGGGTGTCAGTCGTCGGTTTGGATCAGGTTGAGGAAAGGAAGCGAGACTGCCGACGAGCCGTCCATCCGGCATCGGAAAGATGCCGGCCGCCGGTCGGCCGGACGCAGACCGGATGGTCAGACGATGGCGGCGCGGCGGCGATGGTGGGCCGGGGACAGCCGCCGCCCGGTTTTCGACACCGACGCCGACAGTGAATCGACAGGGTGACCCGCCCGCTTGGCGGCGTCGGAGCCGTCGATGCCGCCGAGCCCCAAAGACTCCGTGATCGCGTCGATGTCGTGCTGGCATCCCGGATCGGTCTCGTACCTCTTCTTCACGACCCGGATGCTGTGGAGCACCGTCGTATGATCCCTGCCGCCGAAGAACCCGCCGATCTCGACGAGGCTCTTCCCCGTGAGACGTCTCGCGAGAAAGATCGCGGTGCTGCGGGCATGTGCCACGTTCTTGCGACGGGATGGGCCGACGAGGCACTCAAACTGCATCGAATACCGCTTCGCCGTCAGGGAGGCGATCCTGCGGATCGACGGGACCGGGCCGGCCGGATCGATCCGCGATTCACGATCCGGCATTCTCACGGCCACGACCAGGCCTGCGGACAGCCGGGAAACGAGCGACGGCGGAAACGCCTTCACGTCGGTGGGAAAGTGCTCGAGGGTCACGACAACCCGCCCCGAGGACTCGATGACCCTGTCCAAAAGCGACGAAAAAGCCTGGAAAAAATGCTGTTTCGTGGCCCGGTCGAGACCGTCGACGATGACGAGGTCGGCGGCAACGAACCGCTGGTGGAGCCGGTGGAGTGAATCCGATTCGAGGGCGGCGGCAAACTCCGCTTCGAGCTTCCGGCCTTCCCAGCGTTCGACCGAGGTGCGGGTTGGATTGGGCGGCGACCGCTCCAGGGCGGAATGCTCGAGGTAGTCGAGGCAATCGACCTTGCCCCACTCCGAACGGCCGACCATCACGAGGGGGACATAGCGGTCCGAACCCTGGGCCACGCATTCAAGCCCGTGCCGCAGGAGCGAATTCTCGGGCCCGAGAGCGGGAAAATCGGCTGGCATCGGAACGTCCTCCGGTGGAACGACTGCCGGGCTTCCCTGCCGATGATCCACAGCGTATCGATCGATCCCGCCAATGCAAACCGGATCCCGCGACTGCCGCTCAACGCGACGAGCCATCGCCAAGGGCCGACGTCCGCGCGAGGCCGTGCACGGCGCGGCGCAGCACCGCCGTCATCTGCTCGACGGCCCGTTCGACCTCTTCCGGTGTCGAAGCCGCGCCGAAGCTGAATCGCACGGCCCCGCGGACGATCTGCGGCGACGGCGACATTGCCGCGATCGCCGGCGCCGGCTCGGCGGAACCGCTCGAGCAGGCTGTTCCGGTCGAGCAGGCGAGCCCCTCGAGATCCGCCGCCATCACGATCGCCTGCCGGTCGAGGCCGGGAAACGAGATCGTCGAGATATGAGGCGAACGGCGGGAGTCGCCGCCGATCACCACCGCACCAATGCCGCATTCCCTGGCGGCCTCGAGGAGCCGCCGCTCGAAACCGTCTCGAATCGCGGTGACTCTCGCGAGTTCCACCTGTCGTCTTCCGACGGCCGCCGCCAGCGCCGCCGCGAATCCCGCGGCGAGCACCACCGGTTCGGTGCCGCCGCGGAGGCCGGATTCCTGGGGGCCGGCCACGACCGGATCGATCGGCCGGCCGTGGCCGACCACGAGGCCGCCGATGCCGCGGGGCCCGCCGAACTTGTGGGGGGCGACCGTCATCGCCGAGACGCCGAGGTCGCGAAACGGCATGTCGATCCAGGCGGCCGATTGCGTCGCATCGGCATGGACGAGGGCGTGCGGGTGTTCCGCGGCGAGCGGGCGGGGATCGTCCACGATTCCCGTCTGGCCGCAGGCGACCGTGGTCGTCGCGATCGTGCATGATCCGACGGCGTGCCGCTCGCCGAGGGGCGTGCGGTCGGGAATGCCCGCGGAGGAGAGCGGGAGCGACCGGATCCGGAACCCGCGATCGGCCGCGGTGGCCGCCGCCGAGAGGATGCTCGCATGGTCCCTCGGGGAGACGAAGATCGTGCCGGGCGGCTGATCCAGGGGCCGAGGCATCGCCGCCGCGGTGGCCATCCCTAGAATCCCGAGACGATTCGCTTCGGTCGCTCCTGACGTGAACACGAGCCGGTCGCGGTGCGGGCCCGACGCCGTCGCCCCGAGCAGTTCGAGGATGCGTTCGCGGGAATCCTCGAGCGAACGCTTCGCCCGCCTTCCGGCCGCGTGCGGACTCGACGGATTCGCGAAGGCGTCGACCTGCGCCCGCTCCATCGCCTCGGCCGCCTCCGGGCCGAGCGGCGTCGTCGCCGCGTGGTCGAGGTAGATCATCCCGATGCCGCCATGAGCGACTCGATGTCGTCGGGCAGGATCGGAACGTGGCTCGCGAGGTCGACCGGCCCCCGCTCGGTCACGAGGACGTCGTTTTCCAGGCGGATGCCGATTCCCTCCTCGGGGATGTATATCCCGGGCTCGACGGTGACGATCCAGCCGGGCTCCAGCGGTCCGTCGAGCGGCGCGAGGTCGTGCACGCCGAGGCCGAGGGAATGGCCGAGGCCGTGCATGAAGTATTTCCTGCAGGCGGGCTCCTCGGCGGTGTCCTTCGCGAGTTCCTCGGGCGACACCAGGCCGAGCGCGAGGAGTTCGGCGTTCATGTCGATCTGCGCCGCCCGCTTCCAGGCCCGCAGCGTGGTGCCGGCGACCGTGCGAGCGATCGAGTTCTGGAGCACCCGCAGGACCGCCTCGTAGACGGCCCGCTGCCGCGGCGAGAATCGGCCGTTCACGGGGTAGGTGCGGGTGAGGTCGGCGTTGTAGTTGGCGTAGCAGGCGCCCACGTCGAGGAGCACGAGATCGCCGTCGCGGCACTCGTGGTCGTTGTCGTGGTAGTGGAGCACGCAGGCGTTTTTCCCCGAACCGACGATCGGGTTGTAGGCCATCTTCCCGCGGCGGCGGGTGAACTCCGCGAGCAGTTCCGCCTCGAGGTCGTACTCCATGATTCCCGGCCGCAGGGTCGAAAGCACCCGACGGAGGCCGGCGTCGGTGATGTCGATGGCCGTGCGGACGAGCTCGATCTCGGCGGGATCCTTCACGGCCCGCAGCCTCCGCATGAGCGGCGCGAGACGGTCGTGGCGGTGGAGCGGGTAGCGGTCGAGCAGCTGCCTCGCCATCCGCAGGTCGCGGGGCTCCACCGCTGCGGTCGCGCGTTCGTGCTCGTTGGAGTCGAGCAGCACGAGGTCGCATTCGCACATGAGCGAATGAAGCACCTTCGAGAAGTCGGCGAGCCAGCGAACCTTCGCGACGCCGGAGATCTCGCGGGCCCGCTCCCTGGTGAGCGACTCGCCGTCCCACTGGGCGGAGTGTTCGCTCGGCTGCCGGATGAAGAGCATCTCCCGCTGCGCCGGATCGACGGCGTCGGGCGCGAGCACGAGGACGCTCTCCTCCTGCTCGACGCCCGTCAGCCAGAAGAGGTCGCTCGCCGGATGGAGCCGCATCGTGCCGTCCTCGTCGGTCGGCAGGACGTCGGCCGCATGGACGACGACGACGCAGCGGGTGGGCAGAAGCCCGCGCAGCCGGTCCCTGTGGGCGGCGAACAGCGAAGGATCGATCGGCGCGTGCCTCATGAATCGCCCCTGGCGTTCGTGCCGCCCGTCCTACTTCACGTCGAGAAGCTCGACCAGGAAGTGGAGTTGGGCGTTCGGCGGGATCGGGCCGCCGGGCGTGCCCCGGGCGCCGTAGCCCAGGTCGCTCGGGATCGTGAGCTCGACCATGCCCCCCTCGCCGACCTGCTGCATCCCCTCGGTCCAGCCCCTGATCACCTGGTTGAGACCGATCTCCATCGGCTCGCCCCGCTTGTAGGAGCTGTCGAATACCTTCCCGCCGTCGAGCCATCCGTGGTAGTGCACCTTCACGGTGTCGGTCGCCTTGGGTGCGCCGCCCGTCCCCTTGCGGAGCACGCGGTACTGCAGGCCGCTTGCGGTCTTCGTGAAGATCTACGGCGACTCCGAGTCAATAATGACAGCGCAGGCGGGCAGGGCGGGGTGGGCTACATCGGCGGTCGGCTGCGCCACGGTGATCTCCGGAACGAGGAGGGAAAGGGCGAGGGCGACG
>DHLZ01000270.1:0-2640 GCA_002405515.1 Planctomycetaceae bacterium UBA4655
GCGTGGGCGCGACACGTCTCCGCAGGCACCTCAACCAGGCCTTTGCCTGAACGCCCCAGGCCGCCCGCCTGGCGGTCCGGAGAAGAAATTACACGGTAGCTGCAAGGACACTAGAGGTTCGTGTCCCCTCCCGCAAACCCCAGCGGATCCTGGCTGATGAACTCGCTGGAGACCGGATCGTAGTACCGGGCCCGGCTGTACTGCAGCCCGGTGGACGCGTCGTACTCCTGACCGACGTAGAAGAAGCCGCTCGAGCCGCCGATGTCCGTGATCAACTGGGGCAGGCTCCGGTCGGAATTGTAATAGGTCGGCCTGAGCGGTGTTCCGAATGCGGAATACAGCCGCGTCAAAAACAGTTCGCTGGCCGTGTTGGCAGCCCGTACGACGAGATAATCCTTCACCGTCCCCTGGTGGTCGGTGAGCGTCCAGACGCGCAGCAGGGGTGCGCCGGCTGCCAGCCGCTGCTGGATCGCGAGCAGTTGGTCGGTGCCAGGGGCCCAGAGCATGGCTTGGGTGTTGTTGACGGGCGCGTCTCGGCCGCCGGATCGCGCCGTCCAGACCACCTGGCTGCCGTCATGGATGCTGACCCTGTGGAACTCTCCGTGGGTATCGTTCGGATCGGCCTTGTCATACGTCACCGCCGCCCGGCGGCCGAGCACGTCGTAGGCGTAGGTCGAGTGCCATTGACCGGGCTGTCCTTCATGGCCCGGTATCACGGCATGTTTCCCCATTGCCCGTCCCGTGCGGCGTCCCTACTGTCAACACCTGCAGAGGAGCTTTTCGGCCACGGCCTTGATCGGCCATGGCCGGCCAGTGGAGGATGTGATCGTGATGCGGTCCAACGGACGAGGTGCCTCGGTTTTCACATCGGGATGTCTGCTGCTCGCAGCCCTCGGGACCGCGGGGGGCTGCGCCCACCATCATCCGCAGAACGGCTACGCCTACGCACCGCCCTACGCGGCTCCCGTTTACCCGCAGCCGCAGTCCGCGACGCAGCCGGTCATGGCGGCGGCCCCCGTCGGCGTCATTCCCGCGGCCGCGGTGCCTGCCGGTGCGGTGGTGGGCGGGCCCGTCGTGAGTGCCCCCGTCGTGAGTGGAATCGGCGTGACACCGGTCGTCGCAACGCAGGGCGTGCCGCCATGCCCGCAGATCCCCGGGGCGACGCTCATCGGGTCGTCGGACGGCGGCGGCGCGGTCTTCGCCGACGGGCAGACGCCGCCCTGTCCGCCCGCACCGTGATTTCGGGCGTTGCCCTATAGTGGTCGGCATGCTGGCCGACCTTTGGAGAGTCGCTCCCGTTCGCGAACCGGAACTGATGGACGACCCATCGCTTCCCGCGGAGGAGCACCTGGCAGCCCTCGACGCGCTCGGCCGGATCAATCTGCTTTCGAGGACGGCCTCCCAACTGACCGCGGCCATCGAGCGGATCGCGGCGGATGCAAACCCGCCGGATCGGCCGCTTCAGATCGTCGACATCGCCTGCGGCGGCGGCGATGTCACGGTCGCCCTCGCAAACCGGCTTTCGCGGGCTCGTCACCGCCGTCGGATCGGATCGGTCACCGTGACCGGGCTCGACGTGAGCCGGCGGGCGATCGACCGGGCCGTCGGCTTCGCCGCGGGCTTGAGTGCTCCGGTTGCTTTTGCGGTTCGCGACGTCGTGCTCGAGGGCTGCCCTCCCTGCGACGTGGCGACGAACTCGCTGTTTCTCCACCATCTCGATGACGACACGGCCGAGTCGGTCCTCCGGAGCATGGCGACGGCGGCGCGGCGAGGCGTCGTCGTTTCGGACCTCGTTCGCAGCGGGGCGGGGCTCGCGCTCGCGGTGGCCTGCACCGCGCTCATCTGCCGATCTCGGGTCGCCCGGGTCGATGGGCCCCTCTCGGTGCGGGCCGCCCGGACGATCGCGGAATACCGCGAGATCTGCAGCCGGGCGGGACTTGGCGGGGCGGTGGTTCGGCGGAGCTGGCCGGAGCGGGTCGTCATCGAGTGGAAAAAGGTTTCGCCAGGACCGGCCGCGACCGGAGGCACGTGATCATGTTCGACACCGCTGCCCGAAGCGTCGTGGTCGGCACGATCGATGGCTTCGCGGCGTCGGGCTCGCGGTGGGACGTGATCGTCGTCGGCGCCGGGCCCGCAGGGGCGTCGGCGGCGGTGCGTCTGGCCGAAGGAGGCCGCCGCGTGCTGCTCGTCGATCGCTGCGAAATGCCTCGGGGAAAGGTCTGCGGCTGTTGCCTTTCGCATGTGGCCGTGGAAGAACTTTCCGCGATCGGCCTGCCACTGGAGCGGATCGGCGGAGTTCCACGAACGCACGTTCGACTCGTGGCGGCGACCAGCGAGGCCGTGCTGCCCCTCGCCGGCTGGACGCTCTCGCGGGAATCGCTTGATGCGGCGATCGTGCGGCGTGCCATCGCCGCCGGAGCGGCCTGGCTTCCGTCCACGCGGGTGTCTGCCATCGAGGAGACGCCGACCGGCGTCGCGGTTGCCGCGGTCGATGCGGACGACAAGCCGCTTCGGCTCGAGGCCGTGCATGCGGTCGTGGCGACGGGACTCGCCTCCGGCGTCCGGATCCACTCGGGCGGCGACGACGTGCCGCGGTCGCGGCCTCGAAGCGGAAGCCGGTTCGGCGTCGGGGCCACGCTG
>DHLZ01000270.1:2935-4990 GCA_002405515.1 Planctomycetaceae bacterium UBA4655
ATCGGCGGGCGACGCTTTGGCTTCGTGGATGTCGACGGCAGCGCGTGCCGTTTCGTCGGCACGCCGCAGCTCACGCGGTTTTCGTCGGTCGTCGCGGGCCGCTGGCGAAGAATCCACCGCATCGGCGACGCGGCGTCGTATGTCGAGCCGTTCACGGGCGAGGGAATCGGCTGGGCGCTCGTCGGGGCGCGTTCCTTCGCCGAGGCCATGCTCGCGCATGCCGCGAACGACGCGGCCGCGACCGCCTCCGTGATCGCAGCCGCCCACGAGCGGTCGATCGCCCGGCGGCTGGCGGGCCCGAAGCGGCGGTGCCTCTGGGTGGCCGCGGCGGTGCGTCATCCAGCGGTCGTTGCGACGGCCGTCGCCGCGGCGAGGGTCGCTCCGGGGGTCGCAGCATGGGCGGCGCCGCTCGTCGTCGGTGGCAGCCACGGATCCTGGAGAGCCATGCCATGAACTTCTCGATCCTCGGCATCGGCTCCGCCGTTCCTCCGCGATCGATCCTGCAAGCGGATGCGGCACGGCTCGCAGCGTCGTTTGGCAACGCGGAACCGGGCCGCGAGCGGGCGCTTCAAGCGATCTACCGGCAGACGCGGATCCGCTCCCGCGGTTCGGTGCTGCTCGAGGACCCGGGCGACGGGGGCTATCGGCAGAGCTTTTTTCCTCCGGCCGCGACTGACGCATCGGTTCCCTCGACGGCGATGCGAATGCGACGGTATGCCGACGAGGCCTCGCCGCTGGCCGCACGCGCGGCCTCCGCGGCGATCGCGAACGCGAAGGTCGATGCCGAGGCCGTGACCCACCTCGTCACCTGCTCCTGCACCGGCTTCTCGAGCCCCGGTTTCGACCTTGCACTGGTCGAGTCGCTCGGGCTTTCGCGTGCGGTCGCACGTACGCACGTCGGCTTCATGGGGTGCCATGGCGCGTTCA
Source organism: Planctomycetaceae bacterium UBA4655 (assembly GCA_002405515.1). Classification (GTDB taxonomy): domain Bacteria; phylum Planctomycetota; class Planctomycetia; order Pirellulales; family UBA1268; genus UBA4655. The sequence goes on from DHLZ01000270.1 coordinate 3,863, forward strand.
ACGCGATGCGGGTCGCGGCGGCGTTTGCGGCGGCAGACCCGAAGGCCATCGTGCTCGTCGCGTGCGTCGAGCTCTGCAGTCTGCATTTTCAGTATGGGACGCGGGCCGACGGCGTCGTCGCCAACAGCATTTTCGCCGACGGGGCGGGGGCGATCGTGGGTCGGGCAGGCCGCCGCGAGGACGAGGCATGGCGGCTCTCGGCGCAGATATCGTGCGTTCTTCCCGAGTCGGCCGATCTGATGGGCTGGACGATCGGCGACAGCGGGTTCGAGATGACGCTCTCCCCCCGCGTGCCCGACCGGATCGCCACCACGCTGCCGCGTCTGCTCGACGAACTGCTCGCCCCCCGCGGCCTCTCCGTCGCCGACGTGGCGTCGTGGGCCGTCCATCCCGGGGGCCCGCGGGTGCTCGCCGGCGTGCGGGATTCGCTCGGCCTCGGGTCCGGGCCGCTGTGGCATTCGGAAAGCGTGCTCGCGGACCATGGAAACATGTCGAGCGCCACGATCCTTTTCATCCTCGAGCGGCTCATCCGGGATGGAGCGGCGAGGCCGTGCGTCGCCATGGCCTTTGGCCCGGGGCTTACCGCGGAACTCGCCCTCTTCGAATAACCGGATCGCGTTTTTCGGGGCCGGTTTCTAGAATCCGCGGACCGTCGCAAGAAGCGACGCCTGCCGAAGAAGCGTTCAGGAGATCACGCGACAGTGGAGTCCGCCAGCCTGCTGCGACGCCGGGTCGTCATCGACCGCGTCAGGCCCGAGGTCGACTGCGGCCGTTTCGCGGCGAAACGGATCGTGGGCGAGCGGGTGTGGATCGAGGCCGACATCATCTGCGACGGCCACGAGGAGCTCGAGTGCGCTCTCCACGTGCGGCACGGCGAATCGGGAAGCTGGCGGACGATCCCGCTCGAATGCCAGGGCAACGACCTCTGGGCGGCGAGCTTCATTCCCGACGCCCTCGGACTTTGGCAGTTCTTCATCACGGCGAGGGTGGACGCCTTCGGGACCTGGCTGCGTGATCTCCACCGGCGGCATGATGCGGGCGAACATCTCCGGGCGGAGCTGCTCACGGGCAGCGGCATGGTCTCCCAGGCCGCGCACCGTGCGCCGCCGACGGTGGCCGCCGAGCTCG
>DHLZ01000270.1:5146-6031 GCA_002405515.1 Planctomycetaceae bacterium UBA4655
ACGGTGGCCGCCGAGCTCGAGGCGATCGCCGCGGTGATCGCCGGCTCCTCGAGCCCGTCGGTCGCGGCCGAGCCGCGGGTCGCGGAGCTCATGCGGCTCCACGCCGACCGGCGGGACGAGACGAGGCTCGACCCTCCGCGTGCGGTCCGAGTCGAGCGGCCGCTCGCGCGGTCGGGCGCGTGGTACGAGGTGTTTCCGAGGTCGTGGGGCAGGGGGGGAGCGCACGGCACGCTCTCCGACCTCGCCGAGCGGCTGGACTACGTCGCCGCGATGGGTTTCGACGTGCTCTACCTCACGCCGATCCATCCGATCGGCAGTTCGTTCCGCAAGGGACGCAACAACTCGCTCGCCGCGGCCGCCGACGACGTCGGGAGCCCCTGGGCGATCGGCTCGCAGGCCGGTGGGCACAAGGCGATCCATCCGCAGCTGGGCACCTTCGACGACTTCGAGCGTTTGCGGTCGCGTGCGGCGACGCTCGGCCTGGAGCTCGCGATCGACCTCGCGATCCAGTGCTCTCCCGACCATCCATGGGTGAAGGAACACCCGGAATGGTTTCGTCGCCGCAGCGACGGCTCGATCGCCTATGCCGAGAACCCGCCCAAGAAATACCAGGACATCGTGCCTTTCGACTTCCAGTGCGATGCGTGGAGGCAGCTCTGGGAGGCGCTCGCCGACGTCGTGCGGTTCTGGGTGGACAGGGGTGTGCGGATCTTCCGCGTCGACAACCCCCACACCAAGCCGTTCGCCTTCTGGGAGTGGCTCATCACGGGAATCCACCGGACGCACCCGGATGTGATCTTTCTCTCGGAGGCGTTCACCCGGCCGAAGACGATGTATCGGCTGGCGAAGCTCGGATTCACACAGTCGTACACCTACTTCACCTGG
>DHLZ01000292.1 GCA_002405515.1 Planctomycetaceae bacterium UBA4655
GCGATGCACGGGGCGGCGCGTTTCTCGGGCATCCCCGCGGCCTGTTCGGGCTGTCTTTCGGGGAGACGTGGGAACGAGTCAGCTACAACGGCATGCGGGCGATCCTCGTCTTCTACATGACGAAGGGGTTCTTGAAGCTCGACGACACGCGTGCCTACGGCATCTACGGTGCCTACACGGCGCTCGTCTACGCGACGCCCTTCATCGGCGGCCTGCTCGCCGACCGGCTGCTCGGCCAGCGGCGGGCGGTGATCCTCGGCGGGCTCCTGATGGCGGCCGGGCACCTGCTCATGGGCGTCGAGGACCGCATCGCCTTCCCGACGGCGCTCGCGCTGCTCATCGCGGGCAACGGCTTCTTCAAGCCGAACATCTCGACGATGGTGGGAAGCCTCTACGACGGCGGCGGCGGGAAGCGGGACAGCGGCTTCACGATCTTCTACATGGGGATCAATCTCGGCGCGGCGCTCTCGCCGCTGCTGTGCGGCTACGTCGGGGAGACCTACGGCTGGCACTACGGCTTCGGCCTGGCGACGCTGGGCATGCTCGCGGGGCTCGCGATCTTCGTCGCCCGTGGTCGGCTCGCGCAGGCGATCATCGCCGCGACGGCGGTCGCCACGGTGGCCGGCATGGCCTGGATCGGCAGCGGCAACGCCTTCTCGCTCGCGGTCAACCTGCCGGTCGGCATCGCCGTGCTCGTGGCGGCCGCCGTCGGGATCGCGGCGATCGCAGGGGGCGACCTGCCGCCGTCGCTCGGGGCGCCGCCAACGGCATCGGCCGACGGTCGGAGAATGCTCCTCGGCCTGTCGCCGACCGCGTTCGTCTATCTCGGCACGGCCGCGGCGATTCCGCTCTTCGCCGTGCTCGTGCAGTTCAACGCCGCGGCCGGATGGCTGCTTGCGGCGTTCGGAGGCGCGGCATTCCTGAAGCTCTTCATCGACTCCTGCCGCGCGGAGCGAGCCGAGAGGCATCGTCTCTGGGTCGTGCTCGTGCTCATGTTTTTCTCGATGCTGTTCTGGGCCTTCTTCGAGCAGGCCGGCAGCTCGCTCAACAACTTCGCCGATCGAAACGTCGATCGCGCGATGTTCGGCACCGAGGTTCCGGCGAGCATGTTCCAGGCGGTGAACCCCATCTGCATCCTGCTCTTCGGCCTGCTCTTTTCCGCGGCGTGGGGCTTCCTCGGCCGTCGAGGGATCGATCCGCCGGCGCCGGTGAAGTTTTCGCTCGGGCTCGTGCAGCTCGGCCTCGGGTTCGGGGCGATCTGGCTCGGGGCTTCAAGGGCGTCTTCCGACGGGCTCGTTTCGCCGGCGTGGCTGCTCCTGGCCTACCTGCTCCACACGACCGGCGAGCTCTGCCTCTCGCCGGTGGGCCTGTCGATGGTCACGAAGCTGTCACCCGCCCGGATGGTGAGCACGGTGATGGGAGCCTGGTTCCTCGCGACCGCGTTCTCGAACTACCTCGCCGGGATCATCGCGGCGCTCACCGGGTCGGATCACGGCGCGGCCGGGGGCGTGATCCCGCCGCCGGCCGAGACCGTCGCCCTCTACGGAGGCGTGTTCGGCACGATCGCGGTGACGTCGATCGTCTCCGCCGCGGTGCTGCTCCTGCTCTCGCCGCTGCTCGTCCGCTGGTCGCGGACGTGATCGCGGCGATGTTCCGCCTCTGTCTGGCCGGGAAGACCGATCCCGCGGCTCACGAGTCGCTCGGCGGCCGAAAAATCCTTGCGGAACTGCAATCGACCCGGCTATGCTCTTCGACCGCATGAGTATGAAGCTGTCGATGCTCGTGAACCCGCTCACGGAGCGCAATCTGCAACTCGCGGCCCAGGTCGGGGTGGACGAGATCGTTCTCCCCTATCCCGGGCCCGGCCTGCAACCGTTGATCGATGCCAGGCGGATGGTCGAGGCCGCCGGCATGCGGCTGGCGATCGTCGAGCGCAAGATACCGCACCTCAACATGGTGCACGGACTGCCGGGCCGCGACGCCGAGATCGAGCAGTTCAAGAGGCTGCTCCGCGATATGGCCGAGGCCGGCCTTTCCATCGCCTGCTACAACTGGATGCCCGGCGAGGACTGGCAGCGCACCAGCGCCACCGTACGGGAGCGCGGCGGGGCGCTCGTGACGGAGTTCAACCTGGCCGACGTGGGCCGCAACGTGACCGACGCCGACGGCCGGCCTCCCCGACGCACGACGGCCGCCGCGCTATGGGACAACCTGAAGAGGTTTCTCGACGACGTGCTGCCTGTTGCGGAGGACTGTGGAGTGGGGCTCGCGCTGCATCCCGACGATCCGCCGCTTGCCGAGCTGAATGGCCAGCCCCAGATCATCACCTCGAACGAGGCCCTCGAGCGGGTGATCCAGCTCGCCCCGAGCCCGGCGAACGGCATCTGCTACTGCGTGGGGTCGCTCCATCCGGCAGGGGTCGATGTGATCGCGGGCATCCGCCGGCTCGCGGGTCACATCCTGTTCGTGCACGCCCGCAACGTCCGCGGCTCGGCCCGGCATTTCGTCGAGACCTGGCACGACAACGGCGAGATCGACATGCCCGCGGTTTTCCGGGCGCTCAACGAGGCCGGATACGCGGGGAGCGTGCGGCCCGACCACGCCCCGTCGATGGCCGGAGAGACGAACGAAACGCCGGGCTACGAGATGCTCGGCCGGCTGTTTGCCGCCGGCTACCTGCGAGGAATCATGCAGGCGGCGTGATCTTTCCCGGGCCGCCGACGGCCGGGGCACGCTGCAGAAAGCTCCGCCGTCTTGCCTGCGTTGCCGCCCGTAGGTGACATGCGGATGCGGGATCGATTCGCCATCCTGAATCGTGGAGTGGGCGGAGAGTCGTCCTTGAAGCCGCTTTGTCCGCCACGCCAGGCCGGCCCGACCATGCGGGCGAACGGATGGAGCGGGATGAGCAGGGGCTTCGCGCTCGTCGAGCTGCACGTCGGCGTGACCGACGGCGTCTTCATGCCCGCTGCCGAAGGGCCGGACGACGAGCATCCCTGCGTTGTCAGAACCGCACGCCCTGGGCGAGCGGGAGCGACGAGCCGTAGTTGATCGTGTTCGTCGCGCGGCGCATGTAGTTTTTCCAGGCGTCGGAGCCCGACTCGCGTCCGCCGCCGGTCTCCTTCTCCCCGCCGAAGGCGCCGCCGATCTCGGCGCCGCTCGTGCCGATGTTGACGTTCGCGATGCCGCAGTCGCTCCCCGCCGGCCCGAGGAACCTGCCCGCCTCCCGCACGTCGCCGGTGAAGATCGCCGAGGAAAGACCCTGCGGCACGGCGTTGTTCATCGCGATCGCCTCCTCGAGCGATCCGTAGGCGACGACGTAGAGGATCGGCGCGAAGGTCTCCTCGTGCATGATCGGCGTCTGTGACGGCATGCGGATGATCGCCGGCTTCACGTACGCGCCGCCGGGAACGCCCTCCGAGACCCGCCCGCCGCCGCAGACGATCCGGCCTCCCTCCGCCTGGGCACGAGCGATCGCCTCCTCCATCCTGCCGCGGGCCTCCCGCGACACGAGCGGCCCGACGAGCACCCTCGGATCCCGCGGGTCGCCGATCGGGAGCGACTCGTAGGCCGCCGAGAGCCTCGCGAGGAGCGGCTCGACGATGCTCTCGTGGACGAACAGCCGCCGCAGGCTCGTGCACCGCTGCCCGCAGGTGCCCACGGCCGAGAAGAGGATCGCCCGCACGGCCAGATCGAGATCGGCCGAAGCGGCGACGATCAATCCGGCATTGCCGCCGAGCTCGAGCAGGCTGCGGCCGAGCCGGCCCGCGACGAGCTGCGCCACCGCGCGGCCCATCGCCACCGAGCCGGTCGCGGAAACCAGCGGCAGCCTGCGGTCGCCCGCGAGCCGCATCGCCGCGTCGGCTCCGCCGAGGCAGGCGGTGGAGACCGCCTCGGGCACGTCGGCAAAATCCCTGGCCACCTCGGCGACGAGCCCGTGGCAGGCGAGCGTCGTCAGGGGCGTCTGCGGCGACGGCTTCCAGACGACCGTGTCGCCGCAGACGATCGCCAGCATCGCGTTCCATGCCCAGACGGCCGCGGGGAAGTTGAAGGCCGTGATCACGCCGACGGGACCGAGCGGGTGCCACTGCTCCATGAGACGGTGGTCGGGCCGCTCGCTCGCGATCGTGAGGCCGTGGAGCTGCCGCGAGAGTCCGACGGCGAAGTCGCAGATGTCGATCCACTCCTGGATTTCCCCTTCCGCCTCGCTCCGGATCTTGCCGGTCTCGAGCGTCACGATCGCGGCGATGGACCGCTTGTGCCGACGCACGAGGTCGCCGATCCGTCGGACGAATTCCCCCCGCCGCGGCGCCGGCACGCACCGCCACCTCCGAAACGCCTCGTGGGCCGCCGCGACACAGGCCGCGACGTCCTCGGCCGTGGCGGTGCCCGTCGTCGAAAGCGGCAGGCCGTCGATCGGGCTCGATCGCTCGATGGTCGGCCCTTCGCCGCGGGAGAACCGCGGGCCGATCGCGATGCCGGGATGCACGCCCGCGCCACAGGTCGCCGGCAGGAGCGCCCTGGCGTCGCCGGGGATCGGGTCCGACGGGCGGGTGGACTTCGCGATCATGCGGAGACCTCCAGGCGACGGGGCATGGGGGTGCGGACGGGCGTCGCCGCGGCGAAGGGCTCGGCGAAGGGGTTGGCGAGGAATTCGTCGAGACTGACGTCTTCCTGCCGCACGAAGCCCCGCCGCTCGGGCAGGCCCTGGGCGAGCCGGCCGTGGCGGTGGAGATCGAGGACGGTGCAAAGGCTCGAGGCGGTCGTGATCTGGATCGAGCTCGCCGCGAGGCCGTGGATCTCGCCGTGATAGATCTTCCTGGCGTCGCTGATCTGCTCGTAGCGGCCCTGCCGCCAGCCGGTGACGGTGCAGAAGGCGAGCACGACGTCCTGGTGCGTGCAGGGAATCGCCGCCTCCATCACCTCCTTGAGCATCGACCGCCGCTCGGAGAACTGCAGGCCGCGGAGGAGGAAGGCCATCAGGTAGCGGTGCCCCTCGTAGCGAACGGTCTTGTAGTCGAGGTCGACCACTTCCCCCTCGAGCGTCTCGCAGAGCGTGCCGAGGCCTCCGGAGGTGTTGAAGGCCTCGTAGTCCACCCCGTCGAGCGCGAAGTGCTCGAGCCCCTCGAGCGGCTCGAGGAGCACGCGGCGGCGGTCGCGGATCGCCTCGCAGGGATTGCAGTATTCGTTGATCAGGCCGTCGGTCGACCAGGTGAGGTTGTACTTGAGCATGTTCGTGGGATAGAGCGGCAGCGCCCCCACACGCATCGTCACCCGCTCGAGCCGTTCGAACCGCCGGCAGAGGTCGCGGGCGAGGATGCCGATGTAGCCCGGCGCGAGCCCGCACTGCGGCATGAACACCTGCCCCTCGATCGCATCGGCGGCGACGAGCCGGATCGCGGCGGTCGTCGCGACGTCCTCGGTGAGGTCGAAGTAGCTCGCCCCGGCGTGAAGGGCCGCCCGAGCGATCGCCGTGTTGCAGTCGAACGGGCAGGCGGAGACGACCGACTGCGAGACCGCCGACTGGCGGTCGGCGAGCAGGGAGGCGACGGCGGCCTGGTCGCGGACGTCGAGGGCCCGCGTCGCGACCGGCGTTTCGGCTGCGAGTTGCGCGAGGGCCTCGGCCGAGGCGTCAGCGACGACGACGTCGTAGTGGCCGCTCTTCTCGAGCAGCCGGGCGATGCCCCGGCCGATCTTGCCGGCGCCCAGGATCGCGACGGAGTGGCGTGCGTTCATGCGTCACCTCGAGTTCGTTCATGACGACGCCGCCTTCTCGGCGAGGGTGCGGTCGGTGGAGCTGAAAATCTTCGTGGCGCTCGCCGGCACGAAGCCCTCGAAGAGCCGGCCTTCGGCATCCGGATACCGTCGTGCGAACTCGTAGTAGCAGGTGGGGACGACGTGCCGCCGGCCATCGGCGAACTCGACCGGCATCCGTTCGGCGAGCGTGGAGCCCTGCTCGAGCAGCACCTCGGGCGAGCCCTTCACGCGGCCGCCGGCCTCGTTGATCGGGATGCCGAGCGACTCGACGAAGTCGAGCACAGCCGCCAGCGAGTCGAGCGTGGCGAGGTGGTTGACGCTGATGGTGAAGTGGTTGGCGTGGAAGCCGAGGGCCGCCAGCCACGCGGCATACTCGCTCTCCCGCTCGAGGAGCCGGTATTCCTCCCATGAAACCGCCTGCCAGGGCCGGCCCGCCCAGAGCACGTCGGGCGATTCCACGGTCGCGGGATCGACCGAGTCGGCAAGCCGCCGCAGGATCGTCGCGGCCTCCGGCGAAAGCTCGTCCACCAGCAGCTCCGAGAGGAACACGCGGGGCAGGGGGCCGCCGTCGTGGGCGGCCGGCAGGTAGCCGCGGGCCCGGAGCTTCTTGTCGGGGAAGTCGTACGGCTCGTACTGCCGGTAGCCGAGTTCGAGCAGATGCCGCTCGAGCCGCTCGAGGCCGATCGGACCCGCCGCGAGCGTGCGAAACGCGACATGGTCGTTCACGACCCGCTCGCCGCGGGCGAGGAAGGCATCGCGGATCCGCGCCGCCTGCGGCGCGATCGCGACGTAGTCGTCCCAGAGGCTGTCGAAGAAGCGGTCGGCGTTCATGACCCATTCTACGCGGACCGACCTGCCGTCGGCGAATCGGGGCAGTTTTGCCCGAGAGCCGCTCGCGCTGCCGCTTCAGCCGGGCAAGATGCAAAAGATGGAGTGGTGTTGCCCGGCCGGTCTCAGATCGCTATTTCTCCCTGCCGATCGGGCAGACGTCGGCCGGGCCGGTGGCCGGGCCGCGATCGTGAGACCGATCCAACCGTTCAGGAGTGCCATTCCATGCCAAAAAAGAAGAAAAAGACCTATGCCCAGCAGGCCGTCGGTCTCGCCACCATGGGGATGCCGGCGCCCGTTCAGGGCGTTCTCTCGAGCCGGTGGGGAGCGACGATCGCGATCATCGCCGTGCCGATCCTGATCGGGCTGGGCATCCTCTCCGTGAACTGGGTGAACGGCATGCCGCAGTTCTCGTTCAACCGCGACCGGGCCGTCGAGGTCGGGCGGGAGGTCGAGACACGGGCGATCAAGGCGGCCCAGCTCATCGAGCAACAGCGGCAGCAGCAGCAGCAGCCATCCCAGTGGCGGTGAGCGGCGGTGCACGGTCTATGCTGCCCGCGACGAAGGAGATGGAATTGAGCCGAATGATCCCGGGAATGGTCCGCCTCGTCGCGTTCGTGGCGATCATTGGCGGATTCCGCCTCGTCCATGCGGGCGCCCCGGCGGATTCGGGGCCTCCGGCGGAGTCGCCGCAGGAGGCCACCGTCGCGGGCATCCTCGCGCCGGCCGACACTACGAGCCCCCGCGACACGCTCCGCAGCTTCTGCGACTCGGTCGATCGGCTCCATGTCATCTTTCGCGAGACCGGCTCGATCCGTCAGGGCGAGTCGCAGGTGCTCTCGAAGCGGGCGGTCGCCTGCCTCGACCTGAGCGACATCGCGCCGTCGCTGTCGATGTCGAAGGGCCGCGAGGCGGCCGTCTGCCTCAAGGAGGTCTTCGATCGGATCGACCTGCCGGCCGCGGATGACATTCCCGGCGACAGCGCGGTCGCGAAGAATCCGCCGAAGCGGTGGAGGGTTCCCGGCACGGAGATCACGCTCGTGCGGATCGCGGATGGGCCGCGGGAAGGGGAGTATCTCTTCGACAAGGAGACGGTCGCCCGCGCCGTCGAGTTCTTCGACCGGGTGCGAAATCTTCCCTACAAGCCGACGGCGGGCAGCCCCGGCCTGCACCAGTGGTTCGCCACCCGCGGCGGCTGGATGATCCCCGACGCCTTCGTGCAGAGGCTGCCCGGCTGGGCGCATGCCGTCTGTCTCGGGGAAACGGTCTGGCAGTGGGCGGTCGCGGCGATCCTCGTTGCGGCGACGGTCGTGCTCCTGGGCGTGGCCCGCGGGATTTCGCGGCGGGCGGTCTCGGACATCGACCCGGATCACCCGGTGCGGCATGCGGCCGCGTTCGTGTTTCCGCTGGCGGCGATCGGGGGTTCGCTGCTGCTCGATTACGCCCTCACCTGGCAGGTTCGGTTCACGGGCGAAACGCTCTACGCCGCGAAGATCGTGCTGAAGGTGCTCATGTTCGCCGGCGTGATCTTCGGCGTCGTGGCGATGATCCGGGGCTTCGCCGAGGTCGTGATCCGCGCGAAGCGGCTGCGGCCGGAGGGGATCGACGGCCAGCTCGTGCGGCTCGCCTGCCAGGTCGCGACGTTCGTGGCCGTGGCCTGGCTGCTCATCGTCGGCGCCAACTCGATGGGCATCTCGGTCACGCCGCTCATCGCGGGCCTGAGCGTGAGCGGCCTGGCCGTGGCGCTTGCGGCGCAGTACACGGTCGAGAACCTCATCGCCGGCGTCGTGCTCTTCATCGACAAGCCCGTGCGGATCGGCGACACCTGCCAGTTCGGCGAGCTGAAGGGCACCGTCGAGCAGATCGGCCTGCGAAGCACGCGGATCCGCGGCGTCGACCGCACGCTCATCTCGATCCCGAACGCCGAGTTCGCGAAGCTGCGGCTCGTGAACTACACCCGCCGCGACCGCAGCCTCCTTCAGCACAGGATCGGCCTGACCTACGGGGCGTCGGCCTCGCAGGTCTGCGATGTCGTCGATCGCATCCATCACGCGATGCTCTCTCATCCGAGGATCGCCAACGAGCAGATCGAGGTGCAGTTCGTGGGGTACGGCGACTCGTCGCTCGACATCGAGATCGTCGGCTACGTGCTCACGAGCGACGGAGCGGTGTTCCTCGACGTGCAGCAGGAGATACTGCTTGCCATCATGGGAATCGTCGCGGAGGCCGGCTGCGACTTCGCCTTCCCCACGCGGACGCTTCACGTGGTCGGGCCGGCCGCGGCCGCGGAGCATCCGGTGTTCGCGAAGAAGGCCGCTTGAGCCGCGATTTCCGGCCTACCGCGGCTTCTCGATCCGGTAGATCGCCCGATCGGTCCGCAGGTAGATCGACCGGCCGAGCGGGACGGGCGTCGCCATGATCTGGCCCTCGAGCCGGTTCGTCGCCACGAGGTCGTACGACCTGCCCGGCCGGAGCACGAACGTGTCGCCCTCGCGATTGGCGACATAGATCCGTCCGTCGGCGAAGACCGGCGAGGAGGAGAAGTTGCCGCCGACCCGCTCGGTCCAGCGAGGCTCTCCGGTCCGGGCGTCGAAGCAGCTCGCGATGCCGCGGTCGCTCACGGCGTAGAGTTCGTCGCCGACGACCAGGAGGGACGGCATCGACGGCGCCCCACGCTTCTGCCGCCAGGCGATCGACGGCGGCGAGTCCGCGGCGGAGAGCTTCCAGGCGAGGATCTCGGGCGAGTTGAAGCTCGTGCTCGTGAAGACGAGGCCATGGGCGGCCACCGGCTTGGGCACGACCGAGAACCCGAGCACGCCGTACTCCGCCTTCCAGAGTTCGCGGCCGGTCGCGGGGTCGTAGGCGTAGAGCCAGTCGGCCGCCGGGGAGATGAGCAGGTCCTGCCCGTCCAGCCCGACCAAGAGTGGCGTGCCGTAGGCCTTCTTGAGATCGGGGTCGTCGCGGAGCGTGCCGCTGCGGGGCGTCTTCCATGCCACCCTGCCGGTCGCCGCGTCGAGCGCCGCGATGAACTGCGTGTCGCTGCCGTCGCAATGGACGACGAGCAGGCCGCCCCGGAGCACCGGCGTGCTGCCGGGGCCGTTGACGTGGTCGAGCCGAAGCTCGCGGTTGGCCCAGACGACCTTGGCCGATGCCGTGTCGATGCAGGCCGTGCCGTGGTCGCCGAAGTGGCAGTAGAGCCGGCCGTCGGCGAAGACCGGCGATGGGGAGGCGTAGGAATTGAGCGAGTGGATCGGCTGCGGGGCGTCGATCGCGAACAGTTCGACGTCGTGGAGGAGTTGTCCCGTCCGACGATCGACGCAGACCGCCCGGAGACTCACCGATTGGACGACGGCGAGCGGACCGGGATTCTTGACCCCCGCCAGCCGCTTCTCCCGCTCTTCGGCGGTGGCCTGCCGCTCGATCGCAGTCGTCATCCAGATGCGGTCGCCCGCGATCACCGGCGACGACCATCCGCGTCCGGGCAGGTCGGTCTTCCAGGCGACGTTTTCCGTCTCACTCCACGTGACCGGAAGATCATGGGCATCGACGGCGTGCCCGCTGCCATCCTGCCCCCGCCACGCGGGCCACTCGTCGGCCCGCAGCGCGCCGCACGCGAACGCCGCGAGAGCCAGAGCGAATCGAAGTCGAGGGAAGAATCCCATGGGAACACCTCCGTGGCGACCGAGAGGATATCACCCCGAGCACGATGTTGTTGACTGTGGTTTTCGGCCGACTGAGCGCCATCCGGGTCCCGCGGAAGCCCGAGGCGCGAGCCGAGAGGGGCGTCAGGGTCGCTCAATGAGTCGGGTGATTTGGCAAAACAGCGTCCATTCCAAGCGTCTTTTGAGTGACTCGACGCCGGCCTTTCTGCACATCGTCAACTCCCCTCTCGGCTTGCGCCTCGGGCTTCCGTATGGGCCACTGTTCGCCTGCAGGGAAACTTGCGCCTCGGGCTTCCGTATGGGCCACTGTTCGCCTGCAGGGAAACTCGCGGCTCGGGCTTCCGTGAAAGTCAGCAGGCAGAGTTGCCCGCAGAACAATGTCAACTACGTGATGCTCCCGGTAGTAACCGGCCTTCTGCCCCTCCGCCAAGCGGAGCCCCGGCCGTCGGCAGGGGCGGTCTCACATCGGTCCGGCGGGCACGGCAAAGCCCTTTTTCACGGGCGTCGGCGAAGCCGCGTTGCCTTGCGGCCGTTCAGCGGGTATCGTTCCCTCATTATGAAAGACGGCATCCATCCCAACTACGTCGATACGGTCGTCCGCTGCGGCTGCGGAAACACCTTCTCCACCCGCAGCACGCTGCCGGAGCTGAAGGTCGACATCTGCAACGTCTGCCACCCGTTCTTCACCGGCAAGCTGAAGTTCGTCGATACGGCCGGTCGGATCGAGAAGTTCAAGTCGAAGTTCGCCGCCGCCGGCTACGCGAGCGTCAAGAAGGCCCGCAAGCCTGCGGCCGCCGCCGAGTAGCGAAACCGGACTGCCGTCCGGTCCTCCTTCGTCGATGGACGCCGTGACGGATCCCGACAGGGTGCCATGGCTGGGCTGCGCGAGGAACTGGAACAGAAGCTGGCGAGATTCGAGTCGCTCGAACGCGATCTCCAGGATCCCGCCGTGCAGGCAGACGCCTCCCGGATGGCGGCCACCGCACGCGAACACGGATCGCTCGCGAAGCTCGTCACCAGGTACCGGCAGTTCGCCGACATGCAGCGTCGCGTTTCGGACGACGAGGATCTCGCCGCCGGCGGCGACGTGGAACTGCGGGAGCTGGCCGAGGCCGAGCTGCCGTCGCTCCGGGCCGAGCGAGACCGGCTCTGGGACGAGCTCCTGGAGATGTCCGGCGACGACGAGGACGCGGCCCGCACGCGGTGCATCATGGAGCTTCGTGCCGGCACCGGGGGTGACGAGGCGGCGTTGTTCGTCAGGGATCTCTTCGAGATGTATCGCCGCCACGCGCTGGCCGAAGGTTGGAACGTCGAGATCCTCGACGCAAGCCCGACGGAGCTCGGTGGCTTCAAGGAGCTCGTGCTCGGCGTGTCGGGGGAGAACGTCTTTCGCCGTCTCCGCCACGAGAGCGGCGGCCACCGCGTGCAGCGGGTGCCCGACACGGAGGCGAAGGGGCGTGTCCACACCTCCGCCGCCACCGTCGCCGTGCTGCCGGAGCCCGAAGACGTGGAGGTGTCGATCTCGCCGGACGAGTATCGTAAGGACCTCTTTTGCGCGAGCGGCCCCGGCGGACAGCACGTGAACAAGACCGCCTCGGCCGTGCGGCTGACCCACCTCGAGACGGGGCTCGTCGTTCAGTGCCAGGACGAGAAGAGCCAGCACAAGAATCTCGCCAAGGCACTCCGCGTGCTCAAGACGCGGCTCTACGAGCTGCGCCGCTCGATCGAGCACGAGAAGCGGGCGACGGAGCGGCGCGAGCTCGTCGGTTCGGGCGACCGAAGCCAGCGGATCCGCACCTACAACTTCCCCCAGAACCGGCTCACCGACCACCGCATCAACGAGAACTTCCCGCTCGAGCAGATCGTGGGCGGCAGGCTCGGCCTCGTGATCGATGCGATCGAGGATCGGGAGCGGGCCCTGCGGCGAAGCCAGATGGAGGCGGCGCCCGCCGAGCATCATGACTGATCGCCGGCCCGCGTCGTCGTCGTCGTCGCGTGATGCCGAGACCTGGACGGTCGGGAAGCTGCTCACCTGGACGACCCAGTGGCTCGCCGGGCGAGGCAGCGAGTCTCCCCGGCTCGACGCCGAGGTGCTCCTCGCGACGGTCCGTGGCTGCAGCCGGATCCTGCTCTACACCGCGTTCGACGAGGTCGTGCCCGACGGCGTTCGTGCTCGCTTTCGCGAGCTCGTGAAGCGGCGAGGGGACGGAGAGCCGGTCGCGTACCTCACCGGCACGAAGGAGTTCTTCTCGCTGGCGTTCGACGTGTCGCCGGCGGTGCTCGTGCCGCGTCCGGAGACGGAGCAGCTCGTCGTGCGGGCGATCGACCTCGTTCGCGGCGAAGGCTCGCCACGGATCGCCGACGTTGGAACAGGCAGCGGTGCGATCGCCGTCACGCTCGCCAAGCACCTTCCATCCGCCGAGATCGTGGCGATCGACATCTCGCCGGCGGCCCTCACCGTCGCGAAGGCCAACGCCGTGAAGCACGGCGTCGCCGACCGGATCGAGTTCGTGGAGTCGGATCTCTTCGCGAACGTCGGCCCGGGGCGGCCGTTCGACCTCGTCGCGAGCAACCCCCCCTACGTGCGGGACGACGAGTTCGAGGGTCTGCCGCGGGACGTGAGGCTCCACGAGCCGAAGCAGGCCCTCGTGGCCGGGCCGACCGGGGTCGAGGTCATCGGTCGGCTGGCCGCGGAGGCCGCCGACCGGCTCTCCCCTGGCGGCTGGCTGCTGGTCGAGATCGGCCCGCCCGAGGCATCCGAGGCGGCGGTGCGGTCGGTTGCCGGACTCCGTGGCGAGCCGACGCTCCGCGACCTCGCCGGCATCCCCCGCGTCCTGCAGGCGTGCCGGGACGGATTTCCCAGTCGCGATCTGCTACCCTGACCCCTCGCAGGAGCGAGAGGCAGCGATGAGTTTTGGTCGCGTGGCGTCGGCGGCAGGTGAAAGGATCCTCCGCGGGTGGCGTGCCCTGGCCGGGTTGCTCGAGGCCCGGTCCCTCGATCCACCGCCACGGATGCCGCTCGTTCCGCTGGCGGCGGCGGTGCTCTGCGGTGGAGCCCTCGGCATAGTCCTGCCGGGCGGGCTCGCGCCGGTCGTCGGTGCGTGGGCCGCGGCCACCGGGCTGCTCGTCGTGTGGGCGTGGCTGCTCGCCGCGGGCCGCGAAAGGGCGGCGGGCCGCGTGCTGCTCGTGACGATCGGCGTCGCCGCCACCTCATGGTGCGGGTTCCAACGGGGGCTGTTCCCTCGGGAGGAACTGGCCTGGCGGCTCGACGAGCGGCCGAGGCCGATCGTCGTCGAGGGCGTCGCGCTCGAATCCCCCCGACTGCTGCCGAGAATGCTCCCGCCGGGAACCGAGCATGCGGCCGACGCGATCGAGCCGGCAAGCGAGTTCACGCTCCGTGTCGAGCATGTCAGGGTCGGATCGTCGTGGAAGCGGGCGGGCGGGCGGGCGAGCGTCGTCGTCGATGGGAGTCGGCCTGCGATCGAGCCGGGCATGCGGGTTCGCGTGTTCGGCCGCGGCCTGCGGCCATCGCCCGCGTTCAACCCCAATGAGTTCGATTTTCGTGAGAAGGCGAGAAACCTCGGATGCCTCTCGATCGTCAGGTGCCGCACGCCCGACTGCGTCGAGATCGTCGAGGCTGCGCCGTGGCACGCGATTTCCGCATGGCTCGACCGCGTGCGGCGTTGGGGCATGCGACGGCTCGAGGCCGCGATCCACCCGGAACGGGCCGACTTCGCGCAGGCGCTGCTCCTCGGCAGCCGAGAGTCGCTCCCCCGCGAGGAGTCGCGGGCGTTTCTGGAGACCGGCACGGTGCACATCCTTTCGATCTCGGGGCTTCACGTCGGGATTCTCGCGGCCGCGCTCGCCGCCGTGCTGAGGGCCACGCCGCTGCCTCGCGGAGCCGGCCTCGCCGTCGTCGCGGCCTTCATCGGCGGCTACATGCTGCTCGTGCGGGCCGAGACTCCGGTCGTCCGGGCGACGCTCGTGGTCTGGCTCGCCTGCCTCGGCGCCGCCGTCGGGCGACGATCGGTCACGCTCAACTCGCTCGCGGCCGCGGCGATCGTCGTGTTTCTCTGGCGGCCCTCCGAGGTCTTCCGAGTCGGGACGCAGCTATCCTTCCTGTCGACGGGCATCCTCGTCGCGGCGGCGTCGGCCATCGCGGTTCGCCGACCGACGGACGACCCGATTCAGCGGCTCATCGACCGCAGCCGTCCGATCTGGGAGAAGCGGCTGCGACGCGCCGGCCGCGGCATCGCGGAAGCCTTCATCGCCGGCGCGGCGGTCTGGGCGGCGACCACGCCGGTGACGGCGGCCGTCTTCCACGTCGTCAGCCCCGTCGCCCTCCTGCTCAACGTCGTCATCGCTCCGCTCGTCGCGGTCGCCATGGCAACCGGATTCCTCTGCCTGCTGGCATCGACGGTTTCCACCGCAGTCGGCGGGCTCTTCGGCGGACTGTGCGACGCGACGCTCCTCGGCGTGGAGACGTGCGTGCGGGCCGGGGCTACGCTGCCCGGCGGCCATGCCTGGGTCGCGGGCCCGCCCGGCTGGTGGGTGGCCGGCTGGTACGTGCTGCTCGCCGGGCTCGCCGCCGCCCTGCCCCGCCGGTGGCTTGAGCGGCCGATGCCCTGGCTGGCCTCCGCCGGAGCGTGGTGCGGCGTCGGCCTGCTGGCCACGATTCCCCAGATCGCAAACCCGGGGGGCCGCGGCTTCGAGATGGTGGCCGCCTCGCTCGGTCACGGACTCGGCGTCGTTGTGAAAACACCGGCCGGCTCGACCATGCTCTACGACGCCGGCAGGCTCGGGGCCGGCGGCGCCGCGGCCCGCGGCATCGCGGGGGTGCTCTGGAGCGAGCGGGTTCGCGGCATCGACTGCCTCGTTCTCTCCCACGCCGACACCGACCACTTCAACGGCGTTCCCGACCTGCTGGACCGGTTTCGTGTCGGACGGGTCGTGCTCTCGCGGGAATTTCTCGAGTCGGGCTCGCCGGCCGCCCGCGGACTGCTCGCGATGCTCGACGAGACGGGTGTGCCGGTCTCCGCCGTCCGGGCCGGCGAGGCTTTTGCGCTCGATTCGAGCTGCACCGTTCGCGTGCTCCATCCGACGGGCCGCGAGCCCCGGCAGAGCGACAACGAATCGAGCCTCGTGCTCGCGGTCGAGGCGAGCGGCCGGAGGCTCCTGCTTTCCGGCGACATCGAGGGGGACGCCGTGCACCGGCTCGTCGCACGGTCGCCGGAGCGGTGCGACGTGCTCGTCGCGCCCCACCACGGCACCGCCACGAGCCTGCCGCCGCTGCTGGCCGCCGCCACCCGGCCGCGGATCGTGGTCGTCAGCGGCGCCGGCGGTCCCTCCTGGAAGGAGGTCAAGCGGGCCTACACGGCTGCAGGAGAGGCCGGCCGCTCGCGGGTCCTCAAGACCGGCGGCGAGGGGGCGATCCGGATCCGGATGGCGGCCGATGAACTCTCGATCGACCGCTACACGCCCGCCGGCTGGCAGCCCGACCGATACCGCCAGGCTGCCGCCACCAAGAGCAGCATGTTGGCCGCGAGGAACGCGAAGAATTCGGTCTGGCCGCCCTGGCCGAACCCGTAGGAGTGCAGCCCGGCGCCGAGCAGGAAGTTGACGCCGTACCACGACATGCCGATCACGGCGGCGCCGAGCACGCTCCCGGCCGCGAGGCCGAAGTTGTCGATCCAGCCGGCATACCTGCCGTGGAGCACGACGAGGTAGGCCAAGAGCGACACGAGCGCCCAGACCTCCTTCGGGTCCCAGCCCCAGAACCTGCCCCATGAGACATCGGCCCACAGGCCGCCGAGGATCGTGCCGGCCGCGAGCAGGAGCACGGCCACCTGCATCGCCTTGTAGATGAAGCCTGCAAGCACGTCGCAGGCCTCCGGCGGACGGGCCCCCCTGCCCTGCCCCGGCACCGCGGGCCGGTAGCTTCCGAAGAGATAGTGGCCGAGCGACAGGCAGCCGAGCCCCCAGGCGAGGGCGCCTGCGGCGTAGCTCGAGACGATCGTGAGCACGTGGATCGTGAGCCAGAAATTGTCGCGGAGCACCGGCTGGAGCGGACTGAACTGCTTTCCGGGGATCGGGAAGAACCAGGCGATGAAGGTGCCGGCGAAGGCGACGGCCGTGACGACCAGGCCGAACGAACGCCTCGCGTAGGCCTGCGAGAGCCACTCGCCGAGTTCGGTCGACCGCAGGCTTCTCGGCACGGTGGCAAGCGACGTGATGGCCGCGACCGCGACCCGCGGCAGATACCAGACCGATGGGGCCAGCACGCACAGCCCCACGATCCAGACGACGAGGTTGTTTGCGTTGGGCATCCAGGAGTCGATGTCGGCCTGCGGAAGAAGCCGCAGGATCGTCCGGCCGCCGGCCGCGTAGGGGGCCATCGTGAGCACCCAGAGCACGCCCGCCCCGATCGCGATCCTCGGCAGGATCATCGACCAGTGGTTCGTGAGCCTCCACGCCTCGCCGACCCCCTTCGACACGATCGGCGAGAGCACGAACCACAGGCCGAGCAGCGAAAGAAAAAACGGCACGTAGATCACCGTCTCGTACATGTTCGTCACCGGAGCCCAGCCCGTGATCGCGATCCGCTCGGCGAAGGCCTTCGCCGTCCACAGGATCTCCGCGAGCAGGAGCGCCGTGCCGAGCCAGAACATCGGCTTCGTTGCCCGCCCAAAGGCGAGGGCGAACGCCGCGAGCCCCGCAAGCGCGAGCACCCACGACATGCGAAAGGGATCGCCGCTGTTGTAGGCCACCTCGCGGTCGGTGCTGCCGGGCCGCGGGTAGGCCGTCCAGCCGAGCAGGTCCGCATCGATACGATTCACCGGAAGCCTGCGACGCTCCGGCTCGACGGCCTCGCCGAGCGCCCGCAGGCTTGCCGCCAGCCGTGAGGACGCGGCCGCCACGTCGCCCGTCGGCACCGCCGATACCGCCTCCTCGAGCTTCGCGAATGCCTCACGGGTCTGCCCCACGAGATCGGCCGGATAGCCGGCGAGCACCTCCGACGGCGCGTCGAGCAGGGTCGCGAGCGCGAGCCAGGCGGGCATGTCCTCGTCGGCATTCCGCTCCATCTCGAGCGCCTCGGCGTGGAGGGCCGGCACGACGAGCAGCGAGTCGCCGTTGTCGTAGAGGGATTCGGCGAGCACGAGCAGCTTCTCCTCGAGCCGCGCGAGCAGCCGACCGGCGGAAGCCCCCTCGGACCCCTTCGATGCCGCCGAAGCCCTCGCGGCCGCGATCGCGGCCCGCGTCTTCACGACCGCGGCCGTCGCCGCATCCGTCGGAAACCGGGTCGACTCCCCGACGGCGGCGAGGATCTCGGAAAAACCTCCGCGGATCGCCTCCGCCTGCTCCCCGTTCACCGCGCCGGCGAGCCGTCGTTCGGTCGACTGCCAGGAGCCGATGGCCGACTCGAGCAGCCGCGCGGACCGCGAGCGGCCCATCTCCGCGGCTTCCGCCCGAAACGAAAGCTGACGGAACGTGACGAACGCCCTCCACAGCTGATCGACCTTCGCGTCGGCACCCTCGAGACGGAACGAAACCCCCTCGGCACGCGCCTCGCGACGCCGTTCGTCGATCTCGACGAGCCGTTCGCGAAACGCCTTCGACTCCGCGACGTCGGACGGCGAGGCGTACTTCAGCCGCTTCCGCCCCTCGGGCCCATCCTCGAACACGGGCAGTTCCAGCAGCCGGCGAACCTCCTCGTGCTCGGCGATCAGGAACGGCACGTCCTCCCAGGCCCTCGGGCGGCAGAGCCAGTCGAGCAGGAGGGCCGCGGCATCCCATCGGCGGACGGACCCGCCGTCGGCGCCGGCAGCCGGCAGCTTCGGCGACTGCGAGTTCGTGATCGTCTCCACCTTTCGGCGGGCGAACGTGTCGAGTGGCATCACGCGGCCGTCGTCGAGCACGGGCAGCCGCCGCCAGGATGCGAGGTCGTCGCCCCGGCCGACGCCGGAGGCGACCCCCGCGAACACGACGACCGCGAGCAGGAGGCTTGCGGGACGAAAACACGATTCGAGCTTGACCATCATGCGGCTCCCTGCACGGCCCTCTTCCTCGGACCGAAGAAATAGGCCTTCATGTAGAACATCGTGAAGATGCCGGCGACGACCAGCGCGCTGCCGGCGTACTTCACCCCGCGTCCGGGATCGTAGTTCACGGTGAGCACCGAAGCCTCGATCGCCTCGGGAGCCTCGCCCGATCGCGTGCCTCCGAGTTCCCTGACGAACCGTTCGTAGAGCGGATCTCCCGGCAGCCACGGCCCCATGAAACTCTCCTGGAAGAGCCTGTAGGAACGGCCGGTCGCAGGATCGCTGAAGTCCACCGGCGCGTTCATCGTGATCGTCACCGGGCTTGCCGTGAGCGGCTTCCGGGAGTCCCCGAGAAACTCGACCACGCTCGAAAAGTGCGATGCCTGGCTCGTGCCCGGGTCGAGCCTCCGCTCGAAATTATCGAGCCGCACGTCGAAGCCGATGTCGATGGAATCGGGATCCATGGTGACCGCGGCGATCCGTCGCGCGCCCGCCACCTCCCGCCGTTCGGTCGGCCCGGGCTTTTCCTGGATCGGCTGGATCGGCAGCCCGGCGATCCAGAACGTCTCGGACGTGCCGTCCACCGACAGCCGCAGCTTCGCGGCCCGCCGCTTGGCGGACGGCGGCTTCGCCTTGTCGAAAGGCACGGGCAGCGTCACGACCTCGACCGTGTCGGCGGGAAGGAAACGATCCACCCGCAGTTCGAGCTTTCCCATCGGCATCTCGAAGGCGGGCACGGGGCGGCCATCGGCCGGCAACGGCCCGGCTGTCACGGCCGGAAACTGCCACTTCCTGTAGGCCAGCGCGAGATCGTGGGTCTGGATGACGTCGATCCGGCTGCGGGCCTTCCCCTGCATTCGCTCGGAGGCGTCGGCCGGCCCCGGATCGACCCAAAGGCTTCCGTAGACGCCCGCCCGCCTCGCGGGCATGTTCACCTCAGGAAGATCGGCGGCGAGCACCATTTCCTCCGAACTCTTCCCGGCGGCGTCGCCGGCGGCGGTGGGGCGGACCGCGAACCGCACGACCGCGAGCCTCGGCTCGTGATCGCGAAAATCGACGGAAAGCCCCGTGCCCGGAAGCTCGATCGTCTTCTTCGACTCCAGTTCATCGACCGTGAAGCGGTGCACGGACGTCCGCGGTTCGCCATCGTGCACGAGCACGATCTGCCCCTTGGCGCCGAATCCGACCTCGGTATCCGGGACCGCCGCGAGAAAGGCGTTCGTCTCCGCCTTCGACCCCGATTTCCAAAAAACGACCGTGCCTCCACCGACCCGCTGCCGATGGCGGACGTCGCCGCCGGCAAGCGGATTCGGCTGCCACGACAGATCGACCGGCATCCAGACTCCCCGGCCGCCGCCCGGCCCGAAGCTGTCGCTGCCGACACGGAGTTTCACGCTCGGCGCGAGCGCCGCCGTGGAGTCGGCGTAGAAGTCGAGCACCTCGAGCCGGATGCCGTCGGCGTCGTGAAGCACGCCGCGATCCCGCGGGGCCAGGCCCCAAGGGATGAACGACCGTCGAGAGCCGTAGTCGTCCCAGTTGAATGGACCGGACCGGAACGGGATCGGGCCGATCATCTCACCGCGGCCGGACGTCTCGCCATCGGCCGAGCGCCTGCGGACCTCGAGCTTGAAGGAGTGGGAGTCCTCGTAGGCCCGGCTGCCGGAGTCGCCTTCCAAAAGCGGAATCTGGGCGTCGATGCCCCCCCGCTGCGACATGAGGCAGCCGGCGAGCAGCACGAGCAGCCCGACGTGCGTGATGACGAAGCCGGTCTGGTGCCGCTTCCACGGGTAGCGAATGGCCGCGGCGCAGAACACGCTCACGCCGAGCAGCGAGTTCAGGAGCGTGAACCACCAGGTATTCCAAACTCCGAATTTCACCGCCTCGGTGCCGTAGGCGCTCTCCACGAACGTGCCGAGGCCGAGCACCACGCCCAGCAGCGCGATGAGCACCACCGCGAACCGCAGCGACGCCAGGAACTCGTAGAGCCCAAGCGTGCTCCGGATCCATGCGGGCTGGTCGGGACTGGAGAGGTGGGGTCGGGCCATCGTGGCGAGCCGGGCGTTGTGCGGAGGACGCCTCCAGTATAGGCGGAACCACCGGGTCGCCGACCGCAGCGTTGCCCGCCGCCGGGCATCGCTCCAATCCGAACGTCACTTCAATCCGAACGTCGTCGTGAGGGAATCGAGGATCGGCGTCGAAAATGCCGCCCCGCGGACGCTGCCGATCGAACGCACGAGATCGAAGCAGATGAACCCACCGACGAGCAGCAGCAGGGCGCATGAAATCAGGCCGCAGATCTGCAGACCGCTGAAACTCGTCCCCGCGAACGTCTCGGACGGGAACTGGATGCCGGAGGTCGCGACCTGCATCGACGAATCGTCCGAGGAACTCGGGTCACCCGCCCCCAACGCCGAGCCGAAGAAGCTCGAGTCTCCGGATTCCGAATCCGTGGCTATGACGACCGACGCGCTCTCCTCATCGCCGCCCACCGCACCGAGTTCGAAGGCGTCGCCGGCGAGCATCGTGCCCCCTTCGATGTCGCCGGCCTGATCATCGACCGCGCCCAAATCGATTCCGGAACCCCCGTCGCCGATGGATCCGGCGGTCGAGAGGTTGACCCCGGAGAGTTGGATGCCGGACAACTGCACGTCGTCGTCCTCGAGCGAGAGGCCGCTTTCGCCTGCCGCGGAGAGACCCTCGCCAGCGCCGACTCCCGTGACGCCCGCGATGCCGGAAGCCCCGAGCCCCGAGCCGAGGGTCAGGGAACCGCCGCCGACCGAACCGAGTCCGGACAGGGAAGCCGTTCCGTCGTGAGTCGCACCGATCCCGGTCCGCGGACCACTTCCTGACAATGCCGCCGAGCCGACCGCGAGCGACTCGCCGAGAATATCGTCGTTGATCGCCACGCCCGACACGTTCGACATGCCGGGCAGAGAGGGGGAGGAAATCGACACGTGGCTCGCCTCGATCGTTCCGCGGCGGAGCACCGTCTCGGAAACGATCTTGGACGTCGGGCCAGCGTCGTCGAAAATCGACAGTCCTTCGCCGCCGGCGTCCCCGAGTTCGAGCCCGTCGAGTTCGAGCCCGCCGATGTCGAGTACCCCACCGTCGAACCCGGCGGACGGCTTGGACACCGACGACGTCCCGGACGACTTGATGTCGAAGTCGAGCGAGAGTTCGCTCGAGGAATCGCTCGACTCTCCGCGGCTCTGTGCGAAGCGGACGACGTCGTCATAGCGGAACTTCATCGTGCCGCCATCCCTCATCGGGAAGAGTTTTTTTCGATCGACGAGACGGTTGATCTCGTCCGGCTCGACGCCGAGTTGCATCGCCGCCTCATCGACGGTCAGGAATCGTCCGGCCACGAGATCACTCTCCTGATTGGTAGCCCGGGCACTGGTGCTCCCGCCCCCGTGAACGATCGGCCGAAGCGACCGGCTTTGACCGTCTCGGGTGCGATCCTGAGGATTATACCGCAGGGCGGGTGTCAGGGCCGCGTCGGTGGCGAGGCCTCGATCAGCTTCCGCAGGGCCGAGGGGGTCGGCTCCTGGGCGTTGAACTCGCCCACCAGCAGGTCCCACCGGATCGAACGGGCGCTCTTCAGCGTCATCGTCCCGGTCGCGGCATCGACATGATAGACCGCGGCGGTCCGCTCATTCGGGTCGATGATGACCAGCATCTGCCGGTCATCCGCCATCGGCGTCATCGTGACCCAGAGGGGGTTTCCCGGGGCTGCGGCCTGGCCGATCGCCGACGGGGCGGCGGATGCGATGGGGCCGGCAGATCGGCCGGCCGCCGCGAGCAACGCGGAGGCGAGCAGGAAGACGGGCACTGAGACGCGGCGAACACGCATGGCGTCGACGGTAGTGATGTCGCGGATGTCGGACAAGCCTGATCGTGCAGTTTTGCCACCGAAGCCGGACGCCCCATCCTGCCCTTCTTTCCTGGTCGCCTGCACGGATCGGCATTTCCCCCGCCTGCAGGTTTCGATTCAATCGCCTGGGCAAGATCTGCCGATCGAGATGGCGGTGATGCTTGTGCTGCGAGCATGCCATCCCGAACGAAACCCCGCTGGAGTATCCACGCGTGTCACGCGTCAACGCCCTGGCCGCCTTCATCCTCCGTTCGCCGCTGCTGTGGGGCGGCGGGCTGTTCGCCGGCTTCTGTGGCCTCGTGCAGTCGGGAGCGATCTCGGATCCGCTGGTCGTTCGCTACCTTGCCGGCCATTGGGTCGAGTACGTCGAGGTCGCGATGTTCTGCGTGGGCATGGCGGCGCTCGCGATCAAGGCGATCGACGTGGCCGTGCAGCGGGCGACGGTCGGCGGCGATCCGCTCGGCGAAATCCCGCCCGGAGGCCAGCTTCCGGCAGAGGCGGAGGTGCTGATCGACGGGGTCGGCGAGGACGGGTCGTACGTCTCCACGCGGCTGCGGGGGGCCCTCGACCTCGTGCTGCGGACGGGGTCGGCCGACGATCTCGAAGATCACCTCAAGTATCTCTCCGATCTCGACGCGGCGAAGGCAGCACAGAGCTACGGACTGGTGCGGTTCGTCATCTGGGCGATCCCGATCATGGGTTTTCTCGGCACGGTGATCGGCATCACGGTCGCCATCGCGAGCCTCTCGCCGACCCAGATGGAGAACATCTCGGGAGTCGTCGCGGGACTCGGCACGGCCTTCGACACGACTGCCACGGCTCTCGCGCTGTCGATGGTTCTCATGTTTCTCCAGTTCATGATCGATCGATATGAGCAGGGGTTGCTCACGGCCGTCGATGCCGTCGCCTGGCGGTCGCTTGCAGGACGTTTTCAGTCGACCGCCGGCGGCGATGCCGCCGCCACGGCCGTGGCCCGGCTCGGGGAGACGCTCGCCCGCGGCACGGCGAAGCTCGTCGATGCTCAGGCGCAGGCGTGGAAGACGCTCGAGACGGAGGCCACGGCCCGGTTCGACGCGGTGATCGCCGACGTCGAAAAGCGTCTGGCGGTCTCGATGCAGTCGGCGATCGAGGCTGCCGCGAACGGCTGGACCGAACGACTCGTCGAGGCTCACGACCGGCTCGTCGCGGCACGGGAGGACCGCCTCGCCGACGTCGGGGGCTCGCTGACCCAAGCGGTCGAGGTCTTCGACCGACAGCAGGCGGCACTCGCCGCCCAAGGGGAACTGCTTTCCCAGGTGGTGGCCGCGACCCGCGATCTCACCGGGCTCGAGCGGGTGCTCCAGGCAAACCTTGAAACCGTGACGGCCAGCGGCCGGTTCGAGGAGACGCTCGCAACCCTGACCGCTGCCGTTCACCTCCTCGCCGCCCGTGCCGGCCACGTCACCGCCGAGAACGGCCGGGTGACGTTCTCCGGCCGCAGCTCCGGAAAGGCCGCATGAGCCGACCACGCGGTCCGAGCGGGCCGGGCATCTCGCTGTTTCCGTTCCTCGCGGTGCTGTTGTGCACCATGGGGGCGTTGCTCGTCGTGCTGGTGATCTTCAGCAGATCGTCCGCGGAGCAGGCGGCCCAGGCCGGGGAGGCGGCCAACGCCGAACTCGAGCCGGCTCGCGCCGCGCTGCTTGCGAGGCTCGACGAATTCGAGCGGAAAAAGCGTGATGCCTCCGAGCAGCTGTCCCAGGCGAGGCTCCGGCTGGCCGGCATCGAGGAGCATGCCCGCGGCCTGCAGGACGAGATGATGTCGATCCAGGCGTCCCTCTCCGCGCTCGTCGGAAAGAAGAGCGGGCCGATCGATGCCGCGCAGGATGCGGAGCTCGCGGCGAGGCTGGCGAAGGCGAGAGAGTCGCTCGAACTGGCGAAGGCGGAGGCCGGCACGAAGTCACCCGCGTACGCCGTCGTGCCGTACGAGGGGGCCAGCGGCACACGCCGGCGTCCGCTCTACATCGAGTGCTGCGGCGACGGCGTGTTCCTGCAGCCCGAGGGAATCCGGCTCAAGCCTTCCGATTTCGAGGGACCACCCGGCCCGGGCAATCCGCTCGCAACCGCGCTGCGCGCCGCCCGTGAACACCTCGCATCGCGTCCCGATGCCGCCGGCACGACCGAGTCCCAGCCGTATCCCCTCCTGCTCGTCCGCCCTTCCGGCGTCATGGCCTACTACGCCGCCCGCGAAGCGATCGGCTCCTGGGGAAGCGACTTCGGGTATCAGCTCGTCGATGAGGATTGGCAGCTGGCATTTCCCGCAGCGGACCCGATGCTTGCCGACGTGGAAGCGAGGGCGATCGATGAGGCCCGATCCCGGCTGCAGTGGCTCGCGGAAGTGCGTCCCAAGCGTCCTGCCAAGCCGGCGACGAAGTACCGGGCTTCTTCGACCCGCGGTGGCGTGGTTTCGACCGAGGGCCCGAGCGTGCTCGGAGACCAGTCTCGCTTCGAATGGAACGATGCGGACGCCGACCGGGCGGTCCGTGGAGACGCCCTCGGACGGCCGGGGCGTGGCTCGGGCGGCATCGGAGGACCGGGCGGCCGGGATGGTGCTGCTGGAAGTGGATTCGCGACCGGGACGGCTCCACTGGGTCGATCCCAGGCGCAATCGCTCGTCGTCGGCGGTGCCGGCGCGGGCGGTGCCGGACGCGATGGCGTGGGCTTTGGAAACGACCCTCGCGGTGGTGTCGATGGGCGGCTCGGACGCGGTTCAGGCTCGCTCGTTCCGGCGAACAACGCCGCCGGCATCGGTGCCGGTGCGGCGGCTGGCGGTCCTGTCGGCCCGGGAAGCGAAGGCGGATTGTCCGGGGGTTCCGACAGCGGAAGCCCGATCGCGGCCGCCGCCGACGGCACTGGTCCCGACGGCGGCTTCGCTGCGAACGCCTCAGGGAAGTCTTCAGAAGGGGATCGCGCGAGCGGTTCGAGAGTGGCCTCCGGGGCTCCCCCGGGCACCGGGTCGTCGTTCGGCTCGGCGGCCGCGGGCGACAGCGGGCCGGCCAGGACCACGTCCGCGGGCGTCGCGATGCCCGGCATGCTCCAGCCCCAGGCGGGGCAGTCGGCCGGCGGGTCACAGGCGACCGCAGCGGTGTCGCTGGCGAGTTCCCGCGGCAGCAATTGGGCGAGCCTCGCCTCCAGAGACCGACCGGTCCCGCTCAGCCGGCCGATCCAGATCGAATGCGCCGCGCACGAGTTCCGGATGTACGACGACGCCAACCGCCGGGTCGTCAGGCGGATCCCGATCGAGGGCGAGACGGCGACGGCCATCGACCCGCTCGTGAAGGCGATCCACGAACGCGTCGCCACCTGGGGCATCGCCGGAGACCGCATGTTCTGGAAGCCGCGACTGCTCCTCTCGGAAACGCCGGACGGTGCCGGCCGCCGCGGCGACCTGGAGCGGCTCATGACCGACAGCGGCATCGACACGTTCCATCGCGGCTCGACGGTCGCACCGCTGCCGGCCGTCGCCGATTCCCCCTCGACCACGCCCCGTGCGAGTTTTTCCGGCGACCGCAATGGACGTTGACCCCCCATGAAGCGACCCATCCAGACCGAGATCGCGACCGAAGGCCAGGACTCCTTCCTCGATGTCGTCACGAACATCGTCGGCATCCTCATCATCCTCGTGATGGTGGTCGGCGCCAGGGTTCGCCATGTCGTGATGTCGGCGAAGTCCGCGGCGAGCCAGTCCGACGCCGCCCTGGCCGCGGAAGTGACGTCGCTCGGGCAGACGGTCCTCGCGGCCGCACGTGACGTCGAGGCAATCGAGCGGGAGACGGCCCGCGTCATCGAGGCGGCCATGCTGGCCCAGGCCGACCGGATGGAACTCGCGACGTCGGCGGCCGCCGCGAAGATGGCGTTGGAGAACGCGAAGAAGGCTTCCGACGCTTCGGCAGTCGAGGCCGCGGAGCGGGCGGCGAAGCGGACGGCGGTCGCCGGGGAGATCGAACGGCTCGACCGCGAGGCGGCCTTGATCGCGAGGGCACCCGCCGCCGCCAAACAGGTGCTCGCCTACCCCACGCCGATCGGCC
This sequence comes from Planctomycetaceae bacterium UBA4655, assembly GCA_002405515.1. Taxonomy (GTDB): domain Bacteria; phylum Planctomycetota; class Planctomycetia; order Pirellulales; family UBA1268; genus UBA4655. The sequence goes on from DHLZ01000292.1 coordinate 26,222, forward strand.
GAACCGTCAATGGCGACGAGATCCACTTCCAACTCGCCGCGGGCCGCATCGCCCACCTGCCGCTCGACGAGCTCTTCGAGTTGGCGAGGACCCGCACGCAGCGGCACTCGGGATCGCTCGCGCAGCTTTCCGACCGGATCGAGTCGGTCGGCCCAGCCAAGGGCTTCATGCTCGACTACGTCATGGAGGCGAGGGTCGACCAGGCCCGCGGTCAGGTGCTCGTCCGGTCGCGTGAGTGGGTCATACGCCCGGCGGCGGCCGGGCTGGGGGAAACGCTGGAGGAGTCGCTCCGGCCCGAGAGCCAATTCCGCGGAACGCTCTCCCGCATCCGTCCCGACACGACCGTGACGCTCTGGTGCTATCCCGACAGCTTCGAGGCCTTCCGCTCGATCCGGGCGGAGCTGTTCCGGATGGGCATCCCGGCGGCGTGCCGCCCGCTCCCCGAGGCCGCGCCGATCGGCGGCTCCGCCGAAGGCAGCAAGTCGGTCGCCCAGTGACGCTCCACCGCCTCCGGAAAGACCGTGAGGGGCTGCCCGTCGGGATTCGGCCGGTCAGGTCGCGTCGTCGATGCCCGATTCGGCGGCGAGGCAGAGTTCGTCCAGTTCGTCGAGCGTGACGCTCAGTGGAGGCATGATGACGACCACGTCGCCGAGCGGCCGCAGGATCGCGCCGTGCTTCCGTGCGGCGAGGCAGGCCCGCATGCCTCGCTGCTCCTGCCAGGGGTAGGGGCGGCCCGACGGCTTGTCGGCGACGAGGTCGATGCCCGCGACGAGGCCGATCCGGCGGATCGCGCCGACGTGCGGGTGCGACGCGAGGCGGTCGCAGTGCTCGCGGAGCCGTTCGATCTTGTCCGGCAGTCGCGTGAGAACCCGCTCCTCCTCGAAGACCTCGAGCGATGCGAGCGCCACGGCGGCGGCGAGCGGGTTGCCGCCGTAGGTGTGGCCGTGGAAGAAGGTTCGTCGCTCGGCGTGCGTTCCGAGGAAGGCCTCCCAGAGTCGTGTCGTCGCGAGCGTGGCGGCCATCGGAAGGTAGCCCGCGGTGATCCCCTTTCCGAGGCAGAGGAGGTCGGGAGAGACGTCTTCCCGCTCACAGGCGAACATCGTGCCGGTGCGACCGAAGCCGGTGGCGACCTCGTCGAGGACGAGGAGCACGTCGTGCCGCCGCGCGAGGTCGGCCACTCCGCGGAGGAAGCCGACGGGATGCACGTAGATGCCGGCCGCCATCTGCACGAGGGGCTCGAGGATGATGGCGGCGACCGTGCCTCGGTGCTCGGCGAGAATCCGGTCGAGGGCGGAGAGCGACTCGGCGAGCGAGGGGGCGGGCCGACCGCTATGCGGGCAGGGACCGCCCGGCGACGGCAGCCGGATCGCCTCGAAGGTGAGCGGGGCGAACATCGCCGTGAATCGATCGACGCCCCCGACGCCGATCGCGCCGAGGGTGTCCCCGTGGTAGGCCTCGCCGATCGCCACGAAGCGGGTTCGCTCCGGCCGCGGCGTCTCGGCCTGCCGCCAGAACTGGAACGCCATCTTGAGCGCCGTTTCGATCGCGCTCGACCCGTCACCCGTGAAGAAAACGTGCTCGAGGCCGGGTGGAGACACCTCGAGAAGCCGCTCGGCGAACAAGACGGTCGTCGGGTTCGAAAGCCCGAGATTCGTCGTGTGGGCCACCCTGCCGAGCTGCGCTGCGACCGCCGCATCGAGCCTCGGATGACGGTGCCCGTGGACGTTGCACCACATGCTCGCCGAGCCGTCGAGGTAGCGGTTGCCGTCTGTGTCGAAGAGCCGGCAGCCTTCGGCCCGCTCGATGAGCAGCGGCTCGTACTCCCGCATCTGCGTGAAGGCGTGCCAGACGTGTTTGCGGTCGAAGTCGGCAAGCTCGTCGGAGGTCATCGCCGCAGTGTAGCGGGAACAGCGTAGCGGGCAGGCGTCGAACGACGTCGTCAGCCCATCTGCCGGATGAGGTCGAGGCAGAGGGCCCGAACCTTGCCGGGGTTCACGTTCGGGTTCTTCTTCTTTGCCTGGCCGATGAGCCCGGCGGCCGCCTGCTCCTTTCCCCCCTTCACGTCGGCGACGATCTTCGGGTTGGCGGCGATGAGCTCCCTGCAGAGCGAGAGCATCTCGTCGTCGCCGACGGCGGCGATTCCCATCGAGCCGACCACCTCGGCGACGGTCTTGTTGCTCGCAAGCATCTCGGCGAAGATCTCACGGCCGCGGCTGGTGTCGAAGTCGCCGTTCCTGACGCGGCCGACGAGGTCGGCGAGCGCGTCGGGCCGGATTGGAAAGTCTTTGATCGATCCACCCCGCTCGTTGAGCGTGCGGAGCACGTCCTGCTGCATCCAGTTGCTCGCGAGCTTCCCCTCGCCGATCCGAGCGGCGAGATCCTCGAAATAGGAGACGAGGTCGCGGCCCTGGTTCACGAGCACGTCGGCATCGTAAGCCGAGATCGACCACGTTTCCGCGAGCTTCCTGCGGAGCACCGTCGGCGGCTCGCCCATCGCGGCCCGGGCGGCGGCGACCTCCGCCTCCGACACGGTCACCGGCACGAGGTCGGGCTCGGGGAAGTAGCGGTAGTCGCTCGACTCCTCTTTGTGCCGCTGGGCCCGCGTGACGCCGGCGGGGTCGTCCCAGCCTCGGGTCTGCTTCGGGCTCGTTCCCAGCTCGGCGCCGGTGGCCCGCCACTCCTCCCACTGCCTCGCGGCCTCGTAGGTGAGCGCCCGCTCGACGGAGCGGAAGCTGTTCATGTTCTTGATCTCGACGATCGGCGTCTTCGCGATTCTTTCCCCGACCGGGATGTGGAGGTTGATGTTGGCATCGACGCGAAGGCTTCCCTCCTGCATGTTGCAGTCGCTCACCCCCAGATACACCAGGAGCAGCTTCAGCTCGTTGAGCCAGGCCCTCGCCTCCTGCGGGCTGCGGAGATCGGGCTGCGTGACGATCTCGCACAGCGGCGTGCCTGCGCGGTTGAGGTCGATCCGGCTGTCGGCCTTGCCGGCCGCCTCGTCGTGCATGCTCTTGCCCGCATCCTCCTCGAGGTGAACGCGGATGATGCGGACCTTTCTCGACGCGAAGGCCCCCTTCGGGTCGCTTACCTCGAGCGCCCCGTCGGAGGAAAACGGCAGATCGTACTGGCTGATCTGGTAGCCCTTCGGCAGGTCGGGGTAGTAGTAGTTCTTTCGATCCCACTTCGTGAAGGGGGCGATCGTGCAGTCGAGCGCCAGCGCCGCGCGGATCGCGAGGTCGAAGGCGCGGCGATTCATGACCGGCAGCGAGCCCGGCAGCCCGAGGCAGACCGGGCAGACCTGGGTGTTCGGCGGTGCGCCGAACGTCGTCGAGCAGCCGCAGAAGAGCTTCGTCTTCGTCTGGAGCTGCACGTGCACCTCCAGGCCGATGATGGTCGTGTAGTCTTCGGACGCGGGCTGGGTCGAAGCCGTGTTCATGACGTGATCGTGGGCCGCCTGGAGTGCCAGTCGGTGAGCCGTTGGAAGCGGTCGGCCGCCCGCAAGAGCAGCGGCTCGGCGAGCGGCGGCGACTGGAGCTGGAAGCCGATCGGCAGGCCGGACCTGGTGAATCCGCAGGGAAACGAGATGCCCCCGACTCCCGCGAGGTTCGTGGAGACGGTGTAGAGATCGACGAGGTACATCGCCAGAGGGTCGTCGGTCTTCTCCCCGAGCTTGAACGCGGGCGTGGCGGAAACCGGCCCGCCGATCAGGTCGACCTTCGCGAAGGCGTCGAGGTAGTCCTGGCGGATGAGCCGGCGCACCCGCAGGGCCTTCGCGTAGTAGGCGTCGTAGTACCCGGCCGAGAGGGCGTAGGTGCCGAGCATGATCCGCCGCTTCACCTCGGGCCCGAAGCCCTCGCCTCGGCTGCGGCAGTAGAGCTCGACGAGCGGCGAGTCGAATCCGCCCGCGGGCTTCGCACTGCTGCGATGGCCGTAATGGATGCCGTCGTAGCGGGCGAGGT
>DHLZ01000320.1:0-10567 GCA_002405515.1 Planctomycetaceae bacterium UBA4655
CCGGGGGGCGCAGGGAACGTTGAGGAGCATCAGGCGTATCCTCGCCGTAGCGACGATGCGTCTGCCCCCCGGGCGGCAATGCGGTGTCGCGCAGGCGGGCTCGTGACCGGGCATCCCCGAGCCACGCAAGACGTATATCCATCCGCACTGCACTCGCCGTGCCGAACAGGATTGCCTGACAGGCCGTCACAATCGGCCTGCCGGGTTTCGCGGCCCCTGCCGGGTTTCGCGGCCCCTGCCGGGTTTCGCGGCCCCTGCCGGGTTTCGCAGTGACGGCCCACTCGCCGCCCCGTCGATCAGTCGCCCGGCGGGGCCCGGTCGAGCACGTCCTGCAGGATGAACGGCTGCGGAAACGGCGAGTCGAGCTGGTCGAGCACCTTGCGGTACTTTCTCACCACGGAGGCGAGATCCTCCGCGGTGAGCTCGTCGTCCCGCAGGACCGGCGAGGCGTCGAGCACCTCACGCCAGGCCGCGAAGGCCTCCTCGAACAACTTCTTCGCCGGCTGCAGCCGGGCGTTCTCGTACTCGCGCTCCGCCCGCCAGGTCCGTTCCCGTGCCCTCAGCGCCGGCTCCGTCACCTCGGCCTCGCAGGCCGCCCTCCAGAAGCCGAAGTTCACGATCTCGCGGTAGCGGTCGATGATGTGGGCGGTCTCGCCCGCCTCGACGTATTCCCTCGCGAGCCGCCTCGCCTCGTCGCGGACCGCCGACGGGGCCGTGCTCACGACCATCGGCCAGGTGACGACCATCGCCGCCTCGGCCTCGCGTGCCAGCTTCGCCTGCGGCTCGGTCCGTTCGGCGGCGGGAATCTCGATCGCCTTCCGCTGGGCCTCGGGGAGCGATTCCAGCTTCTGCTTCTTCATCGCCTCCATGCCGCCGGGAAGAAGCTCCTCCAGGCGTTCGGCGATCCGCCGCGCCCTCGCCTCCTCGGCCTCCCGCATCCCGAGCCGGATCGGCACGTCCCAGCTCGTCGGGATCTCCCGGACGGAGAACCTTTGCATCTCCTCCCCGGCGAGCCGCCAGGCGTCGCGGGCGGCCTCTCCGAAGACTCCATCATCCTGCAAGGCCTTGGCATAGTTGATGGCCGTCATCATCGGCTCGCTGTGGAAGATGAGCGGAGTCGTCTTCAGCATCGCGCCGGAATCCGCGAGCTGCTGGCCCGCGAGGTACTTCTCCCGGGCGACGAGCCAGTTGTCCCGTTCGGGGAGCGTGCGGCCGGGCCGGTCCCGTTCGTGGAAATCGTCGTCAGCCTTGAAGAGCCGGCGGAATTGCTTCTTCTCGTCCGACTTCCCGATCTTCTGGCCGATGAACCAGCCCATGCGGCCGAGGAGCCTCGGCTCGTAGGCGTTGAGGGCGATGCCCTGGCGGAGAAATTCGATTCCCTTCATGACCCAGGCGTAGCGGTCGCGGTAGTCGTCGAATTCGACGGAGATGTTGTAGGAAAGGTTGTGGGCCTGGAAGTCCCAGATCGAGTAGAAGTTCGGCTGGAGCTTCACCATCTGCTCGAAGGTCGCGGAGAGGTTCGTCCAGTCCTCCACCTTCTTGTAGTGGTTGGCCCGGTCCCACAGGAGCGTCACCGCCACGTTCTTGAGACCGAGCGTGGCCAGCCGCATCGTCTCGCTCGCGGGGTCGATCTCGCCGAGGTTCGCCTGCGACAGTCCGAACCGGGTCCGCTCCCGGGCGAGAAATCCGCCGCCGCTCGTCGCGTCGGCGGGCTGGCTGAGCGCCGAGAGGGGAACGAGCAGGGCCGCGATGCCCAGCAGCGCCATCAGGGTGTCCGGCCTCACGCCCAGCCAGCCGCCGCGTCCGCCGCCGGCCGCCGAACCACGATCGTCACCGTGTGGATCGGTCATGATGCCACCTCCCTCGCCTTCAGGAAGACCGCCCCGAGCACGATGCAGGGAAGGACGTAGCCGAGCGTCTCGAGCGAATGCTCGGCGATGAGGTCGAGCGGAATGTCGAATCCGCTGGCGACGAACTCGCCGGTTCCGAGCGACCCGAGCGACGGGAAGACCGCTGCGAGGAGCCTCATCGGCGAAACCAGCAGCGTGTCGACCGCCTTCATCGCGAGCACGGCCGGCGTCTCTTCGAGTTCGAGCGTGATGCTCACCTGCGTGATGATCCGGTAGAGCGACTCGATCGGACCGCCACCGGGCACGATCGTCGCGTCGCCCGTGACGAGGCTCTCGTACCAGCGGGAGAGGAATTCGCGAACCTGCCCCACGAGCAGCACCGAAAGGGTGGCGAGAACCGCGACCGGCCCCGATAGGAACGTGCTGAACGTCACGCCGATCGCCGCCACGAGCAGCATCGAGAACCAGATGCCCAGGCAGCTCTTCAGGTAATTGAGGGCAAAGGAGCCGTTGCCCGCGAGCAGGTAAAAATCCGCCTGGGCCACGCCAAAGTACTGGGCCGGCACGAGGCACTGCAGCACCACCTCGATCCGCCCCTTGCCGCCGCCCCCCGCGTCCGCCGGCCCCACGGCCTCGGACTTCCTGTCGACGAGCTCGTCGAACAGGTCGACCTGCCGCGTCCCGCCCTCGGGCGAGGTCACGGCGACCTGACGGGGGATCATGATCGAATCGATCGTGAACTCCTTGGCCGTGAAGTAGAACGGGGCGGTCTCGACCTGCGTCCTGGGGTTGCGGACACGAACGCTTCCGCCGATCCCTTTCTCGATGTCCCCCTTGTGGGTGCGGAACACGCGGATGATCATTTCGAGTGGAAGGCCGTCAGGGAAATCCCGCTCGTCGATCCCTTCGAACGTCCAGATGGCGGCGGCGAGCGTGCTGCCCTCGATGTACTGCCGATAGCCCCATTCAGCGCCGACGCTGATGCCCTTCGCGCTCGGCGAGCCGTCTCGGTCGCGAAATGTCAGCCGCCCGCGAAGCGGACGCCTCGCCTCGAGCAGGCCTTCCGGCGGCCCCACTTCGAAGACCCGCTTGCCGTCGGCCGACTCGCGGGCACGCACCGCATGGCGATGCCCCTGTGCGACATCGGTCCGGCCGGAGCCCTCGGGGCCGAGTTCGACCCAGTGTCGATGCCCCTGGCGGAAGCTCGTCCGGCCCCGGTAGCCGGCGAGCGAGCCGTCCGCGGCGGCGACGTCCTCGAGATCCTCCTGCGTGAGGAGATGTTCGTGGGCGACGCTGCGGACCACGAACGCCCATCCCGCGAGACCCATCACGAGGAGCGAAGCCGTGCCGATCGCGGAAAAACCGAGAAACCTTCCGAGCACGATCTCGATCGTGCGAACCGGCTTGGTCGTCACCGTCTGGATCGCCTTCGCCTTGATGTCGGCCGGGAGGCTGAAGGCCGCGAGCACGAGCACGACGAGGCACACGAGCAGGTTCGTCGACGTGAGGATGAAGCCCAGGTAGAGTCGGCCGGGGTTGACGCTCGAAGGGTCGAGGAACCATCCGGCGAAGAGGAGCACGACGGCGAAAAGCCCCAGCGCCACGAGCACGTTCTTGCGGAGCGACTCCTTCACCGCCAAGCGGGTCATGGCCGTCACCCGCCGCCACGACACCCGACCGAGGTCGCCGACCAGCCCGACGGCCCCGTGGTAGACCCGGTCGCCGGCCGCCATGGGTCCGTACAACACTGTCTGAACCAGCCAGGCGACGCCGCCAACGACCACCGCGAAGACCGCGAGGCCGAGCAGGTACGAGAAAAAGGCCGGACCGACCCACTCGACGAACTTCGGAATGTCCTTTTCAAGCACCATGGCGGCGGATTCTCGAGGCGGCTGTCCGGATGGCGTGCCCTGTCACGACCGTGGCTGGCTCGCGCGTCGGCCCGGCCGTGCGTCGGCATCCCGCACCACCTCGAGGAAGAGATCCTCGAGCGTGATGGTCGGATTGCCGACCTCGATCTCGGTGCCGCCGAACTTCCGGCATACTTCGCGGAGCTCCTCGAGCGCCGCCGGCGGGAGGCCGCGGGCGCGGACCTGGGTCGTGTCGGTCACCCGCAGGAGATCCTCGACCCGGCCCAGCTCCTTCAGCTCGCCCTGGTGCAGGACGGCGATCCGGTCACAGACGTCCTCCACGTCGGCCAGCAGATGCGAGCTCATGATCACCGTCTTGCCGCGGGCCTTCAGGTCGAGGATGAGGTCCTTCATCTCACGTGTGCCGATCGGATCGAGGCCGCTCGTGGGCTCGTCGAGCAGGATCAGTTCCGGATCGTTGATGAGCGCCTGGGCGACTCCGATCCGCCGGGTCATCCCCTTCGAGTACTCCTTGAGCTGCCGCTTTCGATCGCGGGTGAGACCGACCATCTCGATGAGCGCCGTCGCCCGCCGTCTGCGTTCCTCGGGGGGCATGTCGAACAGCCGGCCGTAAAAATCGAGCGTCTCCTCGGCGTCGAGGAACTTGTAGAGATACGACTCTTCCGGCAGGTAGCCGATCCGCTCGTTCTTCGAGACCTCGGTGGCGTCGCGGCCGAACACGACCGCCTCGCCGGTCGAGGGAAAGATGAGTCCCAGCAGAAGCTTCAACGTCGTCGTCTTGCCCGACCCGTTGGGCCCCAGCAGCCCGAAGATCTCGCCACGACGGATCTGCAGGTCGAGCGGCTTGAGGGCGACCTTCTTGCTGCGTCCCCAGAAGTCGCGGTAGACCTTCGAAAGGTTCCTCGTTTCGACGACGATTTCCGATGACGACCCAGCGGCGTTCGCCGCCGCGACAAGGTTTTTTTCCGTTCCTGGATTCACGAGAAGACCTTCCGTCTCAAGTTCGGGGGCGCCGCCGCGATCTGAAACCCGCATTTTCCCTGCTTGTCCGGGATTGTAACCCTCGCGGCTGTTCCGTGAGCGGAGGGGAAAAAAAGACCGGGAAAAGTGAGGGCAAAACGCATCTGAAGCCTTCAGGGGCGGTTGACAGGTCGGAGCTAGCTGCTAGACTTTTTGCGTTGAGATTGAGTCTCATTTTCGGAGCAACGACCGTCATGGACTATTTTTCTCCTGTTTCGGCTGCGAAAAATAGCCGAGCGTCATTCCGCCACGGTTTCACGCTCGTCGAACTGCTTGTCGTGATCGCGATCATTGGCGCCCTGATCGGACTTCTGTTGCCTGCCGTGCAGACGGCCAGGGAGGCGGCACGGCGATCGTCGTGCCAGAACAATCTCCGCCAGCTCGGTCTGGCCATGCTCAACTTCGAGAACGTAAAAAAATTCTTCCCCCCATCCTCGCAGGCGGTCTCCGGCACCAATGGCGGACCACCCTGGTCTGGACAGGCGTTGATGCTGCCGTATCTCGAGGGCGACACGACCTTCCGCCAAATCGACTTTTCGCAGGGCTATTCGGGCACCGCCGGCAACTCGTTGAACACCACCGTGTCAACGATGCGGGTGGATGTCCTCGTCTGTAGTTCAGACCCGAAGGTCTCGAGCGTTTTGGACACCGTGACCGGCCTTCCAAAGCACTTTCCTTTGAACTACGGTCTCAATACGGGCAACTACCTCGTCTACGATCCGTCGACCCGGCAGCCCGGCAACGGCGCGTTCGCGCCATTTTCAAGATTCCGTCACAACATGTACTCGGATGGTTTGAGCAAAACGATCGCGATGTCCGAGGTGAAGGCGAGGACTCCGCGAATTCAGGACATTCCGAGCATGCCCGCGACGGCTCCGCTGACGCCGCAGGATGCGGGGGCATTGGCCATTGCCGGAACCTTCGGACCTGAATCCGGCCACACGGAATGGGTGTGCGGCCGGACGTTTCACACTGGATTCACCACCACGTTCGCACCCAACACGGTCGTGCCCTTCGAATCAAGCGGCCAGACCTACGACGTCGACGTCGGCAGTTTCCGTGAACTCACGCCGACTGCGGACTCGGGCAACGGTACGTCGCCGATCCGGGCCGTGGTGACATCCCGGAGCCACCATGCGGGCCTGGTGAACTCCGCCATGATGGACGGCTCCGTGAGGTCGTTCGCCTCGGAAATCGATCCGCTGGTCTGGAACGCTCTCGGCTCGCGCTCCGGTGGAGAAGCCGTCAGTCTCCCCCAGTAATCGCTGTTTTTCAGCAATCCCCGGTTTTCAGCGGCGTCTGATTCCCAGCCGAATCGCTATCGCAGCCCAGAGGCGGCCTGACGGGCCTCATCAGAAGCCCGTCGGGAATCGAGCACGACCGAGACGACCTGCCGTGCGGCGAGAATCTCCGCCTCGGTGAAGAAGGGCTCGTCCTCGTCGATGACGTGGTCGATCCGCTCGTCGGCCAGCTGCTCCCACGAGAGGCCGCTGGAGAGGTGCCAGGCGGCGGCCTGAGCGACCTGCGAACTGATCTCATGGCGGCTGAGCGACTCCATCACGCCGCGGAGCGCCGGATCGCTCGAGAACGCTTCCAGCCGATCGAGGCGGTAGGAATGACGCGGCCGTGGCTCAGGCTTTCCGTGCTCGAGGCAGACCGTGCGAACCTTCACCACACGGGTCTTTTCCGGAGGAATTGAGAAGGCGCCGCCGGCCGGCGCGCCGCCAATGCCCCCGCCCCCGCCCCCGCCGCCCATGAAACCGCCGCCGCCGACCGTCTGCGGCGCGGCGTTGGCGCCGGCATTGCCGAATCCCGCATTTCCCATCGGACCCCCGCCCATCTGGGCGAGCACGGGCACCCCGACGAACGCGGCGGGAAGCCGCAGCGTGAGCGGCCTTTTCGTGCGGTTGGTGACGATCACCTGTGCGGAGCGGGAGTCGGCGGGAATGAAGCGGACGGCCACGAGGCCCTGTCGCTCGGCCTCGAGAAGGTCGGATGCGGAACCGCGATCGGCCGTCGCATTCCTTCCTGGACTGGAGGCTGACTCCGACCGTAGTTCATTCGCGGCACTACGGCCGGCAGAAACCGCCGTTGCCACGACGATCAGCCCGACGACGAGAAACCCGATCGAGACAAACCGTGGAGCGATGCTCCAACTCTCAAGGCGTGTCGGACGCATGCTTGGATTCTCCGGAGGCTCCGTCGAGGCGATCAACGCGGGCCTGCCCGGGACACGATGCCTGGGCACGTGAGCCTCGCTTCGGATCGACTCCGCCCTCCAGTATGGATTCGGCAGGCGGCCTGGACAAACCGCAGCGGGATGGCGGGGTGTGCTGCCTGCACCGGTCGGGCAAAAAACGCCGGCTTTCCCGCTCCGCGCGGCAAAAACCCGAGCGAACCGCCACCCACGGCATTTACCGCACGGAAACTACCGCTTCGAGAACTGCGTGCCACGGCGGGCGCCGCGGAGGCCGTACTTCTTGCGTTCTTTCATCCGGCCGTCGCGGGTGAGCAGCCCGCCCTGACGCAGCGGCTCGGCCAGTTCGCCGTCGAAGGCCTTGAGCGCCCGCGCGATGCCGAGCCGACAGGCGCCGGCCTGGCCGGCGGGACCGCCGCCATCGACGGTGATCTTGAGATCGACATCGTTTCGCTTGCCGACCTGCTCGAGAGCCCCCGAAACGAGGGCGCGGTCCTTCGTGGCAGGAAAGTAGGCGGCCAGATCGCGGCCGTTGACGACGATCGTGCCGGAACCCTTGCGGAGACGAACCCGCGCCACGGCGGTCTTCCGCCGTCCCGTCGCGATGACGTCGAGCCCGCGACGGACCGACTTCCTGACCGGTTCAACTGCGACCTGCTCATCAGCCATGCCAAATTCCTTCCGTTTCGTTCAGTTGATTTCGACCTGTGAGATCATTCCTTAGCCCCGACCTCGAGCGGCTCCGGCTGCTGTGCCGAGTGCGGATGGTCAGGGCCGGCGTAGACCTTGAGCTTGTCGAGCATGACGCGTCCGAGGCGGGTCTTCGGGAGCATCCGGCGGACGGCCTCCTCCACGATGAGCGTGGGGCGACGGTCGCGGCGGTGCTCGGCGGTCTCCGTCTTCAGCCCCTGGTAACCCGTGTACCAGCGGTAGAGCTTTTGCTGCCACTTCCTGCCGCCAAACTCGACCTTCTCCGCGTTCACGACGACGACGAAGTCGCCCGTGTCCACGTGAGGCGTGTAGGTCGGACGGTGTTTGCCCATGAGAATCATCGAAATGTCGGAGGCGAGCCGCCCGACCCTTTTGCCGGAGGCGTCGACGAGCCACCATCGCTGCGCCACCTCACCCGGCTTCGCCATGAAAGTCTTGGTCACTTGAAATCCTCGAACGCCCTTGATAACCGGATTTTTTCAAGCAAAATCGCGGTTTGAAAAAGTACCACCGCGGGGTTTCATCCGCAAGCGGCGAGCAGAAACCTTCGGATTCCAGGATACTCGTCCCCGGATCTCAACTCGTCCCCGGAAAAAATCGAGCCCCGATGAAAATCGCCGCCATCAAGGAGACCTTCCCGAACGAACGTCGAGTCGCCCTCGTTCCCTCGGCGGTCGCCCCCCTGAAGAAGGCGGGGCTGGAGGTGCTCGTCGAATCGGGAGCCGGCGCGTCTGCCGGATTCGCCGACGAGGCCTACCGCGAGGCCGGTGCGACGGTCGTCTCCCGTGACGAGGCGTTCGGGGCCGACTGCCTCCTGCAGGTCCGCTCCTGCGGCGCCAGCGGCGACGCCTGGCACGGCGACCGCGATCGGCTGCGGCCCGGCACGATCCTGATCGGCTGCTGCGACCCGCTCTCGCTCCATGAGCAGTGCCGCGAGGCCGCCGAGAAAGGGGCGACCCTCTTCTCGCTCGAACTCGTGCCGCGGATCACGCGGGCCCAGAGCATGGACGTGCTCTCGAGCCAGGCCAACATCGCCGGCTACCGGGCGGTGCTGCTCGCCGCCACGGCCCTGCCGAAGATCCTGCCGATGATGACGACCGCCGCCGGCACCGTCACGCCTGCCAAGGCGCTGATCCTCGGGGCGGGCGTCGCCGGCCTGCAGGCGATCGCGACGGCCAAGCGGCTCGGCTCGCAGGTCACCGCCTATGACGTGCGGCCGGCCGTGAAGGAGCAGGTGCAGAGCCTTGGTGCGAAGTTCCTGGAGCTGCCCTTGGAGACAGGCTCGAGCGAAGCGACCGGCGGCTACGCCAAGGCGATGGGAGAAGAGTTCTACGCGAAGCAGCGGGAGCTGCTCGGCAAGGCCGTGGCCGACAGCGACATCGTCGTGTCGACCGCGATGATCCCGGGCCAGCGGGCCCCCGTGCTCGTGACCCGCGAGATGGTCTCCCGCATGCGTCCCGGGAGCGTGATCGTCGATCTCGCGGCCGAAAAGGGGGGCAACTGCGAGGTGACGGTGCCGGGCGACGCGGTGACCATCGACGGCGTCACGGTGCTCGGGCCGACGAACCTCCCGGCCGAGGTGCCCTTCCACACCAGCCAGCTCTACGCCCGCAACATCACGACCTTCCTCCTCCACCTCGTGAAGCTCGGCCTGCCGCAATTGTCGCTCGACGACGAGATCTGTCGCGACACGCTCGTGGCCCGCGGCGGCCAGATCGTCCACCCAAAGATCCGTGAGAAGGCCGGCCTGCCGCCGCTCGAGGCGGCATCGCCGAACTGACACCGCCAGCCCAGACCTGAAGAACCCGACGTTTCAACACCCCCACCCCGGGCCGAACCATGAACCTTCCCCTCACCTTTCACCTGCTGGCCGACGCCGCTGCGGGCGAGGATCCATCGTCGCGGTTCATCCGGCTCTTGACCGTGTTTCTGCTGGCGATGTGGGTCGGCTTCGAGGTGATCATGAAGGTGCCGCAGCGGCTCCACACGCCGCTCACGAGCGGATCGAACGCCATCTCGGGAATCACGGCGGTGGGGGCGATCGTCGTGGCCGCGTCGGTCGCGACGGCGGGCTTCCGGTTCGGCAACCTGCTCGGGCTCGTCGCCGTGGTGCTCGCCATGATCAATGTCGCGGGCGGCTTCGTCGTCACCCACCGCATGCTCGAGATGTTCAACCCCAAGAAGAAGTAGGCACCCATGTCGAGCCAAGCCTGGATCAATCTCGCCTACCTCGTCGCCTCGATGCTCTTCATCGTGGCGTTCAAGCTCATGAGCGGCCCGCGGACGGCCGTGCGGGGGAATTTTCTGGGCGCGGCGGGCATGGCGATCGCCCTCGTGGCGGCCTGCTTCGAAAAGCCGGTCCTCGAGACGATCGCCTCCAAGGGGGCTTGGCCGCTCGGGCTGGTCGTCGTGGCCGGACTGATCGGCGCGGCGATCGGCGCGGTCATGGCGATCCGATACCCGATGACGGGGATGCCGCAGATGGTCGCCCTGCTCAACGGCTTCGGCGGGGCCGCCTCGGCGGTCGTGGCGGGCGGCGAATTGTGGAACAAGGTCGGCGACTCGCTGATCCGCGACGAGGCAGGCGTCCTCACCGCGGCCGCGACCCGGGCCGCGGCCGACCTCGCGCCCTGGACGCAGTTCGCCATCGCCACGGCCCTCACCGGCCTCATCGGCGCGGTCACGTTCTGGGGCAGCCTCGTCGCCTTCGGCAAGCTCGAGGAGCTGCCGCAGTTCAAGAAGGCCTGGACCGACCCCAACCGCCACTGGATCAACCTCGGCCTCGCGGCGGCGACGCTGCTCTTGATCTGGGGCGTCTGCGTGAACCCCTCCTCGACGATCCTCTACTGGCTGCTCCTCGTCGTCGGCAGCCTGCTCGGCGTCACGCTCACGATGCCGATCGGCGGGGCCGACATGCC
>DHLZ01000320.1:10618-18353 GCA_002405515.1 Planctomycetaceae bacterium UBA4655
CAACTCGGTGCTCGTCATCGCCGGTTCGCTCGTGGGCGCGAGCGGCCTGATCCTCACGGCCATCATGTGCCAGGCGATGAACCGCTCGCTCGCGGGCGTGCTCTTCGGCGGCCTCGGCACGACGGCCGCCGTGTCGGCCGACGACGTCTACGCCGGCAAGATCAAGAGCGCCGGCCCCGACGAACTGGCCATGGTGCTCGAGGGGGCCGACCGGGTCGTGATCGTGCCGGGCTACGGCCTCGCCGTCGCGCAGGCGCAGCACGCCGTGCGGGAGCTCGCCACCGCCCTCGAGAAGCGTGGGACGACGGTCGAATACGCGATCCACCCGGTCGCCGGCCGCATGCCGGGGCACATGAACGTGCTCCTCGCCGAGGCCGACGTGCCCTACGAGAAGCTCCGCGAGATGGACGACATCAACCCGACGTTTCCGGAGACCGACGTGGCGATCGTGATCGGAGCCAACGACGTCGTGAACCCGGCGGCGAGGACCGATCCCAAGAGCCCGATCGCCGGCATGCCGATCCTCGACGTCGACAAGGCGAGGACGGTGATCGTGGTGAAGCGGTCGCTCTCCCCGGGCTTCGCGGGAATTCCCAACCCGCTCTTCGCCGCCGACAACACGCTCATGTACTTCGCCGACGGCAAGAAGGCGATCCTCGACCTCGTCGCGGCGCTCGGGAAGTAGGGGCGTCAGCCAGCCTGCCCGAGCACCCGTCAGCCAGACTGCCCGAGCACGTCCAGCGCCTTCTTCACATGCTCGTCGGACGCGAAGAGCGCCGAGAACACGAGCCGCACGATCCCGTCTCGATCGATCACGAACGTCGTGCGGCCGGGCAGGAAGCCGAGCAGGGGCTTCATGCCAAACGCCCGCTGGAGGCTGCCGTCGGCGTCGGTCGCCAGCGGGTAGGGAAGGCCGTGACGGTCGGCGAACTTGCCGTGGCTCGCCGCCGAGTTGCAGCTGATGCCGATCACCTCGCAGCCGGCATCGACGAACCGCGAGTAGGCGTCGCGAAAGGCGCAGGCCTCC
The DNA here is from genome assembly GCA_002405515.1 of Planctomycetaceae bacterium UBA4655. Classification (GTDB taxonomy): domain Bacteria; phylum Planctomycetota; class Planctomycetia; order Pirellulales; family UBA1268; genus UBA4655. Next base: position 11,646 of record DHLZ01000320.1, read on the forward strand.
TTCGTGCAGACCGGCGTGTTGTCCCGCGGGTAAAAGAAAAGCACGACGGCCCGCTTGCCGCGGTAGTCGGCGAGCCGCACCGTCCGCCCGTCGTGGAGCGACAGCGAAACATCCGGCGCGGGATTTCCAACGGCGATCTGGCTCATTGCCGCAAAAGTATACCGCCGGCTACGCCCCGAGCACGTCGGCCCACAGCCCATCGGAAAGCAGCATCCCCTCGCGGGTGAGGCGAACGCGGCGGCCGTCGTCGATGGCGAGCCCGGCCGCCACCCATCCGCCGATCGCCGAGCCGGAGAGCGTGTCGAGCTCGAAGCCGCTTGCATCCAGAAACGGCCCGCGATCGATCCCATCACGGCGTCGCAGGCCGACGACGATCCGCTCCCGCGCGGCCTGTTCGTCCGTCATCGCGTCGCGGTCGCCCGTGAAGTCGGCTCCCGCGAGCACGCGGTCGATCCACGCCGTCACGCTCCGATGGTTCGTCGATCGCGTGCGGCCGTCGAACCTCGCGGCGCCCGGCCCAAACGCCTCCCATGGCCGGCAGTCCCAGTAGGCCTCGTTGTGCCGGCAGCGGAAGCCGGGCCGGGCGAAGTTCGACACCTCATAGTGCTCGTAGCCGGCCGCCTCGAGCCGGTCGATCGCCCGCTCGAACATCGCCCGCTCGACCGTCTCGTCCACCGCTGCAACGAGCCCCTTGCGTCGCTGCGAGTCGAACGCCGTGCCCTTCTCCCAGGTGAGGCAGTAGACCGAGACATGCTCTGATGAAAGCCCGACGGCCGCCTCGAGATCACGATCGACGTCGGCAACCGACTGACCCGGGGCGGCGATCATGAGGTCGAGATTCACCACGATCCCGCGTTGCCGCAATCGTTCCGCGGCCGCGACCACGTCGACCGGCGCGTGATCGCGGTCGAGCGCGCGGAGCGTCGTGGCATCGAGCGACTGCCCCCCGAGGCTCACCCGCGTCACGCCGCAGTCGGCCGCGGCCTCGACGAAGGCATCGGTCACATCGAGCGGATTCGCCTCGACCGTCACCTCGCACTGCGCCGCTGAGGCGAGCCGCGTGCGGAGGATCCCGAAGAGCCGCCGCAGCCCCCGCGGCCCAAGGTGCGACGGCGTGCCCCCGCCGAGATAGAGCGTGTCGAGATGGAGTGGCGTCTCAACTCGGGAAAGCTCCCGTTCGATCGCGGAAAAGTACCGCTCGACGAGATCATCCCGCCCGGCCACGAGCGTGAAATCGCAGTAGCCGCAGCGGTGGCGGCAGAACGGCACGTGGACGTAGGCGTGACGGATGTTCATGTGAGCCCCCGGCGGAGTTTCGGGCGTTGATCGAGCTTGGACCGGCGGACATGGCCTCCGCAAGGCCACGCCGAAGGATTCAGGCCGAAGACAATTCCCACGCGGGCGGGTGAGGTGCAACTGCCAATCCCGCAAAACCGGGATAAGCGTGCGGAGTTTGCCACCGACCTTTGCAAAGCCATGGAGCGCGGGAACACTGTTGAATACAATGATGGACAATGCTCAGGGAATACCCGGAGGGACAGCCATGCTCGCCAAGAAGATCGACGGTCGGTGGCATCGCAGCTCGGCAAAGCGTGGCATGGGCTTTGAATCACTCGAGGACCGCCGCCTCCTCGCCGTCGCCTACGCCGACGGCGAACTCCTCGTCCAGTATGATCCTTCCGCGTCGGCGGCAATCCGCGACGGCCTCAGGTCGCTCGTGCGTGGTCGGGCGGCCGAACTGATCGAAACGGTCGCCATGCGGGCCATGGGCGATCCGGCGATCGAGCGACTCCGCCTCGACACGGGCGTCAGCGTCGAGGCGGCCGTTGCCGCCCTCCGCAGCCGACCCGGCGTGATCTCGGCCAGCCCGAACTGGAAGGTCACCAAGGCGGCGGTGAGCAACGACCCCTACTACACGACCTCGAGCCGCCTCTGGGGCATGTATGGCGACGACCAGCCGAGTGGCAGCGGACCGAGCGGCACGACGAACCAGTTCGGCAGCCAGTCCGAGAAGGCGTGGGACGCGGGGTTCACCGGCTCGAAGTCGGTGGTCGTCGGGATCGTCGACGAGGGGGTCGACATCAGGCATCCTGACCTCGCGGCCAACATCTGGGTGAACCCCTACGAGATCAGCGGCGACGGCATCGACAACGACGGCAACGGCTACGTCGACGACATCAACGGCTGGGATTTTTACTACAAAGACAATTCGGTCTACGACCCGGGCGAGGACGACCACGGCACCCACGTCGCCGGCACGATCGGCGGGGTCGGTGGCAACGGCGTGGGCGTGGCGGGCGTGAACTGGAACGTGACGATGATCTCGACCAAGTTCCTCGGCCCTGGCGGTGGATACACGTCCGACGCGGTGCTCGCCCTCGACTACCTCACCGACCTCAAGACACGGCATGGCATCGACATCGTCGCCACGAACAACTCCTGGGGAGGCGGGGGCTATTCCCAACCCCTGCACGACGCGATCAATCGGGCCGCGAAGGCCAACATCCTCTTCGTGGCGGCGGCGGGCAACAGTTCCTCCAACAACGACGCCACCTCGAACTTCCCCTCCAACTACTCCACGCTCGTGGGCACGTCCACGGAGTCCGCGGCCTCCTACGAGGGCGTGATCGCCGTCGCGGCGCTCACGTCCACCGGGGGCCTGGCGTCGTACTCGAGCTATGGTGCGACGACCGTCGACATCGCCGCCCCGGGATCGGGGATCAACTCGACGGTGCCCAACTCCGGCTACGCCTCCTACAGCGGCACCTCGATGGCCACGCCCCACGTCACCGGCGCGGTCGCACTCTATGCCTCCGCCTACCCGGCTGCGTCGGCGGCTGCGATCCGTTCGGCGATCCTTTCGACCGCGCGGCCGACGCCGTCCGTCGCGGTCCGAACCGTGACGGGTGGCCGGCTCGACGTGGCGGCCGCCCTGAATGCGACGCCGGCGACGGGCATCTCGATCAGCGGCCGCAGCGTGGCCGAGGGCGATTCCGGCACGACGCCGCTCTCGTTCACCGTCACGCTCTCGGCCGCGGCGCAGGAAATCGTGACCGTGAACTACGCGACGGCCAACGGCACCGCGACGGCCGGGAGCGACTATGTCGCCGAGAGCGGCGCGGTCTCCTTCGCTCCGGGGGAAGTCTCGAAGACGATCGTGATCGACGTGACCGGGGACACCGCCTTCGAGCCCAACGAGACCTTCACCGTCGTGCTGTCGGCCCCGTCGGCCAACGCCCGCGTGCTGACCGGCACGGCGACCGGCACGATCACCAACGACGACCAGCAGCCGACGCCGACGCTGTCGATCGCATCGGTGTCGCAGCTGGAGAACGCCGGCCGATTCGTGTTCACCGTGACGCTGTCGCAGGCCCTCTCGACGAGGGTGACGGTGCGGTACGCCACGACCAACGGCACGGCGAAGGAGGGAAGGAACGGCGACTACACCTCCACGAGCGGCACGCTCACGTTCAATCCGGGCCAGACCACGCAGTCGATCTCCGTTTCGGTGCGGAATGACAACGTCGTGGAGGCGAACGAGACGTTCTTCGTCGATCTCTCCCGGGCGAGCAACGCCTCGATCGGAGTGGGCCGCGGCACAGGCACGATCCTCAACGACGACGGCCTGATCGCCGCCCGCTTTGCCGCCTTCGCGGCCCTTGCCATGCCCGACGCCAATTCGCCGGCCGGCTCGAAGAAGTGACCGCCGCTGACGGACGGCCGCAGCGACGGAGCGTCTGCTTCCTCGGCAGCCGCGATGACGCGGCATCCACTCGCAAACACCGCGGCAAAAACGCTCACAGCCAGATCCGCAGCCGCCCGTCGAGCATGTCGGGCAGCTTCTTCGCGAGGGTCCTGCGGACGCGGTCGTCGGTGTACCGCGTCGAGAAGTGGGTCGCGATGATGACCTCGTTGCGGAACCGCTCCCGCCGCGAGAGGAGGTCGTCGAGGTGCATGTGGCCGTACTTGTGGATCTTGTCCTTGCGGTGGGCGTGGGCGACGAACGTCAGCTCCGTGATGAGCACCATCGCCTCGTACATCGCCGGGCAGCGGTCGAGCCCCTCGGGCGTGCTGTCGCCGAGGTAGGCGACCAGCGGCGTCCGCACCTCGTGCGTCACGTCCACGCCCGACAGCCGCAGGTCGCGGATCTTGTCGCCGGGCAGCCCGTGGTATTCGTGCTTGAGCTTCCGCCTCCGCTCCCAGACGACGTAGCCCACGCTCGGCATCGTGTGACAGGTGGCGGAGACGGTGACGACGTGCTCCCGCGACAGTTCGATCTCGTCGCCGGGGCGGGCCGGCAGCAGCGTGCAGGGGAGCCGGCCGCGGTCGAGCCGGCTCACCGCCTTGAGCAGCTTCTCGATCGGCTCGACCGCGTTCTCCGGCAGGTAGATCGTCGGCGGCTCCATCTTCATCATCCGCCGCCGCGCGACGTAGACAGGCAGGGCCGCGATGTGGTCGAGATGGGTGTGCGTGACGAACCAGGTGGGGGTCGCCATGAACGCCCAGGGCTGGCCGCCGAGGTCGAACCCGAGCTTGAGCTCCGGGATTCGCCAGTAGCTCTGCACGGCGGCGCGGGAATAGCCCTCGACGGTGAGCCCCTTGTGGACGAGGGTGCGGATGGGGGCGTTGTCGAGCATGCGGTCACTTCTGGGCGGGAACGAGCCAAATCTCGCCGAAGATCTCCTCCTGGCGGGCGGTGATCGCGGATCGACGGACGAGCTCGAGCACCGCCAGAAAGATACCCACGACGCGAGTCCGGGGCATCCCGTCGTCGAAGAGCCCGGAGAAAGCGAGCCTCCCCCTCTCCGCGAGGAGCCCCATGATCCGCTCGGCATGCACCTCGATCGGGGTGTCGTCGTGCTGGATCGTGCGGGGCTGCGCCTTCTGCCGACGCTTGAGAACCCGCGACATCGCTCCGACCAGGTCCCAGACGTGGGCGTCGGCGATCGTCACCTCCGCCGGAGCACCGGCCGCCGCCGGCTCGGCCGTTCGGCGTGAGAACCGCAGCTCCCACTGCCGCGCCCGGTCCTCGAGGAGCACCGCCGCGTCGCGGTACTGCTTGTATTCCAGCAGCCGCTTCACGAGATCCTCGCGGGGCTCGTCCGCCGCTTCCTCCGCCTCCTCCTCCGTCGCGGGCAGGAGCGCCCTCGCCTTGATCTCGAGGAGCACGCTCGCAAGCTCGATGAACTCGCCGACCTCCTCGATCGCGAGCGACTCGAGCACCTCGAGGTGCTCGACGAACTCCTCCGCCACCTTCGCGATGGGAACTTCCGTCACGTCCACCTCGTGACGCTTCACGAGGTAGAGGAGCAGGTCGAGCGGACCGGAGAAGACGGCGAGGTCGACTTTGAACGTCACGGGATCGGTGGTCCTGTCCGTCTCTCGTCGGCGGCCGCGTCAGGCGATGCGGCGTGACTCCCGGCCGAGCCGGTCGACGACGAACGTCACTGCCGCCTCGGCGGCGGTGTCGGCGAATCCCCTCGCCGCGTCCACGCGGTCGAGCAGCCACTCGTGCGGCACGCCGAGCGCCGCGAGCTTGCCATGGAGCCTCGCGGCACTGTCATACCAGACGGCTTCGTCCACGTCGGCGGCAAAAAACTGGTTCCTCGGCCAGTTGAGCGGATGAACGTGGAGAATCGCGGTGTCCTGCCTGGCCCGCTCCACGTCGTCGTACACGTCCCAGAGCACCCCGCTTCCCTCGAGCCCTTCCCGCATCGCGAGATGAAAGTCGATCGCCGGGGCCACCGCCGCCACCACCGGAAAGGTCTCCGGCCGGCGGTAGGAGATGCCGAGCGCCCCCTGCCCTCCCGCCCCGCAGCCCATGAGGGCGACGCCCGGCGGCGTCACGCCGAACCTCCGGGCGGCCTCTTCGAGCACGGCTCCGCAGACGACCGCCGCTGGCGACCTCGCAGGATCGAACGACGGCACCACCCGTTCGAGCCACCAGGCATCGCCGCCCGCCGGCGCGATCGCCCGCAGCCCGGCGGCCTCGATCCGCCGGCGGAGGGCCGTTTCCATCACCGCCGGAAGCCCACGAAGATCGCCGAGGAGGATCGCGGCCATGCCCGGCACCGCCGAGGCCGGCTCGTGGATGTCGCAGGGTGTGCCGGCGACCTCGATCATCGACCAGCCGGATTGATCGGTCATGCCTGGTTACAGCGAGAGCCATGCCCGAAGTTTTTCTGTAACAATGCCCGCCGCCTCGGGCGAGAGTTCTCCCAGCCTCCGAACCAGACTCGTTCCATGCAAGGTCGCCTTCATTCCCGCGATATCACCGAAGGGAAACCGGCCGAGATAGATCTCACCGGGCTTCATCGACGGCCGTCCCATCTGCGAGCGAGTAGATGTCTTGCCGCTCATCCGCAAGGTCGTCGTGCCACTCCGCGGCAACACCGACCTCCCAAAGGCGATCTACCGCATCCCCTGAGGGCTCTGGGACGATCACCACAACCTCGACGTCGCCCGCCGGCACGGCGATGGGCACGGTTGCGGTCAAACGGTGCGCGGCATCCACTTTTCCGATGATGCGAATAGGGGTCATACAGATTCCCTAGTTACTACCCCGAGCACGATGTTGTTGACAGTGGTTTTCGTCTGACTGAGCGGCACCATTGTCCCACGGAAGCCCGAGGCGCGAGTTTCCCTGCAGGCCGAGTTGCGAAAAACCCGGAAGCCCGAGGCGCGAGCCGAGAGGGGCTTCAGGGTCGC
>DHLZ01000320.1:18513-22398 GCA_002405515.1 Planctomycetaceae bacterium UBA4655
AGGGTCGCGCCAAGAGCCGGGTGATTTGGCAAAACAGTTCCATTCCGAGCGTTTTTGAGTGCCTGACGCCGCTTTTCTGCACATCGTCAACTCCCCTCTCGGCTTGCGCCTCGGGCTTCCGCAATGGGCACCTGTTCGCCTGCAGGGAAACTTGCGCCTCAGGCTTCCGTGAAAGTCAGCAGGCCGAGTTGCCCGCAGAACAATGTCAACTACTTGATGCTCCCGATAGTACATTCTAAGGCATCACCTCATCGACGGGATTGATTGTAGCCGGTTTCGACAGGTCGCGCCGGAGTCATTCACGGGGCGGAAATGGTGCTGCGGGCCGCCTGACCACGTTATGATATCCCTTCCGCATACTGCGGAAATCCACGTCCCGACCCCCGACCGCTTACCGCCGGCACGCCCGTGCAGATTCTCCTCTCCCCCGAAGACCTTGCCGACGGCGTCGATCGGCTCGCCCGGGAGATCCGCCGCGACTACGACGGCCGTCCGCTCTCGATCGTCGGCGTGCTCACGGGGAGCATCGTGTTCGTGGCCGACCTCATCCGTCGGCTCGACGGCCCGGTGCGGCTGCACATGATCCAGGCCTCGAGCTACCGGGGCACCGCCACCTCCCCGGGCCGCCTCGACCTGCGGCTCGATCTCCTGCCCGATCTCGACGGGCAGGACGTCCTGCTCGTGGACGACATCTTCGACACGGGCCGCACGCTCGAGGCCATCGTCGCCGAACTCCGCCGTCGTGGGGCCGCGAGCGTGAAGTCGCTCGTGCTTTTTCGAAAACAGGGGCGGGCCGAGGTCGCGATCGAGCCCGACTACGTCGGCTTCGACATTCCAGACGCATTCGTGGTCGGCTACGGACTCGATTACGACGGCTGCTGGCGACAGCTTCCGCATGTCGCCTCCCTCGACGCTTCGGAACTCGCAACGCCGCGGGCCGACTTCCTCCAGCCCTGCCGACTCCCATGAGCGGTCGAGGCCGTCGCGTCGTCCTCGTGAGCCGCGGGCTCGACCCGATCGGCACCGGCCGGCAGGTGCTCCTCGCCTCCGCGGGGCTCGTCGCCCGCGGGTTCGAAGTCCATCTGGCCACGGTGTCGATCGACGGCTGGGCCGACGGCCCGCTCATGACGGCAGGGGGACCGATCGCGGCGGTCCATCGGCTCTCGAGCCGGCCGACGCCTTCGAACCTGCCGGTCGATCCTTCCGCGATCGTCGGCCTGGCACGCCTCCTGTGCCGCGGAGAGTTCGATCTCGTCGAGGCGTGGGGGTGGTCGAGTGGTGCCGCCGCCGCGGCCGCGATCGCTATCGCGGGCCTTGCCCGCGGACGCCGGCCGCCGCTTGTGATCCGCGCGGCGACGCCTCCGGGGCGTTCATGGCCACGACGGGCGGCTCTCTCCCGCGCGGACCTCGTGCTCGCGGATGGCGCCATGGTGGCGGCGGCCTGCCGCGAGGCGGCGTGCGGTCCGCCGGTCGTCGTCGTCCCGCCTGGCATCCCGACCGAGCCCGCTAACCCCGCCATGCCTGCTCCCATCCCGCCCCGCGACGAGGTCGCGGCCCGCTACGGCCTGCGGGCCGATCGCCCATGGACGGTCTCGGTCTCGCCGCTCGAGCCGCCGTCACGGCTCGAACGGCTTCTCTGGGCGATCGACCAGATCGACGTCGTCCACCAGGGGGTCGAACACCTGCTCGTCGGCGCGGGCAGCCAGTCGGGACGGCTCGCCCGAAGAGCCCGCGTGCATCTCGTCACGGACAGGCTGAAGGTCGTGCCCTGCCTGCGGCCGCCGATCCACCAAGGGGCGGGCGACCTTCTCGCCCATGCGACGATCGTCTGGCAGTCGGGAGAAGTCGCCCTCGGCGGCGCGATCCTCGATGCGATGGCCGCGGGCCGGCCGATCGTCGCCGTCGAGAGCATGGCCGCCCTCACCCTGATCGAGGATGGCGCGAGCGGCCGGGTCGTGCCGGCGGAGCCGGCGAGCGAGTTTCCCCGGCAGGCGGCGAAGCTCCTCGAGAATCCGCATCTCGCGGCGCGGCTCGGCGAGGCGGCCCGGCTGCGGGCGGCCGAACGGTTCTCCCCGGAGGCCTTCCACGACGCCCACGTCGCCGCGATCGACCGGCTCGCGTCGCGAGGCAACTCGTGATGGGGCTTCCCCATCCCAAGCAAACCCGCCATGGGTCGTCGGGAAGCGGCCGGCCATCGGTCGCCTCACGGCGGAAGGCACGCTAGACTCTCGAGCCAAAGTCATTCCCTGTCCGGTCGGAGAAGGTTCACATGGCGGATGCAAGCCTGTCGTCCCGGCGGCGATTCATGGAGTCCACCCTCGCAGGCACGGCTGCGGCAACTGCCGGCGGCTTCGTGCCCTTCGTCGCCGAAAGCACCCGTGGGTTCGCCAACGAGTCGCCCAACGACCGCCCCGCCGTCGGCTGCATCGGCATGGGTTGGATCGGCATGCACGACGCCCGCGGGCTTGCCGAGTTCGGCGACATCGTCGCCGTCTGTGACGTCGATGCGAAGAGCCTCGAGCGGGCCCGCTACGACGTCCGCGTCGGTGCCGGGAAGGCCGATGCCTACGGCGACTACCGGAAGCTGCTGGAGCGGTCCGACATCGACGTGGTGAGCATCACCACCCACGATCCGTGGCACGTGAAGATCGCGATCGAGGCGCTGCAGGCCGGCAAGCACGTCTTCTGCCAGAAGCCCCTCTCGCTCACGCTCGAGGAGAATCAGCTGGCCCGCGTTGCGGCCGAGAAGCATCCCCGGCAGCAGTTCTTCATCGGCACCCAGCAGCGGAGCGACCGCAAGCTGTTTCTCCGGGCCGTCAACATGGTCCACAAGGGCCTGCTCGGCGACATCCGCCAGGTCACGGTCGCGCTCGACGGCGGCCAGATCGGCGGCGCCTTCCCGGTGGAGGACGTGCCGAGGAGCCTCAACTGGGACATGTGGCAGGGCCAGGCGCCGTCCGTCCCCTACCGCCTCCATCGCTTCCACCAATACCGCTGGTGGTACGAATACTCCGGTGGCAAGTTCACCGACTGGGGCGCGCACCACATCGACATCGCCCAGTGGGCACTGCGCGAGGACGCCCGCGGCAAGGGTCCGGTGTCGATCGACGGCATCGATGCCCGCCACCCGGTTCCGTTCAAGGACGGCTATCCGACGCTCGACGACTGGTACAACACCGCCTACGACTTCAACGTGAAGTGCCGCTTCGCCAGCGGCGTCGAGATGGTGGTCACCAGCCGCGGCGAAAACGGCATCACGTTCACCGGGACCAAGGGCAGCATCTTCGTCAGCCGTAAACGGATCGCCGGCACGCCGATCGACGAGGCCTGGGACGAGGGCCGGTTCACCGATGACGACGTCCGAACGCTCTTCAAGGGGAAGCCGCCCGAGGAGCACAAGCAGAATTTCTTCCGTTGCATCCGCGAGGGCGGCCTGCCGGTGTCGGACGTGTTCAGCCACGTCGTCGCGATGAACACCTGCCATCTGGCCGCGATCGCCGCACGACTCGGCCGCACGATCGCATGGGATCCGGCCGCGGAGAGGATCGTGGGCGACGAGCAGGCGGCGGCGTTCGCGGCCCGCACGCCGCGCAAGGGATTCGAAATCCCCCGCGTGTGACGATCGACACCGGCCTGCGGCCGCGAATGTCGATCGCAGTCGGCAGGTCGAACTCGGAAAACGGAACTGCTCGATGCCGTGCAAGGTGACCAGCAGCATGGCCTGATGCGGGTGGCCGCCACGGCTCTTGGGCCGCGGACTTGCTTGTGCCGCATTGGTGATCGAGTTCGCTCAGGGCAGGCGTTCGACCAGGATGCCGCCGATCACGGGGGGCAGGCTTCCGGCCTTGGCTTGCAGCTTCACCGTGATGTTCGGGCCTTTCGGCG
>DHLZ01000320.1:22587-28547 GCA_002405515.1 Planctomycetaceae bacterium UBA4655
TCGGCCACCACGGTGTCGTCGCAGCTGATGCTGAATACCCGCTGGCCAACCTGGACCCGCGTTTCAGGCTCGGCCACCACGAAACTCAGCCGATACCGCAGGCCATCGAGGGGCACCCCGCCGTCCGGGAAGACCACGGGCACCTGCATGGCAGGGGGGCCGATCTGGCCCCAGGCCCCCACCCAGGCCGGCAGTCCCCGGGCGCCGCGGAGGCGATGCTCGGCGATCTCATACAGGCCCATGGCCTCCGGGGCCGTCTCGCCCTGGGCTAACTTCGGAGTTCGCCCGGCCATGACGCCGGTGGCCTGGACCCGAATCCACCATCGCCCCTGGGCATCGGCGCGGTTGCCCGGCGCGCCGGGCAGCAGGCCCAGCACCTGCACGGGGGCGGCCGCGGCCTGCAGCCTGAGGCAGGCGTCGCCGGCCCAGGCGGTGACCGGCTCGCGATGGGCGAGCGTGCGCGTGGTGGCTTGGGCGCGGTTATTAAAACGCGGCATGGCGGCGTTGCTGATGTTGACCAGCCCGCCCGCCGGGATGTTGGTGGGGCTGCAGCCACTGTCGCCGCTGAGCTGGCCGACCATGAGGTTGTCTTGATCGATCCAATTCGACCGGTTGGCGGCGAACGACCGCGACGAGATGAGGTGCGTGCATCCGGCCGTGGGCACGGTCCAGAATGCGGGCACGCCCGTGACCGGGCTGCGCCGCTCGAACCGGCGGCCGGTCAGGGCGTCGAGCTCCAAGCCGTCCCGCTGGACGACCCGCGTCCCTGCCAGCGAGTAGGGCTCCTTGTAGACGAAGTCGCTGCACCGATAGACCTCGCTGCCATCGGCCCCGCGCAGGGCCACAAGCAGGCCCTTCACGGCGTTCTTGTGGACTTTCGGGTCGTTGCCGGCGGCCCCCTCCCATGCGTCACCGACCAGCTTATAGCCATGCCGCGAGGGCAGGATCAGCATGTCCTGGGCGGCGTCATAGACGATGTCGGTGAGCAAGGCCGGCAGGTCCACCTCCCACAGCTGCCTGCCCGTGGCCAGGTCAAAACTCCGCATGCTGCCCTTGTCGGCATTCGGTGGCACGCTGCCTTCCGTGGTGGCGATCCCCTTCACCACCCCCCCGGCCAGCAGGTCGACCGCGTACAGCCGTCCGCCGCCCATGGCAAAGCCATGGTTCACGAATCCACGCGCGGCATCGATCTTCCATCGCACTGCGCCCGTCCGCGCATCCAGGCACACGAGATGCCGCATCCGCTGGCGGTCTTTGGCATAGTGGCCGCCGTTGCCGTCCCAGCCGGCGCGGGCCCGCCGCAGATCCTCGGCGGCGAACAGGCTGGCCACCACCACCTGGTCATCGACCCGCAGGTGGCCCCAGCGCAGGTCGCCAAGCTCGGCCGGGATCGTCCAGGCGGCCCGCTGCGCGCCGGTGAGTAGATCGAAGACCAGCAGCTCTTTGGCGGCGGCGATGAACAGCTCGTTGGTGTTGCACGACATGTTGAACCCGCCCGACCGGCACATGTCGCAGCTGGTCACCGGCATCCGGTTGCTTTGCGGGTTGTCCCACGGCTCCTTAACGTCTTGGTTGTGGACGCCCAGTGCGGCCAACGGATACCAGGCCTGCAGCGGCTGTTTCCACAGGAACCGCCCGGTGTATTGGTCGAACGCCGCCACCCGGCCGATGCCTTGCTGGATCCACACGCCCTTGGCCAGCAGGTGGGCCTGGGGCTGCGGCACCTGGCCTTCCTGTGTGCCTTTCGCCGGCACCATGAAGTTGTCTCCGCTGTCGGCGGGACCGCCATACCAGTGGACGCCGAGGGGGAAGTGCAGATCGGCTTCGAGCAGGCCGCTGGCATTGGCCGCGTCGGCCATGTCGTGGCTCCAGTTGGCGTGCCCGGTGGCCAGGCCGGGCCGGCGCACGGCCTTGGCGTCGCCCAGGGAGACCACCTCCAAGTCGCGGCGGCCGTTGATCACGGCGGCCGGGTCGGCCTTGGCCGGCAGCAGCAACGTGCCGCCGTAGGGACGCAGCAGCCGCGTTAGCCCGCTGTTCACGCCCTCCCGCTCGGTTGCCACGAACGCGAAGCACCAGGGGGGCAGGTCGTCGCTGGCGGGGTCGATGGTCAGCACCTGCACGCGACCGCTCGACATCAGGCCGGCGTCCATGAGCCGCTTCCGCACGGCGGCGGTGCGGGCGGCGTCGGCATCGACGGCCACCAGATGGGCCGCGTTGCCGGCCCGTGCCAAGCCCTCGACCAGCCCGCCATCGGCCAGCCCCGCCACCAAGACCCAGCCGCCGTCGATGGCGGCGGCCAGCGGGTGCGCTGTGGATTTCCCGGCGTCGGGCTCAGCGAGCGCCGCCGGCGACGCCGGCGGAGTGCGGCTGAAACCGATCAATCGCTGGCCGCTGGTCGCGATCACCAAGACGCCCCGGGCAGCATCGGCGGCCGGCAGGCTTTGGGTCACTACGCCGGGGCCGCCGGTGGGATCCGTGGCAGGGCCGGGACTCGACTCGATCACCGCTTCCATGACGGTGTAGGTGTTGCCGTCGCCGCGAGCCAGCCGAAGCAGAGGTGGCCCGCCGGGGTTCGGCACCTTGAGGCTGGCCGGAACGACCTTGCCCTTGGCATCGGTGGTGGAGCGGCGTTCGCCGGTGGCGATGTCGAGCACGACCGAAAAATCCTCGGCTTCGTCGCACCGCTGCCGCAACCCCACGAAACCCACGCTGTCACCCTCCACGACCACACGGCCGCCGATGCGGTCCTTGAGTTGGCGGCGCAACATCCGCTCCTCGCCTGTCGCCGCGTCCACGGCAAAGACCCAGATGCCGTCGTCGATGAAGTATCCGCATCCGCCATAGGCCACTCCGCCCGCCACGGTGATGCTGGTGGCGATGGGCCACGACGATTGCAGACGCTCGTGGCCGATGCACTGCCGCGTGCCCGGGCCAGGGCGATACCGCCACCGCAGGCCGCCGTCCTTGAGATTCAGGCATGCCACGGTGCCGTCGTCACTGCCGACGAAGACGGCGTCGCCCGCCACGGTGGGCACCCACCGCACCGCGCCGTCGAAGCCAAACCGCCATGCCTCGCTGCCATCGGCGCGGCGATAGGCCCGCACCGTCCCGTCGGCGGTGCAGCCCACCAGGAGCAGGTCGCCGGCGTCCACCACCTTGGTGCCGCGATCCACGGGAAAGCGTCGCTGGTTGTGGGCCCACATGGGCTGGCGATCGGGCAGTTGCCGAGTCCATGCCACGTGCCAGGTGTCAGCCGCAGGAAGCGACGCGCCGTGCAGGCACAGGAGCAGAACAACCGGGGCAAGGCGGAATGTTCGCATGCTTGGGAGGCTCCCTTTGCAAGGATGGGTCGACTTGATGTCACGAGACCGATGGTGATTGCGGAGAAAAAGTGTAGTCCGGTCAATCGCATCTCCACAATCATCGGTCTGCCCTGGCTCGGAATCGCCTTGGTGCACGCGGCAGTCCGGCATCGTTCAGGATGACGCCGCGAGCAGGCGGCCCGCAACCCGGCGGCGGACGTGGCCGTCCTCGGCGACGAGCACGCCTCCCTTGAAGACCTTCGCGGGCATGGCGAACATCCGCGAGAGGTCGGGGTCGGGTCGGTAGAGCGTGATGTCGGCGTCGGCCCCGGGGCCGAGATGCCCCTTCTGCGGCAGGCCCGCGATCCGCGCCGGCGCCGCGCGGGTCACGATGCACAGCTCGTTGAGCGTGTACTGCCTGCTGATGCCCGCAAGCGGGCTCTTCCGCCGCACCGCCGGGTGGATCCGCGACAAGGCCTCGCGGCGGAACGACTCGTCGCCGAGCAGCCGCATGAGCAGCGGGTAGGCGAGAAAATGGGCCCCGTTGGGGTGGTCGGTCGAGAGCACGAGCCGCCACGGATCGGCGACGGAGAGGAACCACTCCAGGCCGATCGCCCACTGCCAGGCATGCACGAGGCTCTTCTCACGGTAGCGGATCGGCATGACGCCGCAGCCTCCCTCGAGATGGAGGTCGTGCGACATCCACGGGACGCCCGTCGCGTGGGCGAGATGCTCCGCGGCCGTCGAGTCGCCCGTCATGGCGACCGTGTCGCCGAAGAGCACCTGCCCGACGTCGAGCGTGAGGGAGGGGTGGGCGTCGAAATACTCGACGAGCGGCGTGACGCCCGACCCGAACGCCTCGGCGTCGAGGCCGCCGCCAGAATAACTGTGGAACTGCACATGCGCGAGGTGCGCCCGCAGGCCGTCGAGCGTCTTCATCGTCTCGAGCGTCGTCCTCCAATTGCCGGGCAGCCCGAGGTTCACGGTATGCACATGGAGGCAGTGGGGCAGGCCTGCCGCGGCGACGGCCCGCTGCGTTCGCTCGAGGATCCGCCGCGGCGTGAGATCGAATCCGGGCACGGCGTCGTCGAGGTCGCGGTGGTCGCCCCGCAGCCCCTGCTTCCAGAAGACGGCCCCGCCGGGGTTGGCGATCTTCACCGCCCAGCCCGCCCCCGCGCGGACGATGTCACCGACGAGCCTCGCCGTCTCGGCCTCGCTGCCGGAGGCGATCGACGCGAGCACGTCGTGGTCGTCGGCCGCGAGCAGATACATCCCCTTGTCGAGGTTCGGCAGGTCGTCGAGTTCCATCCTCGCGATCCCCGCAGACGTCGTGGCGATCGCCGCGTCGAACACGGTCGTGTAGCCGAGCGACGCGTAGAGATCGCCCGTCGCCGCGATGGTCGGAACCGCCGCCACCGGCCCGCGGGCAAGGTGGGGCGAGATCCTCCGGCCCGCCGCGACCTTCGGCCCGACGACATGGCTGTGGAGATCGACGCCTCCCGGCATCGCCACGAGCCCGCGACCGGCAATGATCGAGGCCGCAGCCCGCCGCTCGGCCGACGGCGGCTCGATGATCCTGCCCCCCTCGAACCAGATGTCGCCGACGACGCCGTCGCGACCGTGGGCCGGATCGTGGATCCTCGCCCCTTCGATGCAGGTGAGGGTTGCGTCTGCGGCGAAAGTCGATTCGCCCGGCCTCATGGCATGGCCTCCCGGGCGTCCCCGCCAAGCTGATCGAGAAACTGCCCGAGCACGGCTTCCAGCGAGGGAGCATCGGCGGCGACAAGCGGCCGGAGCGCCACGAGCCTGCCGTCTTCCCGAAGCATCTGCCCCTGCGATTCCAGCATCGTGCCGGCCGAACGGACGAACACGGTCCGCCGCGATCCCGGCACGACCCTCTCCGGATCGGCGCCGATCCAGACGACATCGTGGCCGTGAGCGACCTGCGAACGCGTCGCCTCCGCCACCGCCCGCCGCATCGACTCCGACAGTCCGCCGACGACGAGGAGAAGATCGACTTCGCCCCGTGCGACGAGCCGCTCCCCATCCGCTTCGGCCGGCTCGAACCGCCCGCCGCGATCGCAGGCCGCGGCGATCGCGGCACTCGCCCCGTGCCGCCACGTCGCCACGGCCGCGGCTCCGGCGGCGTTGCCCCCCCCGGAGAGGACGCCGGGGCCGAGTGGGATCTCGAACGCGGGCCCGCGGTGGGCGAGATGCCGAACCAGGCGGGCGACCGCCCATCGTTCGATCCCGATGGCGTCGCCCGCGCCGGTGACGATCGCCGTGCACTTTGCAGACTCGATGTACCCGCGAACACGGACCGCGATGGGATCGGCATCGTCTTCCGCCTCGATCGAACGGGCGAGGTCGACCGCGAGGGACGCTTCGCAGGCGAGATGCTCGCAGCTCATGCCATCCGGCAGCGAGGGCCGCACGGGACCGAGAGCCAGAATCGTCCGCGGCGATCCCGCGACGGCGGGATCGAGAAACCGTTCGATGAACCGCGGGTGCGATCCTGAAGGATCTGCGAACCAGAGCATGACGAGATCGGCCCGGTCGCGAAGCTCCTCCCACTGCGCGGTGACCTCGCCCGCCCGCGCGATCGAGGACCCCGTGACGAGGCGGCCGTCGCGGGAGCCGGTGTCGAAGCCGCCGCCG
>DHLZ01000320.1:28773-44028 GCA_002405515.1 Planctomycetaceae bacterium UBA4655
TGCCGGCGTGTCGCGCGAGCACGCCCGCAATCGCCAGCCGTCCGTGGTCGCAGGCCCGTTCAACCGTCATCGCTGAGTCGATTGCCGTGGCCGGCCCGACGGCGACGTCGTCGCAGAGCATCGGGCAGGCCGTGCAGACCGTCGCGCCGGCGCCGGACAGCGGGTCAGACCGATCGACAGTTCGCATCGGCGTCATCACGAATTCGGCGTCACCCGTTTGTTGCCGACCCGCGACGGCTGGAAACAATCAACGACATGGCTGCGAACCTGGCTGGAACATAAAAGACGCGAGTGGACCGAAGGCTT
This sequence comes from Planctomycetaceae bacterium UBA4655, assembly GCA_002405515.1. Taxonomy (GTDB): domain Bacteria; phylum Planctomycetota; class Planctomycetia; order Pirellulales; family UBA1268; genus UBA4655. The sequence goes on from DHLZ01000320.1 coordinate 29,080, forward strand.
CAGGCCCGCAGCGAATGCTGCGGCTTCGCGAAGACGAGGCGGCCGGCCGTGGTCTGGAGCGTGCCGGTGACGCTCACCTGCAGGCTTCGCCCGATCTGGTCGCGGCCCCCCTCGATGACGACCATCGTGCCGTCTTCGAGGTAGCCGACCCCCTGCCCCGGCTCCTCGCCCGGCTTCACGACCCGCACCTCGAGGGCGTCTCCCGGAACGAACGTCGGCTTCAACGAGACGGCGATGTCGTTGATGTTGATCGCCGGCACCGACCGCACGCCCGCTATTTTCACGGTGTTCAGGTCGTTGGTGATCACGCGGCCGCCGAGCCGGCGGGCCATCGCCACGACTCGGGCATCGTCCGAAGCATGATCGCCCGACCCGTCTTCGTCGGATTCGCCGACCGGGGCGAGCACCTCGATGTCGATGGCCTTGCTCAACCGCAGCCTCGAAAGGATGTCGAGCCCCCGCTTGCCGCGAAGCCGCCGCTGCTTCTCCGACGCCTCCGCCGCGGCATGTAGCTCGTCGACGACGAACGAGGGCACGACGAACCGGCTCTCGAAGATGCCCGACTCGGCGAGATCGGCGACCCGCCCATCGACGATGGCGGTCGAGTCGAGCACGTTCGGCCGCAGCCCCTTCACGTCGCGGGCGAACTCGACGTAGGGAATGATGAACCGGAAGTCGTCCTTCGTCTGCAAAAGCAGGCTCGTGCAGACGTAGCAGAGGATCGTGCCGAGCACGGGGGGGAGCCAGACGACGGCGGGGTTCTTGGCGTTCGGCTGGAGGATCGGCGCCAGGGCCAAAAGCGCCGCGTAGGTGAGGAACATGCCGACCGTCACGCCGAAGTACACGGCCGTGATCACCGTGAGATCCTTGCGGCGGATCGAGGCGTCGATGCCGATCGCCGTGAGGGCCATTCCGATCATGCCGCCCAGCACGGCCCAGGGGGCCCAGCCGGGTGCGGTCCGCATCGACTCGGTGTTGATGATGAGCACGGCGATGCCCACCGCCACCATCACGAATACCGCTCGTAGTGCGACCAGTGCCATAGGAAGACAAGTGTAGCACGGACCGGTCGGAACGTCGGGTCAGAGCCGGCGGGCGTGCTCCCGTTCGAGGAAGCGGTCGGTCATGCCCGCGATGTAGTCGGACACGCTCCGCCGCACGCCCCACGACTCCGCCCGCCGCACGAACCCGGCCGGCATCGCCTCCGGATGATCGCAAAACCAGCGAAAGAGCTCCGCGAGCCTCGCCTGCGCCGGACGACGCACCTCCAGGACGCTCGCACTGCGGTAGACACGCTCGAAGAGGAACCGCTCGAGCCGGATCTTGCCGGCGGCCGTCTGCGGCGAGTGGGTGACGATCCGGCCGGCCGCGAGCACCTTCGCCACCGAATCGATCCCCTCGTCTCGAATCCGGGCGAGCGACCGATCGACGAGCTCGGCGACCTGGCTGTCGACGAGCTCGTGGAGCACCGCCCGCCGCAGCTCAGCCGGCTCGAGCGGCCCGAACTGTGACCGCACCCGTTTCGCCGCCTCGGCCACCAGCGGCAGCTCGAGCAATTCCTCGAGCTCGACGAACCCGAGCTCGACGGCGTCGTCGGCGTCGTGGGTGTCGTAGGCGATCGAGTCGGCGGCATCGACGACCTGCGCCTCGAGTATGGAGGGGGCGGTCTTGCCTCGGACCGCCCGCGACGCCTGCGATTCGAGAAACTCCCGCGTGAGGTTGAGCCCCGCGAACCGTGGATAGCGGGTCTCGAGCAGTTCCACGATCCGCAGGGCCTGCGCGTTGTGGTTGAACCCCCCTTCCCCGGCGAGCAGCTCGTCGAGCGTGTCCTCGCCGGCGTGGCCGTAGGGGGGATGGCCGATGTCGTGCGCGAGTGCCAAGGTCTCCGCGAGGTCCTCGTTGAGCGAGAGCGCCCGCGCGAGTGTCCGCGAGATGCTCGTCACCTCGAGGGTGTGCGTCAGCCGGCTGCGATGGTAGTCGCCGGGATAGCCGGTGAAGACCTGCGTCTTGTGGGCGAGCCTGCGGAACGCGGCGGAGTGCACGACGCGGTCGCGGTCGCGCTGGAAGGGGCTGCGAAACGGATGGGGCGGCTCCGGGTGCACGCGTCCCCGCGAGTCGGCCGAGTGCATCGCCCATGGCGCGAGCAACGCCGTCTCACGCGCCTTCCAGTCGGCTCGCTGCATGGAGCTGCTCCCAGAGATCGTCGAGCGACTGCGGCAGGACACTCGTGCCCGCCGTCGCCGGCATGAAGTTCACGTCACCGCTCCACCGCGGCACGACATGCCAGTGGAGATGTCCGGGAACGCCGGCCCCGGCGACCTTCCCGAGGTTGAGCCCGATGTTGAACCCTTCCGCCTCCATCGACCGGCCGATGACGCGGCACCATCTCGTGATGAGCCGCTGCAGGTCGAGCAGCTGCTCGTCGGAGAGATTTTCGAGCGTCGCCGCATGGTCGAGCGGCGCCACGAGCAGGTGGCCGTTGGCATAGGGAAAACGGTTGAGGATCACGAGGCTCCGGTCCGTCCGCTCGAGCACGCCGAGCGATTTCTCGTGGCCCTCGGCCGCCGCCCCGCGGCAGAGGAAACAGCCATGATCCGCACCGGCCCGCCACGCCTGTGGCTCGGGCGGCGGACGCGTATCGCGGGCCTGCCCCTGCACGTACGCCAGCCTCCACGGTGCCCAGAGAATGTCACGTTGCATGCGGAGCTGGCGTTGCCTCGAGGAGAACGGAAAGGCTCGAGCGGGAATTGTACCGTGCGCCTACTTGCGTGCCGGTCCGCCCATGCCGGGGATCGCGAGGCCGGCGGAGGGGCCGCCGAGCTGGTCGAAGTCGAGGTAGCGGACGTCGTCGGTCTGCACGCGGTTGAGGCCCCGCCAGTAGAGGATGCGGCCCGCGGAGGCGGTGGAGGTCGGCGCGCCCACGTGCATCTGGCGGTAGAGCTGCGCGCCCGACCGGCCGTCCCCCTCGAAGACGAGCAGGTCCTTCGCCTCGCTCCAGGAGAGCCGGCCGCTCCTCGCGGTGAACGTGTCTCCCTCGACGAGCACGTTGCCGCTCGCCTGGAGCTCGATGGCGTTTCGCCGCCCGAGGGGAATCGGCGATTGTCCGACGCCGAGCGTGTCGCTCGAAACGGCCACCGCGCGGGCCGGCAGGCCGCCGGGGGCGTGAACGTCGAGTGTCGACTCCCATGAGGCGACCGGCCCCCATATCGCCTCCACCCGCTGCTGAAACTCCATCACGCGGCGGTTGAGGTTGCCCCGCATTCCCCGCTGGAACGTGACGCCGAGGTAGGTGAGCTCGTCGGGACGGGCGACCGGCTGCTTCGGCGGCGATCCCGGCACGCCGGCGGCGGGAAATCCGCCCTCCGACATCGCGCCCGGCGGCTGGCCGAAGCGGGTGCTCGAGAGCCTGCCGGGGCCGTTGCCACTGAAGTCTCCCGTCGCCCGGTCGACGACCATGTCGAGCAGCGCGAGCTTCTCGACCGATCGCGATCCGTCATCGGTCGTGCTCGTCGACTCGAGCCGCACGCCGCTGCCGCAGGCGATCCTGGCGACCTCCGGTCGGCCCGCGGCCCTGGGGTCGCTCGCTCCGCCGAACTCGAACTTCCGGTCGAAGACGACGTCGAGCGACCCGGAGTTGAGCGACGCGCCGCCGCTCGTGGCGACCACCTTGTCCACGAACCGGGCGGTGAGGCCGTCGAAGTCCATGCGGCCACGCCAGGCGACGGCGAGCCTTTCCGCGGCCGCGGCCTGCGGCTGGACGGCCGCGGCACGTGGAGCAGTAGAGACGGCGAGCGAGTCGAGGCCGGCCGTGCCGGGCTGCACGGGAATCATGAGCCGACCCGCGCCGTCCACGGTCATCGTGTTTCGACCGCGGTCGAACGTTACGAGCGGCCCCTCGAGATCGGCGCCCCGCCCCGAGATCGTCGCCGGACGTCCGGCGACCACGGCCTGCGCGTCGAACCGCATCGGACGCGAAAGCTCGAGCTGGTCGCCACGAATCTCGAGCGGCTTCTCGGTGGGATCGCTCGCGGCGACGCTCCCCGCGACCGGCTCCTCGACGAGCTGGACCTGCCCTTCGAGCGACATTTTCTCCACCTGCTGGCCGCGCGGGGCCATGACGACGTCGGCTCGCAAGAGCGAGGCCGAGGCGAGAATCCTTCCACGGGGCGGGTCGGCCGGCGGGGTGGCCGGCGGGACGGCGGCCGCGGGCCGGCCGGCTCCAGCAGCGGCCGGAGCCGCGGCAGCCGCGGCGGCGGGGGCCGATCGGGATGCGGGCGGAGTCGCGGCTACGGGTGGCGCGGCCGGCGGGTGACGGAACCAGACCTCCATCCGTTCCACGCTGGACGCGAGCTGATCGGCCTCGATCTGCACCTGTCCGATGGCGAGCATCTTCGAAGGCCGTACACCGGACAGATCGGGCGTACCCGACGCGGCGGGCTTCGCGCCGGACGCTTCGCCGCGGGCCTTCGAAAGCTCCAGCCAGAGGTGGATCTCCGAGGCCGCAAGTCTCTCCTGCGATTCGACGCTCACCTCCGCGTCGCCGGACACCGAAGCAACGTGCCCGTCTTCATGCCGCTTCACCCGCAGCCACTTGCGATACCGAACGGTCGCCGGAGGGCTGCCGTCCGACGGCTTCGTCGTGAGCCAGCCCGGACCAACCGCCATGAGCGAGCCGGGGTCGCCCGACGGGCCCGGGACGTAGTCGATCGACCTCGACTCCATGTCGACTTCCCGCCCGGAAAGCGACACGGGCAGCTCGCCGTCGAGCAGGATCCGCCTCGTCGCGATCTCGTAGCCGAGACGCGCCGCGCGGGCCTCGAGCCCGCCGGCCATGCTGCGGGCGATGACCGGCCTTCCTCGAGCCTCGATCTCCGTGGCCTCCAGCCCCCCCTTCTGCTTCTTCGCCAGCGAGATGGAGAGCAGGTCGCAGGCGAGCTGGTCGGTGCCGCCGTCCGGAGACGACCGCACGACGTCGACGTGATCCTCGAGCGTGATGATGTTGGCGGTCATGTGGACGGTGAGGCCGCCCCGGCAGGTGACCGTCGCGGGCGATTCGGCGACGCCGGACCGGGGCTGCGATCCGGGCAGCAGGCCGCCACCGAGCCCGTCGAGCTTCAGCAGCACGTCCCGCTCGAGCCGCACGACGTCGATCCCGGCGATGGCCGGGCCTTCGTCCCCCTTGCCCGGCTTCGACAGGAGCTTCACGAGGAGGCCCTTTCCGCTGCCGCTCGATCGGCCGTGGCGAAACTGGACCGGCTCCTTCGACCGCACCTCGTTGCCGATCATCTCCACGTCGCGGGTGATGATCTCGAAGTCGTCTTCGGCTCCTTTGGCGGTCGCCGAGCCGCGGATCGTGATCTGTCCCCGCAGCGTGCCACCGACGAGCGAGAACTTCGACAGCCGCCCCTGCCGCAGGTCGAACGGCTCCGAAAACTGCAGCATCGCCCCCTGGGGAGCCCGCATGACCATCGTGCGGCCGTCGCCCGACTCCTGCCCCTCGGCATCCGGCAGGATCACGAGCGTGCAGGGGACGAGATTCACCCGGCCGTCCGGCATGTTGTGGTACTGCTTGAACAGCAGCCGCATGCGGCGGTTCTCGAGCACGATCGGCTCCTCCCGCTCCCACGATCCCGCCGGGAAGATCTCGCCGATGGACTCCATCGCGCCCCGGTTGCGATCTCGGATCGCGGCCGCCTCCTCCGCGGTCGGTTCGAGCGCGACGCTCACGGCGTGGTTTCTCGGCTCGACGAGCGGCACGACCGTCAGCCGGTAGAACCCGGCCGCCGCCATGAGCACGAAGAAGACGCGGAGCGTGCGTCCGAGAGGGTGTTCGATCGATCCCATGCCGCCGGCCCTCAGGGTGAGTGCCTCGACACGTCCTCGCCGGCGGCCGCACCGGTCGATGCGTAGCGGCGGACGATCGCATCCCAGCTGCCGCGGGCCTTCAGCATCATCTCGACGATCTCGCGGACGGCGCCGCAGCCCCCGGGGGTCGTCGTCACGTGATCGGCCGCCGCTCGCACCTCGGCGCACGCATCGGCGACCGCGAACCCGACGCCGCAGCCGAGGATTGCAGGCAGGTCGGGCAGGTCGTCGCCGACGAACGCGGCCTCCTCCCAGCGAGAGCCCGTTTCCGCGAGCACCTCCGAAGCCGACCGCCACTTGTCGTCGACGCCCTGCCGCACGACGTCGATGCCGAGTTCCCTCGCCCGCAATTCGACGACGTGGCTCGATCGGCCGGTGATGATGCCGACCTTCCCGCCGTCCCGCCGCCAGAGCCTGATGCCGAGGCCGTCACGGATGTGAAACGCCTTCTGCTCGATGCCGTCGTCGTGCCAGACGACCCGCCCATCGGTGAGCACGCCGTCGACGTCCAGCAGCAAAAGCCGAATCCGGGCGAGGCGGCTCGTCAGCGGTTCGTCGTTCATCCTCGCACCCCTCCGGACGGCGTCACGCCGCATGGCCCGTCCGCCGCACCCCCTGCCGCGCGGCGGCGGCGGCGTCCTCGAGCAGGCCCACGAGATCGACGACGTCCACGAGGCCGAGAGCCCGGCCGTCGCCGTCGATGACCGGCAGTTCGCTGAGACGGCGGGCCTCGAGAATCGCGACCGCGTCTCCCAGCCGCGTGCCCACGGGCACGACCACGGGCGACGCCGTCATCACCTCGGCGATCGGGCGGTCGAGCGCCGTGTCGTTCCGTCGCTCGAAGAGTCTTGCAAGGTCGCTGTCGGTGAAGATGCCGACGAGCCGGTCGTCGGCTTCGAGAACCATCACCGCTCCCGTGCGTCGGCGTGGCATCGGACGGCTGAAGACTTCCCGCACGGTGTCGGCGGGCCCGGCGACGCGGCAGTCGGCGAGCGGATGCATCGAGTCCTCGACGACCGCGAGCTTGCGGCCGAGGCTCCCGCCCGGGTGCCGCCGCGCGAAGTCCTCGCTCGTGAAGGCCCGCAGTCCGCTCGTGACGAGCGCCAGGGCGTCGCCGAGCGCGAGCATCACCGACGTGCTCGTGCTCGGCGCCAGTCCGAGCCCGCAGGCCTCCCGCACCTGGCCCGTGGAGACGACGACCCGGGCCGCTTTGCCAAGCGAGCTGTCGGGGTGGGCGGTGAGCGCGATGATCGGAACGCGGAAGGCGGCGACGTGCGGCAGCAGGCGGACGATCTCCTCCGTCTCGCCCGACTGCGAGACGGCGAGCATCACGTCGTCGGCGCGAAGCACGCCCAGGTCGCCGTGCATCGCCTCGGCGGGATGGAGAAAGTGGCTCGGCGTTCCCGTGGACGCGAGCGTGGCGGAGATCTTGCGGGCCACGAGGCCTGCCTTGCCGATGCCGGTCACGACCACGCTGCCGGTGCAGCCCTCGAGAAGCCGCACCGCCCGCACGAACGCATCGTCGAGGGCCTCCGCCGCGTCGAGCACGGCCTCCCCCTCGGCGCGGAGAATCTCCCGGCCGTGCTTGATCAGGCTGCCTTCGCTCGCATCGACCATGGACGTTCTGGTCCTGGAGTCTCCGCACGGTCCGTCGCGCGGGGCGGGACTATAGGACGGCTGGGCAAGCGTCGCAACGCCTGTTTTCCGCCGTTCCGAACGCTCCGGTGGCCGTCACTCGCCCCGCCGCCGAACGACGTCGCGGATCGACACGCCGTCGACGAGCACGTCGACGAGCAGCGCCCGTCCGTCGAGGATGCGGATCTCGGCGAGGGCAACCTTTCCGGAGTCGTATCGTCCGACGCTGAGTCGTCCGGCGACGAACTTCGCGGTCTCCGGGGTGAGCCGCCGCGCGGTGTACAAGCGATCGAAGGGCCACTCCAGGCTGATCCTCTTCGCACCATTGCTTTCGCCCGAATGACGTGCGACGAGCCGGATCACGCTGGGCCCGGAGGTGGGCGTTACCGAGAGCGATTGGATCCGCGAGATGCCGTCGTCGCCCGCGATGAGCGTCGCCCACACCGGCACGGCGCCTCGCTCGGGCATGTCGCGGGGCGCGAACTGGCCGGACTCGGCAAGCCACAAGTCGAGGTAGCGGCCGCGGAGCGGATCGTAGGAACTCGACGCCGAACACTCGAGCCTCGCGACCGTGCCCCGTGCCATGAACCGCTCGTACTGCCCGATCCCGGCGAGCGGCACGAGCCATTGCGCGAGGGCGGCCAGGGCGAACACGACGGAAGCGGGCCTCATGCGGGCGATCCTCCGGGATTCGTCGCCCGGCGGCGGCTGACGAAGGCGTTGAAGGCGAGGAAACCGCATCCGATGACGATGAAGGCGATTCCTTTCGCGAGCAGGGAAAGATCGGCGTCGGCCATCCTCAGGATCACGAGGAGCATGATCATGGCGGCGCCGATCCGCGCGGCACCCTGGCGGCCGACAAACTCCAGCGCGATCAGCACGATCGCCATCGCAAGCAGCGCGAGCGAATAGGCGATTGCGACCGGCCAGCCGCCGGCCCCCTGCGGCGACAGGGGAGCCGCGAGAAGAGGCAGGATCGCGAATGACGCGACCGCAAGCACCGCGAACCGCCCCTGCCGGAAGGCCACGACCGCGAAGCCGGCCACGACGGCCAGCAGCAGCCAGCACCAGTGGAGCTGCAGCGAGGGCCATACCGCCGCGACGAGATCCCGGGCCGGACGCTCGTAGGTCTCCATCAAGGCCAGCACGACGAGCATGAGCCCGCCGAGGACGACCTGAGGCTTCCGGGCGAGCGGCTCGGCGATCCCGCCACGGTCGAGCGGGAAGAGGACGAGCGCCGCGGCCGAGAGCATCACGAGCCATGGAGACAGGCGGAACGACGGCATCATGAATGCCGGACGGACGGTGGCGTACGCCGTTACGGCCAGGAGACCGACGAGCGCCGTGACGGCCAGCACGAGCCGGCTGCCGGCCCGGGGCCGCTGACGCAGATCCGGCCCCGGCCAGAGCGGCAGGATGCCGGCGAGCAAAACCGGAAACCAGATCCGAACGTCCGCGACATTGATCGCGTCGTGGAGATTCACGCGTTTTAAGGACTCGGCGACCGTCCAGACCGTGATGCCCAGCAGATAGGCGATCGCGACGGCCTGCGACCGCATTGCCCACGCCAGCGGCACGCTCACGACGCACCACCAGAAGACGATGTCGGTCCACTTCTCGGGAAGGTTGTAGATCTGCGACACGAGCGCCATCGCCGCCCCCACGGCGAGCGTCTGGAGCACCGCGGCCGCCTCCCGCCGCCATGGCTTCGCCGTCTCGCCGCGGCCGAGCACCCACCAGCTCACCGCCTGCGTCACCGCGAGCGGCCCGAGCGCCAGGGCCAGCCGCACCCACCGCGGAAAGTCGTCCCAGTTGCAGGCGAGCACCGCGATCAGACCGGTGCCGATGAGGACCGCCCCGACCGCCCCCACGATCATCTGCACCAGGCCGCCGGGCGGCTCGACGGCATACCGGTCGCGAAGCGTCCGCGCGGCCTCGGCCGTGACAAGGCCCTCCCGCTCCCACGCGGGAAGCTGCTCCTCGAGCCAGCGGTGGTGGATGAGTCTCATGCGCCTGCCGCGAATCGAAATCGCCCGCCCGAGCCCCGCGTGTCCGGCCACGCCGCACCGCTTCTCCACGTCGGCCAGTGAACCCTGCGGGTCAGGCCACGCCGTACCGCTTCGCCATTTCGGCCAGCGTGATGCAGTGCACCTTGCCGGCGTTGCCGGCCTGGCCGAACTGCACCATCCGCTCGGCGCAGACCTTCTTCATCGCCTCGCGGGAGGGCTTGAGGTAGTCGCGTGGGTCGAACTTCTCCGGCGACTCGGCGAGCACCTTCCGGATCGCGCCGGTGATCGCCATGCGGCAGTCGGTGTCGACGTTGATCTTCCGCACGCCGTGCTTGATGCCCCGCTGGATCTCCTCGACGGGCACGCCCCAGGTCTGCGGCATCTTGCCGCCGTACTTGTTGATGACGTCCTGGAGGTCCTGCGGCACGCTCGACGAGCCGTGCATCACGAGGTGGCAGTTGGGGAGCTTGCGGTGGATCTCCTCGATCCGCTTCATGGCGAGCACCTCGCCGTCGGGCTTGCGGGTGAACTTGTAGGCGCCGTGGCTCGTGCCGATCGCGACGGCGAGCGCGTCGACGCCCGTGGCCGCCACGAACCTTGCCGCCTCGTCGGGATCGGTGAGGAGCTGGTCGTGCGAGAGCTTGCCGCTGGCGCCGTGGCCGTCCTCGGCCTCCCCTTCGCCGCTCTCGAGCGATCCCAGGCAGCCGAGCTCGCCCTCGACCGACACTCCCTGCCGGTGGGCCGAATGCACGACCTCCTTCGTCACCTTCACGTTGTAGTCGAAGTCGGCCGGCGTCTTGCCGTCGTCCTTGAGCGAGCCGTCCATCATCACGCTCGTGAAGCCGTTGTCGATCGCGCTCTGGCAGGTGCTCGGCGAGTTGCCGTGGTCCTGGTGCATCGCGATCGGGATCTTCGGGTAGAGCTCGGCGGCGGCGAGCATGAGGTGCCGAAGGTAGTTGTCCTGCGAGTAGCTGCGGGCGCCGCGGGAGGCCTGGATGATCACGGGGCTGTCGGTCTCCTTCGCCGCCTCCATGATCGACTGGATCTGCTCCATGTTGTTGACGTTGAAGGCGGCGAGGCCGTAGCCGTGTTCGGCGGCGTGGTCGAGCAGGATTCGCATCGGGACGAGCGGCATGGAAGAATCTCCTGGGGCGAAGGCGGGAAAACGGGCGGAGTGCCCGACAGCATAAGAACCGCGGGATTTCCGCACAAACGGCCGGCCGAATGGCGGCGTGCTACCATGCCGGTCGCCCGCGAGCCGCCCCCCCGGACTCACCCGATGGATTTCCGCCCCACCACCGACCCGCTGAAGAGTTTCCTCTTCGTCGCCGGCGGCTGGGCCTGCGTCGCCCTGGCGGTGATCGGCTCGGTCCTGCCGCTCGTGCCGACGACCCCTTTTCTGCTGCTGGCGAGCTGGTGCTTCTACCGGGGCTCGCCGCGGATCCACGCCTGGCTCCACCGCTCGAAGTGGTTCGGGCCCACGCTCGACGACTGGCAGCACTACCGCGGCATCCGCAAGAGCATGAAGTATCGCACGGTCGGCCTCGTCGCCGCGGTGGTGGCGACGAGCATGGTGCTCAGCAGCCTCCCCTGGTGGCTGCGGTACGCGGCGCTCGGGCTCGTGGCCGTGGGCCTGTACACGATCTGGACGGTGCCCACGCTCCCCGACGACGCGCCGCGGGCCCCGCGGACGATCGTCGAGTAGTGAACCGCGTAGGCCTCGGCTGGAGCTATAATTCCCGGTGAGGGAGCCATCGTCGATCACCGCGGTTCGCCGGCTCACCGACAGCCGAAAAAGACCTCCCATTCATGCGACTCAGCCCGGCGCAACGCGAGCAGATCATGCTGATCATTCGCGAATCAGCCGGCGATGATGCCGCGGTCTGGCTGTATGGATCCCGCACACGGGACAATTGTCGGGGAGGAGACGTCGATCTGCTCGTTGAATCTTCTCAGGCGGTGGACATCCGACAGCAGGCCGCGTTGCACGCCCGGCTGGAGGAGGCACTTCTTCTGCCCTTCGACATCTCCTTCATCGATCCGGCTCGTGGCATGACCCGCTTCCAGAAACTGGCGGCAGCGCAGGCCATGCCGCTGGAGGCACCTTGATGAACGCCCTGCTCGAGGAAAGCCGTAGGCACCTCGGCGACCTCATCGAGGCCTGCCAGCGGTGCGCCTGGCATCTCAACGCGACAGCGGCGAGGGTTGAATGGCCTCTCACGGCCGCAACATTGTCGGAGCGGCAGATGGATCTTGGGCTCTTCGAACCGCTGGCTGCACTGAACGAGCGATTCGCGAAGCTCCAGGACCTGCTCGGCACGACCATGCGACACCTCTGCGAACTCTGCGGCGAACGGACCGACACGTTCCTCCGAGTGCTCGCGTTCTGCGAAAAAGCCGGAATCATCGGCTCTGCCGAGGCGTGGCAGACCTGCCGCAGCCTGCGAAACCGCGCGGCCCACGACTACGGGACCGACTTCCAACTCACCGCCTCCCATTTCAACGCCTTGCGCGAACAGATCCCCTCCCTGACGGCCGTGACGCAGGCGGTCGCCGCCCACGCGAAACACACTCTGGGAATCGAGCCGGGCGATCGGAGGTTTGCCGAGGCCCTTGCACGGCAAGGCCGGTAAAAACTGCAACGCCGTTCAACTGGGCGCCGTTCATGCGGGCGACCGCGAATCGCGATCAATTTTCGAGCTTCGCGTCGGGCTCGGGGAGCCAGTGCGTGAGGACCGCGCCGAGAAGGGCGTAAGCCCCGGCCACGGCGGCGCCGGCCAGCGCGATCCGCACGGGATCGGGGGGAGTGGCCGCCGAGAACGTGAGCGTGAGCCAGGCTGCGGCGGTGCCGAGCACGCGGCCGCCGATGTTGGCGGCGAAGCTCTCCCCCGTGCCGCGGAGGTGCGTGGGGAAGACGAGCGGGATGTAGTTGCCCCAGAAGCTGAACTGCGCGACCGTGAGCAGACCGGCCACGAAGATGCCCGCCTTGATCCAGGGCAGGGAGTCGGCCGAGGACAGCTGCGTGGAGATCCACCAGAAGAACGCCGGCACGACGAGAAGCGCCGGCCACTGAAAAAGCCGCAGGAGCGCCCGCCGGCTCGCGATCCGCACCGCCGCGAGGGCGAGCAGCACGCGGCCCACGAGGCCGCCGATCTCCTGGAAGATCGTGACCGTGGCGACCGCCTCGTCGGTGGCGTTGCCGGCGATCGCCTTGAGCTTGCCCGCCGGCGGCGCGGGCCTGCCCGCCTTCTCCGCCGCGGCCACGGCCTCCTCCTGCGCCGCCTTCGCCGCGGCGACGATCGCCGCGTGCCCCTTCGGCCCGCCGAGAATCTGCGGCAGCTGCTGGATCGCGCCGAAGGCGATGCCGTAGCTCGCCGCGAAGACGAGCGTCGTCACGATCGTGGTCTTCACGAGCGCCGGGCTGAAGAGTTCGCGTATGCTCGGCCGCTTGAGCGTGCCGGCCGCCTTCTTCTCCGCCCACACGGGGCTCTCCGGAAGGAACGGCCGGATGAGGATCAGCGGCAGGGCGGGGATCACGCCCGAGATGAGCGTGTACCGCCAGGCATCGTGGCCGCCGTGGATGGCAGGCAGGACGTCGGCGAACCGTGCCGCGAGGATGTTGGCCGTTCCCACGAGCAGGCCGCCGAGCGACGAGAAGGCCTGCGTCCAGCCGAGCACCCGCTCCCGCTGCCCACGATCCGGAAACAGCTCCGCCAGCCAGGCCACCGCCGCCACGAACTCCACGCACACGCCGATGAAGACGAGGCAGCGGAAGAAGAGCAGCTGCGGCAGCGTCGTCGCGAAGCCGGCGGCCATCGCCGAGAAGGCGTAGAGCAGGATGCTGAACGTGAGCACGCGGCGGCGGCCCAGGAGGTCGGTGAGGTAGCCGCCGAGCAGGCCGAAGATGCCGCCGGCGATCGCCGGCACGAAGAAGAGCGTCCGTGCCCAGCCGACATAGCTCTTGCCGCCGGGGCTCCAGAGGGCCATCGCATCGGCCTGCGACATCCCCCCCGCCACGAGCCCGGCGACCTCGGGCTTCGAAAGCTCCTGGATCGCCGGCTTGATGATCAGCGGCAGCATCAGCAGCTCGTAGATGTCGAACGCGAAGCCGATGGCGGCGATCGCGCAGACGAGCCAGCCCGTGAGCGAGAGACGACCCGCGGCGGTCAGGCCGCCGGACGAGGATGGGACCATCGGGAGCGACTCCTCGAATGAAACGTGCCGGTCAGGCCGCACAGCCTAACCGGCACCATTTCAAATCCAGAAGCCGCTTTCCCCGCGCCGGCTGCCCCGCGGCGGTTCACTGTGGGCCGATCGACGGCGGGCACTTGGCGAGGAAGTCCCGCGGGCCGCGGGTCGTGTAGTACGGATAGGCGACGGTGGCGCCTGGCGGACCCGCCGGACCGGTGGCGCCGTAGTCGGAGCCGGCCAGCGCGTCCTGCTCGGCCTGGGAGAGGTGATGGCGGGCGAGACCGCCGTAGCGGCCGAGGTGGCGGCAGTGGTTGCAGTGGTGGCACTTGCCGCAGTGGCCCGACTGGCAGCGCGTCTGGCAGACGCCGCCGGGGCAGACCCCCTCCTGGCAGCGCACCCCGTGGCACAGGCCGTTGCGGCAGTGGCCGCCACCCTGGCAGCGGCCGTCGCGGCAGGCGCCCTGGTCGTACATGGCCCCGGAGCCGTCCCCCTCGTACACCGCGCCGTCGCCGGGAGAGCCCTCATAGACGGCGTCGCCGTCGTACATGGCGCCGTCGTGGACGTGGCCGTTGATGTGGTCGGCCTGGTGGACGTAGGGACCGTCGCAGTTGGCCAGGAAGAGGCGGTCGATCAGCGAGCAGCCGCTCGATGGCACGACCATCGCCGCCAGCAGCGCCAGGTAGCAAACGCGTTTCATGTGCAAGGTCCCCGCGGGACGGCTGGGGCGGGTTCGCGGCAACGCGCCGCGGGCCCCCCTGCTCCAACACCGTCCGCCGGTGGTATCGGATGTGCCGCGGATGGCAATTGAGAAAACCCTGCCGGTGGGAACGGTGGCAGGGAAAGCCCGCTTCAAGGAGGCGAAACGGGGCAAGATGTGCGGCGTCAGTCGGCCGCCGGGCTCCCGTCGCCGGCGAGCGCCACGCACAGGAGCGTGCGCGGCCCGCGGACGTAGATGCAGTCGCCGGCGAGGGCCGGATGCGCGAAGAGCGACACCTCGCGCTCGAAGAGCCGCTGCCGGGCCAGCGGGGCGAAGCCGTCGGCGCGGGCGTCGAGGCGCACCAGTTCGCCGCCGCCGGTGAGGGCGAGGACGCGGTCCTCGGAGGCGACGAGCGACGCGTGCCCCTTGAGCGACCGCGCGGGGTGGGTCCAGACGGGCGCCAGATCGGCGCCGTCGAGACAGAAGGCCTTGCCGTGGTGGATGGCGAACAGCCTCCCCGCGGCGGTGACGGGCGTGTGCATGTCGGGGACG